>JBKJLX010000829.1:0-20832 GCA_046596645.1 Polyangiaceae bacterium
GGATCGCATCGGCGTCGGCCCCTGGACCAACGCCCACGAGGCGGTGATCGCCGCCGACGTCGCGGGGCTCCACGCGGTCGGTCTCGCTGCGTCCCACGCGGTCGACGAGTACGGCGAGCCCGTCCCCAACGTGTCGCCGAACAACGAGCACGACATCCTCACCGGCTCCAACCTCGACGGAACCTTCAGCGGATCGAGCTGCGCCGACTTCACGTCGTCGTCGCGCGACGACGTCGTCACCGTCGGGCACTCCGACGCCGTCGATCCCATCGCCCCCGAGGACGGGTGGAACTTCGCGCACCGGTCGAACGGCTGCGATCAGGAGGAGCTGAACGGCACCGGCAGCGCCTCGCGTCTCTACTGCTTCGCGATCGACTGAGCGCATGCGCGCGTCGATCATCGTCGCGGCGATCGCGGGGTCGGTCGGGCTCTCCGGTTGCGCGCGACCCCTCCCGCCGCGGCCGTTGCCCGCGGCGTCGAGCGAGGCCCCGGCCGGAGCGGCGGACGGGGCGCCCAGCGCGGTGGCGGCCCGGCTGGGCGAGCTGTTCGAGCGCGGGATGCGCGGTGGTGACGACGCGGCGCTGACCGAGGCCTTCCGGGAGATGCGCGCGGTGGCGCGGCCGGAGGAGCTGCCCTTCGTCGATCGTGTGGAGCGCTTTGCACGCGAGATGCGCACCGCGGGGGACGACATCGACGCGCTGCTCGGCGTCGCCGTCTCTGCGCTGGTCGACCTGGAGAAGCTCGCGCCTGACGTGGAGTCTCGCCTCGCCGTCGCTCACCAGGCCTACGCGCTGGCCATCGTCGCTGCCGGTGAGAAGTCGGGCGCCGCAGCCGACGCCCTCGCGATCGGGGCCAGCGAGCGGCTGGTGCGCGACCGCCCGACCGATCCGCGGGCCTGGTCGCTGCGCGCGCACGTGCTCCGCCGCGTCGCGGGCGACCTCCCCGAGGCCTCGCTGGCGGCGCGGCGCTGCTCGGCCACCCACCCGCCCTGCGCCGAGCTGGCGTGGCAGCTGGTGCGCGAGATCGAGGCGCCGCGATGCCGCAGGATCGACCTCCGCCCCGGCTTCGCGCTGCACCGCGGCACGCGGGAGGGCCGACACGATCGCGCGCCGCGCGAGGTCGCGGTCGGCCCAACGTCGATGTGGATCGCCGAGCAACCCGGGATCGCCGCGGCCGACATCGAGGTGGTGGTCGGCGACGCCAGCGCCATCCTGATCGTCCTGACCCCTGTCGCCGCGGGCAAGCTGGAGGACTTTCGCGCGCAGACGGCGTGGGCCGACGCCGCAGGGGTCGTGTTCGCCGACGGTCGGGTGGTCGGCGCGGCGAGCCGCCTGGTCCCGATGATGCGCGGCAAGCTCCTCCTGGGCTCGGATCCGGCGGCGCCGCTGTCACTCGACGCCCTCTGCGCACGGGTGGTGCGAGACCGCGCCCCCGACTGACGCGAGCGTCATCGCTCCGCCGCGTCACGTGCTGCGATCCAGGGCACGCGCGCCACAGTGGGCCCGTGGGCGTCATGACTCTCGCCCTCGAAGTGCGGCACGAAGGACCGTCCCACCCGGGGATTCTCGGGCGGTAGTGCAAGGTATGGGGCTTGCGAGAGCCTTCTCGCGACCGCTTCGACCCCCGAGGTGGCTCAGTCGCCGTGAAGAAGGAGCTCCCATGTCGTCCGAACCCGATCCGCGGCTCCCTTGCGCCATCTGCGGTATCCCCCTGGCGGGGGCCACCGATCAGGGGTGCGTGGCGATGACCGCCCACCTCGAGCGCATGGTGATCTCCAAGCTCGTCGTCGTCTGCCGTCAGCCCTGCCTGGAGCAGCACGCTGCGGACGGCGCGACCGTCCTCTGCGACGAGGATCTCGAGAGCTACCTCGGCGACGAGGGCGCAGGCGCGCGCGCCCGGCTTGTCGCGACCTTCGGGTGGACCTCGACCGCGGCGCGCGAGTACATGAACTTCGCGAAGTCGGCCCGCAGCGCCAGCTCCAGCCTGGAGATGATGCGCGCGGCCGCGACGAGGCTGGCCTCCTAGCGCGAGGTCGACCGGCTCAAGCTCGCCCGGCGACGGCGCGCACGATGTGCCGCTGTGCCAGGGCGAACACGACGAGCACCGGCGCGCTGAGGACCACGTTCCCGGCCATGACCACGTGCCAGCGCACGCCGGTGCCTTGCTCGCGGAGGAGGGCGACCGCGAGCGGCAGCGTCCTCACCGTGTCGTCGGTCGTCATCACCAGCGGCCAGAAGTAATCGCTGTAGTGGTAGACGAAGCTGAAGAGGAACATCGCCACCAGCGTCGGGCGCACCATGGGCGCGAGCACGCGGTACACGATGGTCAGCTCTCCCGCACCGTCGAGGCGCGCCGCCTCCACGATGGCGTCGGGGATCTGGAGCATGGCCTGGCGCACCAGGAAGGTGCCGAACGCGCTCACGGCGAAGGGCACCACCAGCGCGGCCATCGTGTTGATGAGCCCGACCTTGCCCAGCAGGAGGAAGGTGGGGACGAAGGTGACCTGCGCCGGCACCAGCAGGCACGCCAGCACCAGGCCGAACGCCGCCGCGCGCCCGCGGAACCGCAGCTTGGCGAGCGCGTAGCCGGCGGGCAGCGCCAGCGCGATCTGGAGGAGCGCGATCGCCAGCGCCATCACGATGGTGTTGAGCAGGTAGCGCCCCACCGGCATCGAGCGGAACACCTCGCGGTAAGCGTCGAGCTGGAAGCGCTGGGGGATGGGCCACGACGGCGCCTGCACGATCTCGGGCAGCGTCTTCAGCGACGTGATGGTCATCCACGCGTAGGGGACGAGCCAGATCGCGCCTACCAGCAGCAGGACCGCGGTGCTGGCGAGGCGCGTGGCCATCGAGCTGCGCTCGCGCATGTCAGTCCCCTCCCCCGCCGCGGGCGCCGCCAGCGCCCTCGTCCGCGCCCCGCCGCGCGAGGCGGAAGGCCCACAGCTGGAGCAGCGTGAGCGCGAGCAACACCAGGAAGAACACGACGACCAGCGCGCTGGCGCGCCCGACCCGCAGGTCGAGGAACACCTGCTCGTAGATGGCGTAGACGAACAGCGTCGTCGACTTCACCGGACCGCCCTGGGTCATGACGCGGACCACGTCGAAGGCCTGGAAGCTGAGGATGAGGCTGGTCGTCGCGACGAAGGCGGTGGTCGGCCGCAGCATCGGCCACGTGACGTGGACGAAGCGCGCCAGCGGCCCAGCGCCGTCGAGGGCCGCGGCCTCGCGAAGGGAGCGAGGCACGTCCTGCAGGCCGGCGAGGAAGATCACCATCGCGTAGCCGGTGATCTTCCAGACGGTCACGCCGGCCAGCGACCACAGGGCGACCGAGGGATCGCCGAGCCAGCTGCGGGGCTGGAGGCCGAGGGCGCGCACCAGCGCGGTGAGGAGGCCGGCGTCGGCGTCGAGGATCCACATCCAGAGGAGGGCGACGCCGACCCAAGACACCACGTACGCGCTGAACACCGCCCCGCGCACGAAGGCAAAGGCGCGCCCCGGGCGGTCGAGCGCGATCGCCAGGCCGAGGCCTAGGCCCACGCCCAGCACCACCACCACCACGCCGAAGCCCAGCGTTCGGCCCAGGGTGTCGAGCAGCTGCCCCCCCGCGGCGAGCGCCTCGTAGTTGCGCAGCCCGACGTACTTGCGCGGCGTCAGCAGATCCCAGCGGTGCAGGCTCTCGTACACCGCGGTGAGCAGCGGCAGCACGACGAAGGTCCCCAGCACCAGCAGGGTCGGGCCGAGGAAGAGCCAAGGCTGGAGCGCGCTTCGCGGTCGCACCGGTCAGTCCTCGACCTTCGACGCCTCGCGGGCCTCGGCCAGCGCCTCGCGCGCGGGCCGCTTGCCGAGCACCGCACCCTCGAGGCGCGGCTGCACGACGTCACGCTGAATGCGGAAGAGGCGCGGCGACCACGGCCACGCGAACGCGTGCTGGAGCTGATCGAGCGCCACGCGATCGTTGGGCTGCTTCGTCAGCACGCCCGAGGCCTCGAGCTCGGCGACGCCGGTCTTCGACACCGGAATGTAGCCGGTCTTCGTCGCGAAGTGATTGGCCTGCGCCGGTTCCATCATGAACTTCAGGAACGACGACGCCGCGGGGAGCTGCCGCTCCGGCGCGCGACGGGGGACGACGAAGAAGGTGCCGCCGGTGGGGACGCCGCGCCGCACGTCACCCGGCAGCGGCGCCGCGATCACCGGAAACTTCGCGTTCTGCTCCAGGTAGCGAAGGAACGCGGTGCTGGTCCAGATCATCGCCACGCGACCGGCGAGGAAGTCGGAGTTGACCACCTGCCAGGCGTTGTAGTCGCGGCCGGGTGGGGGGCGCATGAAGCCCTGGCCTACAAGCTCCTGCCAGAGTGACAGTGCTCGCACACCCGCCTCGCCGCCGAGGGAGACCTCGCCGCCGTGCTCGACCACCGAGCCGCCGGCCTGCGCTACCAGCGCGACCCAGAACCACCAGTCGACCGGGCAGCCGAAGCCGAAGCGACGGCTCGACTCGGTGCCCTTCGACGCGGCGCGCGCGAAGTCACGCAGCTCCTCCCAGGTGGTGGGCGGCGCGAGGCCCAGCCCCTTCAGGACCTCACCGTTGAAGTACGCGATGGGGGTCGACCGGTTGAAGGGCAGACCGACCAGCGGGCGGTCGCCGCCGCCCTGGAACGTGCCGCGCTGCGCGAGCGCTTCGACCACGTCGGCGTCGTCCAGCCCGAGGGCGGCGAGCGGGGCCAGCACCTCGGCCTCGTCGAGGTAGGGGATCACCTCGCCGACCACGTGCGTGATCGCGGGGACCACGCCGGCGTGCATCCCGGTGCGGAGCTTGGCGAGGAGCTCGAAGTAGTCGCCCTGGTAGGTGGGGACGACGCGGTGCTGGGGGTGCGTCGCGTGGAAGCGCGCCACCAGCTCCAGCAGCACCTCGCGGTTCTTGCCGCCGTACGCGTACCAGAGCGCCGCCTCCGGCGAGTCGGCGCGGGACGCGCAGCCGACACCGCTCGCCAGCGCGAGGCCGGTGGCGCCCACCAGCGCGCTCCGGCGCCCGAGCCGTGTCACGCGTCGATCCTCGCGTCGCCGGCGGCGTCGAACCAGGCGACGGTGTCGCGAGGCGCCCGCACCCGCACCGCGGTGCCGCGGGCGAGGTCGGTGAAGCCGGGCACGCGCACGCGCGCCGCGGCGCCCTCGCCGAGATCGACGTGCACGATGGTCTCGTCGCCGAGCGACTCCAGGAAGTGGATGGTGCCCGAGATGGCCAGATCGTCGCCGACGTCGTCGCCCTCCTCAATCAGCGTCGCCCGCTCGGGGCGAAAGCCCAGCAGCACCGCGCCGTCGGCGGCGCCTGCGGGGGCGGCGATCGAGGTCTCGCCGAGGTGCGCGCGGCCACCCTCGACCTTGCCGGCGAACACGTTCATCGGCGGCGTGCCCAGGAACGTGGCGACGAAGCGGTTGGACGGACGCGAGTAGACCTCGCGTGGGGTGCCGATCTGCTGCAGCTTGCCGGCGGAGAGGACGGCGATGCGATCGCCCATGGTCATCGCCTCCGCCTGATCGTGGGTGACGAAGACCGCGGTCACGCCCAGCCGGCGGACCAGCGCCGCCAGCTCGACCCGGAGCTCCGCGCGCAGCCCGGCGTCGAGGTTGGCCAGCGGCTCGTCGAACAGGAAGAGCTTCGGGTGGCGCACCAGCGCCCGCGCGATGGCGACGCGCTGCCGCTCGCCGCCAGACAGGTTGGCCGGGTAGCGCTCCAGTAGCGGGCGGATGCCGAGGAGGTCCGCGACCTCCTCCACCCGCTTGGCCCGCTCCGGCGCGGCCACCTTGCGCATCTCCAGCGGGAACGAGATGTTCCTCCGCACGGTGCGGTGCGGGTAGAGGGCGTAACCCTGGAACACCATGGCCACGTCGCGTTCCTGCGGGGGCACGTCGACGAGGTCGCGCCCGCCCAGGGTGATCCGGCCCCGCGTCGGCTCGTCGAGGCCGGCCACCAGGCGCAGCAGCGTCGATTTTCCGCAGCCGGAGGGCCCGACCAGCACCAGCGACTCGCCCTCGGCGACGTCGAGATCGACGCCGCCCAGCGCCGCGCGCTCGGCGCCGGGGAACTCGCGCACCAGGCCGGAGACGACGAGGTGGCTCACGGCTTGGGCGCAGGCGCGTGCGGGGCGTCATCGACCACCAGCTCGACCAGGTGGCCGAGCGTCGCACCCAGGGCGCGCAGCCGCGCGTGCGGCTCCACCGCCACCGCCACCCGGGCCATCCGCATCATCGGACCGTCGGACGCGCTGTCACCGAAGGCACCGAGAATGGTCGCGTCTGGAGCGGCGGCGGAGAGCGCCTGCGCCTTGCCCTCGTCGTAGGGGACCGGCTCCTCCAGCTCGGCGACGAGGAAGCCGCCTCGGCTCTGCGGCGTCACTGCCAGGACCCGTTCCACCGGGACGTGGAAGAGCCGCCCGCCCACCTCGACCGCGGCGCGCGGCGACGCGCTGACGATCCACACCTCGACGCCGGCGTCGTGCGCCCAGTGGATCACCGCGCGCACCGGCGCGTGAACGCGCGACTCGAGTCCAGCCGCGCCGAGGGCGCGCTCCGCCAGCGCGAGCATCGCCTGCGCGTCGTGCCCGGCGAAGGCCCACGCCATCATGCGGAAGGCCCGCCCGTCGTCGTAGCCGCCGGTGGCCCAGGCCGCGAAGAGGTGGAGGGCGATGGCGTTGGCGTCGTCGCCGGGCTCGACCGAGAGGCCGGCGCCGTGCGCCTCGGCGGCCAGCGCGGCCCTGGCCTCGGGCAAGAGGGCACGATCGGCGAGCGCCGACTTGAAGAGGTCGAAGCCGACGTCGCCGCTCCACAGCGTGCCGTCGGCGTCGAAGGCGAGGAGGGTGCGACCAGCGGCCGCGCGGCGCTCCGCCTCCAGGCGCGAGACCAGCGCTGCGGAGTCGACGCGGGGCAGCGCAGGCGTGACCGGATCCTGACGTGAGGACATGGCGCGCGCCGACGGTAGGCGAGTTGTCGCGACGCGTCACCCGGCGCGCCGCGTCCGGGGTCCACGGGGGCGGGACCAGGTGTGCGGTGCAGATCGCGGCCGGGCCGTGGTAACTGCCCTGCGCGATGCTCTACATCCACGGCTTCGGGCACTTCCACCCGGAGAACGAGCTGGACAACCGGTTCCTCGAGTCGCTCGACATCGGCACCACCGAGGAGTGGATCGTCTCCCGTGTCGGCATCAAGAACCGGCGCACGCTGCTCCCGCTCGATTACATCAAGGCGACGAAGAACCAGGACCTGCGCGCAGGTCACGAGGCGCGCCTCTACTCCAATGCGGAGACGTCGCGGCGCGCCGCGCTGATGGCGATCGAGCGCGCCGGGATCCGCGTCGAGGACATCGGCATGGTGATCGGCGGCACCAGCTCCCCCGACAACGTGATCCCCACCGAGGCGTCCAGCGTCGCCAGGCTCCTCGGCATCGAGAAGACGGCGTTCGACCTGCAGGCCGCATGCTCCACCTTCGGTCTCATGGTCGACGTCGTCGACAAGATGGGCCAGGCGCTCCCCGAGTACGTGCTGCTCGTGGTGCCCGAGAACACCACGCGCGTGGTGAACTTCGCCGACCGGTCGAGCGCCATCCTCTTCGGCGACGCCACCGCGGCGGCGGTCGTCTCCACCAAGGTGCGGTCGAAGGTGCGCGTCACGCGCACCCTCTTCGGCGCCGCCCCCTCGGGCGCCGAGGAAGTGCTGATCCCGCGGCTGGGGCACTTCTCGCAGAACGGCTCGGCGGTGCAGAAGTTCGCGATCAAGACGATGACCGAGCTCCTCCGCCAGCTGCAGACGAGCGCGCCCCCGGATCGCCGCTTCATCTACGTCGGCCATCAGGCGAACCTCACCATGCTGAGCAGCATCACCCGGCGCTGCGAGATCCCGGAGGAGCGCCACTTCCACAACATCGTCGAGTACGGCAACCAGGCCGCCGCGGGCGCGCCGACCGTCATGTCGCAGCGCTGGGACGACTTCCGCCCCGGCGACATCGTCGGCATGGTCGTCGTCGGATCCGGCCTCTCGTGGTCGAGCCTCCAGGTCGAGTTCGACGAGCGCTAGAGCCCCGAGCCCAGGCAGTCGATCTTGTCCTTGGCGCAGGGTCGCGGCTGGGCCGGCCGGACCCGACCCGAGGGCGACGGCGCGGGCGGCGCCCAGCCACTGGTGAAGGGCCAGGGACCGCCCACCTTCGGTGCGGACGCGGAGACCGACGGCGCGGCGGACGCCGAGGTGCTCGGGGCGGGCGCGGCGGCGGCGGCGGGCGTGGCCGCCCTGGGTTCGACGGCGGCCTCTTCCGGCACGGCGGTCACCAGGAGGGCCGGGGGCGGCTGCTCGAGCGGCGCCGGCGACGCGCCGACCGCGCGGTCGCTTGCACCGCGCCCCATGACCACCACCAGCGCCGTCGCCAGGCCGAGAACGGCGACGCTGGCGGCGACGATGGCCGCTCCCGCGTTGCGGCGGCGGAAGGGCGACGCCGCCCCGTCGGCGGCGGGCGCGCCGCTCGGCACCAGGGGGCGGCGGTGCTGCTCGACGCCAAAGGCGGAGATGCTCTCCACCAGGTGATCGCGCGGCTCGGCCTGCGGGCTGAAGGCGGGTGACGCGCTGGATTGCACCGAGGTGACCGCCGCGCTGCGGAGGGCGGCCGACAGCGAGACCGAGGTGGTGATCGTCGGCGTGCCGGCATCGGGATCGGGCAGGGTGATGAGGCGGGTGGCGGCGTCGGTCGTCCCCGCGCCGGGCGGGCGCTCCCGCCCCGACTGGGTCTCGGGGCGCGACTGGATCTGCGTCCGCATGTCGTCTGGGTCGAAGGCGTGCAGCCGGGGCGTCTGCGCGGAGTCCCAATGGGACCCGCGCGGCGGAGGGACGACGGACAAGGGCGGCGCCGGCGGCAGCCCCATGCCCACGCCCTGCCCGGCTGCGCCCCCCTGGGCCCCGGCAATCCTCGCTGCGGTCAGCTGCGAGGCCTTGGCGAGCGCGACGGCGATCTCGTGGGCCGACGGGCTCATCGGGGTCGTCCGCCCGCGGATGGGGAGCGCCCGCGGCGCGGGCGCGCCCGGCCGCGTGACCTCGAACGTCTCCGATGCGGCAGGCAAGCCGGGCGTCGTACCCATGGGGGTTGTCGCCGCCATGGGGTTGGTCGCCCGCATGGGGTTCGTCGAGGACGACGACGACTCGCTGAAGATCTTCGAGCGCGGGGGCGCCGCCTGCGGAGTCGCCGCGAAGTGTGAAGGCATCCCGGCGAGCGAGGCGCGCATCTCACGCCCCATCTCCGCCTGGGTGCGCACCTCGAAGTCGTGGGGCCGGGGGATGGCCTTCTTGTTCTTGCCCCGCGCGCACGGCATCGACGCGACATCGTGCGTCATCAGCAGGTCGTCGATGCGCGCGCCGAGCGCGTCGCACGAGGCCAGCCGGGCGTCGCGCGGGCGCAGGCACTCGTCCACCAGCGAGGCCAGCGCCGGCGGCACCGTGGGCGCGATCGCGGCGACCAACCGGGGCGCGGTGGTCGCGATGGCGACCACCAGGTTGGAGAAGCTGTCGCCCTCGTGCGGGTAGACCCCAGTGAGCGCTTCGAAGAGGATGACGCCGAGCGACCAGACGTCGGAGCGCGCGTCGGCCTGGGCCGCAGAGCGCGCCTGCTCGGGGCTCATGTAGCGCGGCGAGCCGAGCAGCGAGCCGGTCTGGGTCGCGCTCTCCTCCAGGAAGGCGAACTTGCTGACGCCGAAGTCCAGGATCTTCGGGCGCACCAGGCCGCTCGCGCGGTCCCGGTGGAGGAAGATGTTCGCCGGCTTCACGTCGCGGTGGACGATGCCGACCGCGTGCGCCGCGGCGAGAGCGCTGCATGTGTCGCGCAGCGCGAGGAGGAGCTCGCGCACGGTGAGCGCCGGGTCGATGCGGAGCGCGTCGGCGAGGGGCAGCCCCTCGAGCAGCTCCATCGCCATGAAGAGGATGCCGTCGGGTAGCTCGCCGACGTCGAGCACGTCGATGACGTTGGGGTGATCGATGCGCGCGGAAGCCTTGGCTTCCTTCAGGAATCGCTGCCGCGAGTCGTCGTTCATCGCGACGGTCGCGTGCATGATCTTGAGCGCGAAGAGGCGACCGGTCTGCCTGTGCTGCGCAGACCACACGGTGCCCATCCCTCCCATCCCGAGCTTCTGCTCGAGCTGGTAGCGATCGGCCACGATGTCGCCGGACTTCACCTTCGCACGCCCTCGCAGGCCCCCGGAGGGCCCTGCGGATCGTCCGCGGCCCCTCCCCCAGGGTCAAGCGGTGCGGCGGGTCCCGCCCTCGAGGAGCGCACAAAGCCCGACAGAGCGCCAGCGGGCAGAATACACGGCGCCCCGGAGCTCCCTGGCCTGGGCAAGGTCATGATCGAGTGCCGGCGCGCCCTTGACGCTCCCGCGGCCCATCGCGTCTCCTCTCTCGCGAGTTGAGGCATCGAGGGCTCGGCGTCGTCGCGCTGGTGGCGCTCCTCGTGACAGCTCGCGCCCCTGCGTGGGCGCAGGAGGCGGACGCGCTCGAGCAGGCGCGTCGCGCCTTTGCCGAGGGGGAAGCGGCCGAGGCGCGCGGCGACTGCGCGACGGCGATCGAGCGCTACGCTGCGGTCGCCGCGGTAAAGGAGACGGCCGCGGTGCGCCTCCGCATCGGTCGCTGCCAGGAGCGCCTGGGGCGGATGATGGACGCCCTCGCGGCCTACGACCGAGCGCGCGAGCTGGCCCGCGCCGACGCGCAGGCGCTCGACGTGGCGACGCAGGTGGCCACCGATCTCCGCGCGCGCATTCCCACCGTCCAGGTCCGCGTCGCGCGCGGCGTCGTGGGCGCCACGGTGAAGATCGACGGCGTGGACGTGCCGCCCGGCGCGGGCCCGCGCGGCGTGGACCCCGGCCAGCACGTGGTGGTCGCCGAGGCGCCGGGCCGGGTCCGCTTCGAGAACACCTTCGAGGTCGCGCTGGGGGAGACGCGGGTCATCGAGGCCGCCCTGCCGCCCCTCGGTGGCGAGGCGCAGCCGCCGCCGCCCCATTCGGAGGAGCGGCACACGCC
Organism: Polyangiaceae bacterium; assembly: GCA_046596645.1. Classification (GTDB taxonomy): domain Bacteria; phylum Myxococcota_A; class Polyangia; order Polyangiales; family Polyangiaceae; genus JBKJLX01. Next base: position 11,040 of record JBKJLX010000829.1, read on the forward strand.
GTTCCCCTGGCTGCCGGTCACCCTCTACGCCGCAGGCGGGGCGGCGCTGATCGTCGCCCTGCCCCTGCTTGCGACCGCCGCCTCGGACGACGCCGATCTCGACGGGCAGTGCTTCGACGCGCAGGGCCGCCCCTCCGTGGACCGCGACCCCTGCCAGAAGAGCGACGGCTCCGCGTTCTCCAGCGCCGAGCGCGCGGCCTTCGAGGACGAGCGCAGCTCGGTCAACACCCGCCAGGGCGTGGGCTGGGTCCTGATCGGCGCCTTTGCGGTGAGCGCCGGCGTCGCGACGGTGCTCCTCCTCACCGGCAAAGACGGGGCCGCCGACACCGGCCTGTCGGTGCGGTCGTTCGCCCCCATCGCCTCGCCGTCCGAGGGCGGGATCGTCGTCCGCGGAGCGTTCTGAAGGCTGCGGAGAGGCTGAAACACAGGCGATAGCGCGCCGCAGTGAACGGACTAGGATGCGCGTCATGTCGCCGTCCACCCGGCTCGCTGCGTCCTTCCTCGAGGCCGCGAAGAGCACCATCCTCGTCTCCGACGGGGCCATGGGCTCGCTCCTCTACGAGCGCGGCGTCTTCGTCACCCAGTGTTTCGAGCAGCTCAACGTCGCGCGGGCCGATCTGGTCTCCAAGATCCACGTCGAGTACGTCGACGCCGGCGCGCAGGTCATCCAGACCAACACCTTCGGCGCCAACAGCTTCCGGCTGGAGCGCTTCGGCTTCGTGGGCGAGGTCCGCGAGTACAACCTCGCCGGCGCGCGCCTGGCGCGCGCCGCCGCCGGCGACCGCGCGTACGTCGCCGGGTCGATCGGGCCCACCGGGCTGGTCCCTGGCGCCGACCGCGAGGGGGAGCTCACCGCCGCGGCGCGGACCTTCGAGGAGCAGGCCGGCGCGCTCGCCGAGGGCGGCTCCGACCTGTTCGTCCTCGAGACGTTCCGCCACCTCGACGAGATCGAGGTCGCCATCGCCGCCACCCGCCGCGCGGCGGCGCGCCTGCCCATCGCCGCCATGGTCACCTTCGACACCGACGGGACGGTCGCCGACGGCTCGGGCCCGGAGGACGTCGCGCTACGCCTCCGCGACGCCGGTGCCGATGTGATCGGCGTCAACTGCGGCGACGGGCCGCAGCTCTCGCTGGCCATGGCGGAGAGGATGCGCCGCGCCGGCCTGCCGATCTGGGTGCAGCCCAACGCCGGGCTGCCGCGCACCGTCGACGGGCGCCTCCTCTACATGGCAACGCCGGAGTACTTCGACGTCTTCGCGCGCCGCATGATCCAGGCCGGCGTGAAGATCGTCGGCGGCTGCTGCGGCACCACCCCCGAGCACGTGCGGTGGATGGCCAAGAGCGCGCGCATGATGCGCGGCGGCGACATCACGGTGGAGTCGAGCCGCACCCCCGAGGTGCAGGGCACGCAGCACGGTGAAGAGCCGGTGCCACTGGCCGAGCGCAGCGATCTCGCGGCCAAGGTCGCCGCGGGGAAGTTCATCGTCTCGGTCGAGGTCAACCCGGAGCCCGGCGTCTCCTGCGCCAGCGCCCTGGCCGCAGCGAAGATGCTGATCGACGCCGGAATCGACACCGTCAACGTCGCGGACGGGCCGCGGGCGATGGCGCGCATGTCGAACCTGGCGTTCTGCAGCATGCTGGTCCAGCAGCACGGCATCCACCCCATCCTCCACGTGTGCGGCCGCGACCGGAACGTCATCGGGCAGATGGCGCACTTCCTCGGGGCCCACGCGGTCGGCCTGCGCAACCTGGTGGTCATCACCGGCGACCCGCCCAAGGTCGGCGACTACCCGGAGGCGACCGCGGTCTACGACCTCGACTCGATCGGCCTCCTCCACATGGCGAGCCAGATGAACCGCGGCGTCGACCCTGCGGGCAAGCCGCTGCGCGGAGGGCGCACCGCGTTCTTCTGCGCGAGTGGCCTGGAGCCGGGGGCGCAGGACCTGGACAAGGAGATCGAGCGCCTCGAGCGAAAGGTCGCCGCCGGCTGCGAGATGGTCATGACCCAGCCCGTCTTCCACGAGGACGTGCTGCAGGTGGTGCTCGAACGCATCAAGCACCTGAAGGTGCCGGTGCTGGTCGGCGTGCTTCCGCTGGTCAGCCACAAGAACGCCGAGTTCCTCCACAACGAGGTGCCTGGCATGCAGATCCCGGAGCCGATCCGCGAGCGCATGCGCAAGGCCACGCCCGGCGCGGAGGCGCGGAAGGAGGGCGTCGCCATCGCGAGGGAGATGCTGTTCTCGGTGCGCGATCGCGTGCAGGGCGCCTACCTGATGCCTCCCCTCGGGAGGTACGAGCTCGCGCTCGAGGTCCTCGACGGGCTCAAGCGGTAGAAAGGGGGCTTGCTGCGCGCCCCCTTCCCCCACTGCTCCGCGAAGACGCTCCGCAGCGGGTCCCCCATCCCCAAAGGCTCGCCTCCGGCGCGAGTCCCGGATGCGGCCGGTGCAGAGATGCCAAGACTGTTGACCTTGCACTGACCCGCATCCGGGCCTGGCGCCTGCGCGTGCTGGCTTCGCTCGCGGAATGCATGGTGCGTCGGAGTTCCACGCGGAGCTTCGCACCGCGGCGCTCGTGCCAGGCGGGGCTAGCCGGGGCTCTCATGATGGAGAGCCGGGGCTAGCCGACGACGACGTGGATCACCGCGGTGGCGTTGTCGCGAGACCTGTTCCTGGTACAGGACGTTGCGGCCGCCGCGAGCACGGCGCGCACGAGGACCGACGGTGCCTCGCGCTGCCGCAGGAGCGTCGCGATGGCGTCCTCATCGAGGTACGCCGTGACGCCATCGGAGCAGAGGAGGAACACGTCACCCGGGCAGGTCCGCATGACGATGCGATCGATCTCGATGTCATCGCGCATACCCAGGGCACGAACGATGACGTTCGCAGGGAGGGCCTGCAGCTCGGCCTCCGTGGCCTGCGGTTGAACCCGGCAGTACTCGTTCAGCAGCGTGTGCGGCGTGGTCAGCTCCTCCAGCTTCCCTGCGCGCAGCCGATAGATGCTGCCGTCGCCCACGTGCGCGAGGTGCGCCGACCCGGCGGTGAACACGGCGACCTCGGCGGTGCTTCCCCGCCCGAGCCAGCCCGGATCGCAGCCCGGCTCTCGTCGCCGCGCGCGGTCCGCCCGCGCGAGGATGTCGCTGTTCGCAACCGGCAGTTGCTCGAGGACGGCGGTGGGGGAGGCGCCGCTGCGGAGCGCCGTCTGCAGCATCGACAGCGCGAGGTCGGCCGCCGCGCGGCCCGACACCATGGATCCCATGCCGTCGCAGACGGCGCAGAGGACCACGTCGTCGTGGCGCTCGGCGAGCCAGCCATCCTCCTGGTCCTGGCGGTCGCCCCGATCGCTGCCGCCTGCGGTCAACGGCCTCAGTCCAGCGAGGGGCGTAGTGTCGTCGAGACCCCGCAGGTGAACGGGTCGACCATGAAGTTCTCGGGGACCTCGGGCTGCGCCCCGCAGGCCTCGCTCTCGAGGTCGTCGGTGAGCACGCCCTCCTGGATGAGCCAGGCCATCGAGCGGTAGAGCGGGGTGAGCCCCTCCTCCAGCTTGCCGAGGACGAAGCCGGGCTTCTGCGGGTTGCCGCTGCCGTAGCCGCGCTCGCACATGTCCTGGTCGAACGCGGCGCGGGCCTCGCCGCCCTCGAAGAGCAGCGCGTGGAGCGCCGCCAGGTAGCCGGTGCGGTCCTCGCCCACGGTGCAGTGGAAGAAGACCTTGCGCTGCTCGTCCTCGCTCTCGCGGATGAAGCGCAGCGCCTCCAGCGTCTGCTCGCAAGGGGAGGTGAAGTCGGGCAGGTCCTTCCACTGGAAGGGGACGTGGAGCACGTCGCCCTCCGGGAGGTTCCACGACGTGATCTCGTGGCCGACGTCGTCCTTGCCGGTGGTGTTCTTGAAGATGAGGACGCGCTCGACGCCGGCGGCGCGAAGCTCCGCGAACTGCTCGGGGGTGCGTGGCTCCATGCCGCGGAGGACGGTCTTGCCCTCGTCGACCCAGTGGGCGTTGGGGACGGTGACGCCGTCGACCGAGGAGTCGAAGGGCGACGACAGCCCACCGGTCCCTCGCGGCGCGAGGGTGGTGAGGTTGCACTTCATCTCCGCGGGGGCGCCCTTCACGTCGCCGGTGCGCGAGCACGCGTAGTAGCCGCGCTTCCGGTCGAGATCGCGGACGGCGACCACCTCGTCCTCGGCGTCCTCGACCGTCTTGACGATGACCTGCACCGTCTCGCCGGTGCGCTTGCAGGTGATGCGCTCGCCCTCGACCCCCGCGAACCGATCGCTGCAGGTGAGCGCCTTGCCGCTGCTCTTCAGCGACAGCGCGCCCTCGCCCTCGGCGGCCGCGAAGCGCAGCGTCAGCGTCCTGCTCAGGCCCTCCGTGGCGTAGGCCTCCTCGCTGGACCCTTCCTCGGCGTCGCAGCCCACGACGAAGAGAGCGGCGAGGGCGAGACCGGCGAGGGCAGAGCTGGAGCGCATCCGCGCCGCCTCTGCACACATCGTGCTACGTCGCGCGCCCGAGCGCATCGACTGGATTCATTGGCTTTTCTTCGAGAAGCAGAGCGCTGGCACAAGCCGGATGAGCCGTCGCCGATCCACCAACGGCCGCCGCAAGTACGCCCCTCTCTCGCGGTACCCAGAAACCCACCAGAGCCCGGCGGGGGGACGGCGCACAGCGCAGCCGCGCACCCGCCCGCAGGGTCAGGGTGCGCAAGAACAGGTCACCCGCCCGGAAGCGCAGGGCCCCGCCCCCGCGAAGCCGCCCCGATCAAGCAGCACCCTGGCCCGGAGCGGCGGCAGCGGCGAGCAGTGCGCCGTCACCCCGCCGGGCGACCCCCGATCACCCGGCGTAGAACTCCACGGCGAGGGACAGGCGGTACTGCGGATAGAGGAAGGGCAGACCCGAGATCTGGGGGACGGGCACGGCGATGCCGATGGGATTGATGACCAGGTAGAACCAGTCGGTCGCCTTGTACTCGACGCCGATCGGGTTCAACCCGAGGTAGATGCCGGTGCTCCCACTCGGCGCGCCGTAGAGATCGAAGAGCAGCGTCGACGTGCCCAGGCTGAGCTGCGAGCGGATGTTGAACGCCTCGTACGCGAGGGGCAGCCGCAGGAACGCCGAGCCGTAGATGTTCAGCGCGCCAGTGCGCACCGGCTCCTCCCCGCTCAGGGCGAGGAATGGGTTCCACTCGCCGTCGAGGCCGAACGCCCAGCGCTTGCTGATGCGCAGGCGAAGCCCGAGAGCACCGGCGACCGCCGCCTTGTCGACGGCGCCCGCGCCGGTCAGCGCGAACCCCCAGGTCGTCGCGGTCGGATCGGTGGGACCCGGCTCCTCGACGGGCACGATGTTCGGCGGCGGCGGCGCCTTCTCGTCTTCCACGCGCGGCGCGGTCACCGTCGTCGTCACCGCGCCGGGGGTCACCACCTGGGTCGCCGTGGTCGGGGGCGCCGCGGGTGTGGACCCGGGGATGACCGAGGTGGTCACGCTCGAGGGCGCCCCCTCCGGGGGCGGCGTCCCCGGCGGCGTGGCGGCGGGCGGCGGCGTGCCGGGGGGCGCGGCCGGCGCCGCGGCAGTGCTCGCGGCAGGCGGCGCCACCTGGGCGCGCGCGGGGCCGGCGGCGGACGCGAGCGCGAGGGCCACCGCCGCGCATGCTGCGAGCGCGCCGCGACGCGACGTTCGCCGGCGGGCTCGAGCGGCCACGAACGCGATCGCGCCAGCGACGACGATCGCCGCCGTGCCCTTCGAAGCGGGTTCCTGTCCGACGACGGTGCAGCCGCAGCCGGGCGCGGGGATGCGTGCCTCCGCGGCGTCGCACCACTTGTTGTCGGGCGTGCAGCCAGGCTGGTAGCCGAGATAGGTGTCGAGCACGGCGCGGACGTCGTTCATCTTCTCCTCGTCGGTGCGGCCGGGCGCGAGCGCGGCGTGGAGCAGCTCGGCCGAGGCGTCGGTGGCGAGCTCGCGGCGCAGCGTGCGCAGGTCGTCGGCGTCGTCGCAGGCGTCGAGCGCCTCGGAGTGCCCCGGTCCGTCGCGCGACTCCTCGTGCGTCTCGCCGACGACGTCGAGCCAGTTGAGCGCGACTGTCACCGTGCGGCCGTCCTCCGTCCGGTAGGTGTGGGAGAAGCCGTCCTCCAGTGCGTGCAGCGCCTGGCCCATGCGCACGTAGAAGGTCGGCAGGTCCGCCGCGACGTCGTTGCGGACCGCGAGGTGGATCGGCAGCTTCATGCGGTCCGACGGGCGGCCCTCGGCGTCGAGCCCGGCGATGGCCTGCCCCACCCGCTTCTCGATGTAGGCGCGGCAGGCGGTGATGGCGCGTCCCGATCCGTTGGGCTCGTCGTCGTTGAGCCCGCGCAGGCAGTGCTCGTCCTGCGTGTCGGGGTCTCCGTGCACCAGCGCGAGCGAGGTCAGGTCCTGCGCGCCGCGGCCCTTGAGGTCGTTGTCGCGCACGCCGAGCAACAGGGTGACGGCGCCGACATCGCGCATGTCGTCCTCGGGCACGAACTGGAGGTCGGCGACGAGGGCGCGCTCATCCTCGTCGGGCTCGATGGGCGCCGCGGCGGCGCTGGTCTCGCGCACGCGGCGCAGCGCCTCGGAGGTGATGCGCTCGTGGCAGCCCTCGGTGGCGGCGCTCTCCACGGTGTAGGCCAGCGCCAGCGCAGGGGTGCAGGCCGTCGCGAGCGCCGCTGCGAGGCCACAGAGAGATCGTCTCACGAGGCGCGCGGATGCAATTCGCCGGCCGTGGGCGGCGGCGCGTATTGTCGGCGCAGGGAGGTGCCTGATGGGCCAGACGGACGAGGTATTCGAGCGCGGATCGGCCATCTCGCCACGCGCCAGCGTGGTGCCTTGGGCTCACCGCACCCCGAAGAGGAGCGTGCCGGCGCCGACGCGCACGCGGTGGCCACGCCAGGCCACATGCCGCCGGAACGGCGCGACGGCCCACGCCGCTGCCGCCAGCGCGTCGCGCAGCGGCGAGAGGAGGAGCGGGATGTGGAGGTCGCGGGGGCCCCGGAGCACCATCCAGCCGCCGACGTCGCGCACCCAGGCGAGCAGGAGGCAGGCGCCGAGAGCAACCAGCGGCGGCGCGGACAGGGCGAGCAGCGGCGCCAGCGCGAGCGGGCAGGTGATGATCTCGGCCAGGAAGGCGAAGGGCCGCAGGCGCCAGCGCATCATCCCCCAGCGGACGTGGCGCTCGAAGACGCCGCCGAGCGTCGGCGCGCCGACGACGTTCGCGACGGGCGTGGGGGCGATGGCGACGCGGAGGCCCGCGTGCTGGAACGTCTTGCCCAGCACGTGATCCTCGGCGAGCACGTCGGCGACCCGCCCGAGGCCGCCGAGCGCATCGAGGGCCGAGAGAGAGAAGAGCATCGACTTGCCGGCGACCGCCGCGTCGCCCAGCAGCGTGGGCAACGTGGCGCCCGCGGCGACGAAGCCGCACAGCTGCACCGCCTCCAGCGCGCCGGCCCAGGATCGCTCGCCGCACCCCGCGATGGGGCTGGTGACGACACCGATCGACCGATCGCGCGCGGCGATGGCGACCATCTCCCGGACGACCCACGGCTCGGCGCGGACGTTGCTGTCGCTGATGACCACCAGGTCGTGACGGGCGTGCGGGATCATGGCGCGGAGGTTCCGCACCTTGGGGTTGCGGCCGGAGAGACCACCGCCGACCACGAGGCTCGAGCGCACGTGCGGGTGGCGCGCCGCGACCCGCTGCGCGACGGCGAGCGCGGGGTCGCCTCCGTGCTCGACGCCGAGGACGATCTCGAGATCGGGGTGATCCTGGCGGAAGAAGCTCTCGAGGTTGTCCTCCAGCGCGGGGTCGGCGCCGCACAGCGGCTTGAGGACGGAGACCGGGGGGAGCGGCGCGGAAGGCGGGAGCCGCACATGACGCACGGTGAAGGCGACGGCGGTCAGGCCGCTCACGGTCCACACCAGCGAGAGCGTGAAGAGGACGGCGGCGAGCACGCTCATCGGGAATCCATGCCGGCGGGCGAGGGCGTGGGCGCGAGCGCGGCCGGCGCACGGAACACCATCGACCACGAGGGGAGGCAGAAGCCGCCGTACACCACGGCCGAGACCACGATCCGCGCTGCGAGCACCGGCACGCCCAGCCGCAGAGCGAGGATCTCGAACCCGACGAGGTTCAGGGCGAGCGCGACGACCTCGACGGCTCCGAAGGCGAGCGCCTGCCGGCCCCAGGCGCCGGAACGATCGCGAAAAGCGAAGACCTTGTTCCCGAGGAACTGCACCGCGACGCCGAGCAGCAGCGCCAGGGGGCTGGCCTCCCGAGGCGCGACGCCTGTGACGTGGACGAGGACGGCGAGGACCGACAGATCGACGGCGGTGGCGAGGGCGCCCACACCGGCGCTGCGCACGGCAGTGGCAGCCCGAGCGAGGAGAGATGGCGGCATGCCCGTGTCCTCAGCGAGCGCCGTGCCGCACGGGACCTGCGCGTTCTACGGGGATCGTCGGACCTTCGACGCCGTCGTGAGGGCGAGAGCCGCGGTCGTCGCGAAGCGCGCTCCGCGTCGCTGCGTCAGAAGCTGCCGCGGACGCCGACCCAGCCGGGCCGGATCGCCGCGTCGACGTGCGGCCTCCCGCGCACCGCGGCCGCAGGAGCCTCAGCATCGTCGCCGCTGCCACCTCCGGAGGGCCAGAGCCAGAGCGTGGTCGCGAGCACCGCCGTCGCGCCGCCGGCGATGAGCAGCACCGTCCCCGCGGTGGAGAGCGCGACGCGATCGTCCTCCAGGCTCTCTATCTCGGCGTAGTCGGTGGCGGGGAGCGAGGTCCCGGGCTCGCGGCGCCCCGCGGCCTCCTCGATGTCCGAGCGACGACCGTCGGCCACCAGGAGGAGCACGCCCCCGGTCGCCAGGCAGGCGAGCGAGGTGCCGGTCGCGATCCACGCGAGGGCGTTGGAGCTGGAGGTCGATGGCGAAAGGGCGACGCGGGCGACGCTGCCGCGCGGCACGTCGACGTCGGCCTGCGCCGTCGCCTCGCCCTGCCGCATCTGCACGTCGTGGGCGCCCGGCGTCACCGGGATGCGACCACCCTCCCCCGGGGTGACGCGCTTGCCATCCACCTCGATCACCGCCCCGTCGGGGACGGCGCCGAGCGCGATCATCGCCTCGTCCTTCGGCACGTTCACGGTCGCCGTGCGCACCGGCGCGCCGAGATCGCCGAAGCGATCCTGGGCGACCAGCGCCACGCTGAGCACGTCGCCCGGGCGCAGCCAGTTCGCGTCGAGCGTGCCGAAGAGCTGACCGTCGTCGCCCGGGACCAGCGCGACGTCGAACGCGCCCTCCAGGCGCTTCGACGACACGCGAGCCACGAACTTCAGCCACTCCGGCCGCGGGCGCGCGCTCGCGCGGATCCGCACCGGCTGCCACGCGACCTCGGGCTTGCTGGGCTCGAGCTCGCCGACCTCCACGTTCTCGCGCTGGAGGCGCGCGCCGCGCATCTTCGTCGCCGCCTCGCGGCACGCCGCGCGCACCTTGGGTGACTGATCGCGGGCCACCTCGGGGTCCCAGCCCGACGACACCACCGCGCGCTCGCACGCGCCTTGCGCATCCGCCGGGCGCACCACGATGAGCGCGGTCGTCTCCAGCAGGGCCGCCTCCACCGCCACCGCGGGCGGCAGGTCCTTCAGCTGCAGCGGGGAGAGCACCTTGAGCGCGCCTTCGTAGTTGCCGCCCTCCACCTGCTCGCGCGCGCGCGCCACCAGCGACGCGACGTCCTGCGCGCGGGCGATCGCCGGCGCCGTGGCGGCGACCGCCAGCGCGAGCGCTGCAACGAGGCGGAGCGACCGGCGGCC
>JBKJLX010000119.1:0-18129 GCA_046596645.1 Polyangiaceae bacterium
ACCGCCAGGTCGCCGCTGTCGACGTTCCCGGCGGCGTCGGTGCCGTTCAGCTGCAGCGTCGCCAGGAAGCTCTCCGCCACCGCGGCGCCGCGCGCATCGTCCGCGACCGCGAGCACCGCTCGGACCGGCCCTCCGCCGATGGCCTGCTCGAGCTGCGCGCCGACGACGGCCATCGCCAGGCCGTGCGCCGAGACCGGCGCGGCCTGCCAGACCAGCCCCTGGTCGGCCAGGGTGGTGAGCGACGGGTGGTCGGCCGACGGTGAGAGCAACATGGCGCCCGCCGCGATGGCCACGCCGGCGGCGACCAGCGCGCGCTCGCCGTCGCTCGGTCCGAGCACCAGCGGCAGTCCCAGCGCGTCGACCAGGTGCGCGGTGACGGCGGACACATCGACCACCTCGTCGCACACCACGACGACCACCGAAGCACGCTCGGTGCCGCCGAGGGGGATGCCGCCAGAGGTCGAGTCGAGCTCGCCGACGGCGAGCGCGATCGCGTCGACCTGATCGCGACCCGTCGCCGCCTCCGGCCCCGAGAGCGGTGCCAGGGCCCCCACCGCGATGGCGCGCCCCTCGGCGAGCGCGGTCAGGTCGCCAATCACCTCGCTGCAGTCCGACGTCAGCATCGACGCGCAGGTCCCGCTGCGACAGAGGTAGGGGAGCCCGCCGTTGGCCTCGATGCACTCGGCGTCGGACGTGCAGCCGCCGCTCGAGGTGCCGGTCGTCGCTCCACCGCTACCGTCCTCGCGCTCCAGGACCTCCGTGGAGCTGCCGCACGCCGCCGTGACGGCGGTGAGGCTGGCCAGGCCAGCGAGGAGCAGGAGGCAGCGCGGAGCGGTGGGGACGGTCATGCGGGTGAAGAGACGCCAGCTCGGGGAACGGCTCAAGGACGTCGCGAATCTCTTCGTTGAGCCAATCACCTGGGCTGGGGACTCCCTACCATCGAGCCCTCGTGCGCGCGGTCCCCCTCCCCGACCTCCTCGGCGTCCTGGCGCCTCTCCTCGCGGTGCCGCGGTCGGGGAGCGCACGGCGCCCCCTGGCCGCGATGTCGCCACGCAGCGACGGCGACCTGGTGGACCGGGCCCGCGGCGGCGACGACCGCGCTGCGGAGGAGATCTTCCGGCGGCACGCCGACCTGGTGTCGGGGATCGCCGCGCGGGTCCTCCGCAGCCGTGTCGACGCCGAGGACGTCGTGCAGGAGACCTTCATCGCGGTGCTCGGCCACCTCGATGCCCTGCGTGACGGCGATGCGCTGCGCGGGTACCTGGCGCAGACGGCGGTCCGTGCCTGCAGGCGTCGCCTGCGACGCCGCAAGATCCTCTCGTTCCTCTCGCTGGACACGGCCGAGGAGGACTGGGGGCTGGAGGCCATGGCCGCGGACGGCGTCGCGCCCGAAGTCCGCGCCGAGCTCGGCCTGCTCGACGCCGCGCTCGCGTCCCTGCCCTTCGAGGTGCGCGTCGCGTGGACGCTGCGCCGCGTGGAGGATCTGCCGCTCGACGAGGTCGCAAACGCTTGCGGCTGCTCGCTCGCCACCGTGAAGAGGCGCGTCTCCAGCGGCGACGCCCACGTCCGCGCCCACGTGCGCTTCGACCTGCAGGAGGAGCCGTGACGCCGCCCCGCCCCCTGCTGCGCCTACCGCTCCGCGCGCTGCTTCGACGGCCCTTCGACGAGCTCGCGACGCAGCGCGCGTGGAGCCGCCTCCGCACCGCGCGCACGCCGCCGGTGCGCCACCGGCGGGCGGCGGTGCTCCTGGCAGCGGCGCTCGCCGTGGCCGCCCTGCTGTTGATCGTGCTGCGGCGCGACGTGGGCCCGCTGCGCCTCGACGCCGATCGCGTGGTGCTGGAGGTCGATCTTTCGGGGCCGCCGCTCCAGGTCCAGGCGAGCGACGGCTCCGCGATCACCGTGTCACCCGGGGGGCGGGTGGAGGTGGTGGAGAGCTCGGCGACCGCGTTCGGCACCCACGTGGATCGCGGGCGGGCGCGCTTCGAGGTGCGGCCGGGAAGCGCGCGACGTTGGACCGTCGACTGCGGCGCCTTCGTGGTGGAGGTCGTCGGGACCGCGTTCGAGGTGGAGCGCACGGCCGACCAGGCGAGCGTCTCGGTGGACCGGGGCGAGGTGGTGGTGCGCGGCGAGGCGGTGCCCGGCCACCTGGTGCGGCTGCGCGCGGGAGAGCGGCTCACGGTCCCGCTGTCCGCAGTCGTCGCGGCTCCCTCGGCGGCCGTGAGCGCGGCGCCGGCGCCGCCCGCGGGACCGGACGCGCCGGCCCCGAGCCCCGACGCGTCGGGGCCTGAGCTGCTCCCCCAGCTGGCTCCCCAGCTGCCTTCCCCGCTGGGTCCCCAGCTGGGTCCCTACCCGGGCCCGCCGGCACCCGCGCTCCCGACGTCGTCAGCATCGACGAGTGCGGCGTCCCCCTGGCGCGATCTCGCGCGCGCCGGCGACTACCGGCAGGCCTACGCGGTGCTGGGTCCGGAGGGCCTGCGTGACGCTGCGCTCCACGCCTCGGTGGACGAGCTGCTCACGCTCGCCGATGTCGCCCGGCTGTCCGGTCATCCGGCCGATGCGGTGGCGCCCCTCGAGCGCATCCTCCGCGAGCAGGGCGGGGCCGGGCGCGCCTCGATCGCAGCGCTCACCCTGGGCCGCCTGCAGCTGGACTCGCTGGGGCAGCCCGCAGCCGCCGCGGCGTCGCTCAACCGCGCCATCGCCGCCGGGCTCCCCGGCGGCCTCGCCGAGGACGCGCTCGCGCGTCGCGTCGAGGCGTATGCGCGAGCGGGCGACCGCGACGCGGCGCGCGCTGCGCTCGCGGAGCTGGAGCGGCGTTACCCCGCCAGCGGCCGCGTCGCGCCGGCGAGGCGCTGGGTCGACCCGCCTCCATGAAGCGACGCCTCCTCACCGTGCTGGCGACCGTCGCGGCCCTCGGGCTCTCCCGCCTCGCCCTGGCTGACGAGGCGGCAGCCGCCCCCATGGCCGACGCGCCGCTGCCGGGCGCCGCGCTCCGGTCCCCGCGCAGCACCGGCGTCTCGGTCGAGCTCACGCCATGCCTTCCGGCGTCGCTCCGCGACGAGATCCTCGCCGCGCTGCGCGTCGAGCTGCGCGAGCTCGCCACCGACGTCGTCGCGTTCAGCCCCGAGGGACGAGGTGATCGCGCCCTCCTGAGCGTCGGTCCCGGGTGCGATCCGTCGCGCATCGCGCTCCGCGCTCGGCTCGGCTCGACGGACATCGTCCCCAACGCCGAGCGCGTCGTCGACATCGAGCGGGTGCCGGATCCGCAGCGACCGCGGGTGCTCGCCATCGCGCTGGCGGAGCTGCTTCACGCCGCGATCGACGATCCATCGGAGGACGCGCCGGCCGACGCCGCCAGGACGCCGGCAGCGCTCACGCCTGCCGAGGCCGCGCCCGCGCCGGTGACGTTGGCACCCGCTGACGAACCGGCGCGCCTACGCGTCCTGGGTGGCGGCGTGGCACGTGCGCGCATCGGCGGCGGCGCCATCCAGGTAGGTCCACGCATCGACCTCCGGATCGCGATCGCCCCCGCGGTCGACGCGGCAGTCGGCTGCGCAGCCCTCTTCGCAGGCGAGCGGACTCCGCTGGGCGAGGTCGACGCGACCGTCGCCGTGGGTCGGGCCGCGCTGGCGGCCGCGCTTCGGGGCGACCTTTTCACCGTCGATGGGGGCGTGTTCGTCGAGCTGGGACGCGCACACATCTCGGCGACCCCGGCGGGGGACGATGTCGTCGCCCGCGATGCCGCCGGCTTCGTGGCCGCCACCGGAGTCGCAGCCGGCGCCGAGGTCGTCCCGGTGAAGCCCCTCCGCGCGCGCGCCGAGCTGGAGGGCGGCCTGGCCCTCGCCGAGGTCGAGGCCAGCGCCGGCGGCCTCCCTGCGCCCGGCTACGGGGGTGCGTTCATCGGACTCGCCCTCGAGCTGGGCGTCGGCTTCTGAAGCGACCGGAAAGGGACGCGCACCGGCTCAGGGGGGCGCGGCGGGCGCCTCTCCATAGCGGATGGCGAGGACCTCGATCTCGGTCGGGCCCTTCGGCCGCAGCACGGTCGCGGTGTCGCCCACCGCCTTGCCGAGGAGCGCCTTGGCCACCGGCGAGTCGACGCTGATCTTCCGCGCCGCCATGTCGGTCTCGTCGCCCCCGACGATGCGGTAGGTCTGCTGCTTGCCGTCCTCGTCCTCGATCGTCACCCAGGCGCCGAAGTAGACGCGGTCGAGCTGTTCCTTCGAGGGCTCCACCACCGTCAGCTTCTCGAGCTTCTTGGTGAGGTAGCGGATGCGGCGATCGATCTCGCGCAGCTTCTTCTTGCCGTATTTGTACTCGGCGTTCTCGCTGCGATCGCCGTGCGCCGCCGCGACCGAGACCTCCTCGGTGACGCGCGGGCGGTCCACCTTCCACAGGCGCTCCACCTCGACCTGGAGGGCGCGGTACCCCTCGGGCGTGATGTGGCGGGAGCCGCGCGGCGCCGGGTCCTCCTCGGCGTCGCGCGGGTCGTCCTCCTCCTCGTCGCCCTCGGGCTCCTTGACGAAGGCCTTGTTCACTCTGAATCGCCGGGGGCGGCGTCGGGCGCGGGGCCGGCTGCGGCGCTGGTCGCCTGGACCAGCAGGTCCTGGATGCGCGCCACCAGGGCCGCCGGGTCCTCCACCACGCCCTCGGCGAGCAGGGCCTGATCGAGCAGCAGCTGGGAGTAGGCCTTCACGCGATCGGAGTGCATCTCCGTCGCCGCCAGGCGCGCCAGGTTCTTCACCACCGGGTGGCGCGGGTTCACCTCGAGGATGCGCTTCGCCTGACCTGCGCGGTCATCCATCATCTTCATGATGCGCTCCATGTTGGCGGAGGCGGTTCCCTCCTCCGCCACCAGGACGCTGGCGCTGTCGACCAGACGCCGGGAGAAGCGCACGTCCTTCACCTTGTCGCCCAGGGCGTTCTTGATGGCCGCGATGGCGCCAGCGAGGGAGTCGAGCGGCGCCTCGCCCTCGGGGGGGGGCTCCATGATGTCGAGGTTGCCGTGGGCGACGCTCTTCAGCGAGCGCTTGTCGTAGTCGGTCGCCGCCTGCACCAGCCACTCGTCGATGGGGTCGACCAGGAACAGCACGTCCCACCCCTTCTTGCGGAAGCCCTCCAGGTGGGGGCTCGCCTCCACCGCGCGGCGGCCGATGCCGGTGACGTAGAAGATGTCCTTCTGCTCCTCCGGCATGGCGTCGACGTACTGGCGCAGGCTGAGCACCTCGCCGGCCGGGGTCCGCATCGACTCGAAGCGGCAGAGCTCCAGGATGGCGTCCTTGTTCTTCCAGTCGATGGTGATGCCCTCCTTCATCACCTTGCCGAACTCGCCCCAGAAGATGGCGTACTTCGCAGGGTCGTCCTTCGCCATCTCACCCAGCGACTTCAGCACCTGCTTCACCAGCTGGGTCTCGATGCGCGCGAGCGTGGCGTTCTCCTGCAACATCTCGCGGGAGACGTTGAGCGACAGGTCCTCCGAGTCCACCACCCCCCGGAGAAAGCGCATCCAAAGCGGCGTCAGCTTCTCGCAGCTCTCCAGGATGAGGACGCGCTTGGCGTAGAGGCGCAGCGCCTGCCGCTCCTGCTTGAAGAGGTCGAATGGCGCCTTGGCCGGGACGTAGAGGAGAGCGTTGTACTGGACCGGCGCGTCCACCGACTGGTGGATGGTGAGGAGCGGCTCCTCCCCGCAGCGCCCCTCGGTGAGGTGCTTGTAGAACTCGGCGTGCTGCTCCGCCGTCACCTGGCTCTTCGGCAGCGTCCACAGCGCACGCGCCTTGTTGGCCTGCTCGCCGTCCACCTCGATGGGGAACGGCACGTAGTCGCTGTAGCGCTTGATGACCTCCTCCAGCCGCCACTTGCGGAGAAAGTCCTTGTGCTCGTCCTTCAGGTGCAGCGTGACGGTGGTCCCGGGGGTGGCGCGGTCCCCCGCGGCCACGGTGTAGGAGCCGCTGCCCGTGGAGCGCCACAGGACGGGCTCCGCCTCCTTCGCCATGCTCAGCGACTGCACGTCCACCCGGTCGGCGACCATGAAGGCGGCGTAGAACCCGACGCCGAACTGGCCGATGAGCCGGAGATCCTTCTCCGACTCCTGGTGCTTCTTGAGAAAATCGAGGGTGCCGCTCTTGGCGATGGTGCCGAGGTTCAGCATCACCTCCTCGCGCGTCATCCCCACGCCGTTGTCCTCGATCACCAGGGTCCGCGCGGCCTCGTCGGTGCGGATGAAGATCCTCGGCTCCCCTTCCTGCGGGCGCGCGCCCTCGTGGGTCAGCGTGAAGAGGCGCGCCTTGTCCAGCGCGTCCGACGCGTTGGACACCAGCTCGCGGAGGAAGACCTCCTTGTTCGCGTAGAGCGAGTCGATGACCAGCGCGAGGACCTTCTGGACCTCGGCCTGGAACGGGAACTCCTCCGCCTTCACCGGCGGCGCCTCGGGATCCGGCGCCTCGACGGCGCTGGGAGCTGGCTGCTCGGCGACGCTGGGGGCAGAGGTGGGAGCAGAGGGAGCTTCGGGCGGCGTCGGTTCGGGGGTGGTGGGGTCGCTCATGGCGTTGGCGGCCCAGGTTCGTCCTCTGGCTCAGGAAATCAAGCCCCCGGTCACGTAGGATGGGCGGCGGCGAAGGTGGCTAAGCGTCGCGTGGGAGGGGTGGAGTCGCTGGGCGCCCTCCTGGGGAGGACGACGCAGGCGCGCCCGGCGAAGGCCGACGCCGTCCTTCCGGTGCCGCCGCGCGTCTGGGAGAAGGCGGTCGGCAGCCGCATCGCGGCGCGGGCGCGGCCGAACCGCCTGGAGCGAGGGATCCTGCACGTGATCGCGGCGAGCTCGGCCTGGGCCCAGGAGCTGTCCATGCTGGCGGAGTCGATCGCGGCGCGCCTGCGCGAGGAGGGCCTCTCGGTGACGTCGCTGCGCTTCTCGGTCGGCACCGTCGACGCGCCGGCCCGCATGACGCCGCGCGAGCCCCCACGCGAGGTGCCGGCGCCGATGCCGCTGCCGCGCGAGCTCCGCGCGCTGGTCGACCGCATCGAGGACGACGACCTGCGGCGCACGATCGAGAGCGCCGCGTCGACGAGCCTGGCGTGGGAGCGCGCCCGCCAGCGTCAGCAGTCCGGCGCCTCCGAGCCGTCGCCGTCCCCGCCGCCGCCGTCGACCCGGCCGCGGCGGCGCCGCGCCGAGTGACGAGCGCCGTCGCCCCGGCGCGTCAGGCTCCGGAGGGCGCGTGGGCGTCGATCTCGATGGACGCATTCCGGCAAGGAACCTCGTCGCAGTCCTCGCCGTTGGGGTAGGTCTCCTCGTAACCCGGCTTCGCCTCGGCGTTGGTCGCGATCTCCACCGTGGTGTCAGGCTCCACCGCCGCGGTGCAGTCGGCGGTCTCGACCCGATCGCCGATGGTCACGGTGACCGCATAGTCGCGCGGCACGATCTCGTCGAAGACCATCTCCAGGCGGTTCAGGCAACCGAGCGCGGTGCAGTCCTCACCGTCGCAGCCGCCGACGACGGCGGACGAGGCGCCGAGCAGCGGGAGCGCCAGCGCAGGGAGGAGTCGAAGGAAGGATGCCATGTGCGGAATCTAGCCTCGACAGGGCCCTCACGTCGGGCCATCTGCCGGTGCGATGAACGGTGCCGGCGGCGGCGCCACGTCGGGGACGGCGGGCTCGACGACGGACACCGTGTCCAGCTCCAGCGGCGTCGATCCGACCAGCACCGGCAGCGGTGGGGAGGGCGGCGCTGGCGGCGAGGGCAGCGCCTCGGGGGGCGGCGGCTCGACCGCCGGCCTGGTGGACGAGGACTCCACGACGTCTGCACCACCGACGCGGGCGGCGCCTTCGTCTGCGCGCCGCGCCCCGGCGCCGGGGATGCCTGCACCTTCGAGTGCGACGCCCGGCCGAGCCCCCGGCTGGCCTGCGCCCCCCAGCCCGACGATGCAGTGTGTCTCGCCGAGGTGTGCCTCTCGCTGTGAGTCAGGTCGCGTCGCGGTGGAGCTGGTGGTCCGCGAGCGCGGCGGCGGTGGTGCGGAGGTCGGCGATGAATTCCGTGCCGGCTCGCTCGCGCGCGGCCTCGTCGGGCATGCGAAGGAGCGCCGACGGGTGCCAGGTCGCCATCCACCACCGGGCCCAGGGCGTGGGGAACACGCGCCCGCGATCGCGGGTGACGCTGAACTTCGGTCCGAGGAAGGCGCGCGCGGCAGTCGCGCCCAGGCACAGGATCATCGACGGCTTCACCAGGCGGATCTCGGCGTCCAGCCAGCCGCGGCACGCCTGGATCTCGGCCGGGCTGGCGCGGGAGTGGATGCGCCGCTTGCCGCGCGGCGCCGGGGTCCACTTGAAGTGCTTCACCGCGTTGGTGACGAAGATCGCCGACCGATCGATGCCGGCGGCGCGGATGCCTTCCTCGAAGACGCGCCCCGCCGGGCCCACGAAGGGCTCGCCGGCCAGGTCCTCCTCGTCTCCCGGCTGCTCGCCCACCACCAGCAGCGTGGCCTCGCGCGGGCCGCGGCCCACCACCACCTGGGTCGCGCGCGCGTGGATCGGGCACGCCGTGCAGCCGCGCATGGCGGCGACGAGCGCGTCGAGATCGGGCGCGCTCGCGGCGAGGGGTGTCGACGCGGAGGGCGGTGCCACCGCCGCCTCCTGCATCGCGGTGACGCGCGCGGGCGCCAGCGCCAGCAGGGCGTGCACGTCACGCAGCTCCGGCAGCTCCGCCCAGCGCGAGGCGGGCATGTGCTTGCGCATGGCGTCGAGGTTGGTGCGCGCCGGGTTGTAGGAGGCCCCGTAGTAAGCGCGGAAGAGATCGTCGACCTCGTCGTCGCGCGGGGCCGCCGCGCGGGGGGCGCCCGCGCCGGTGCGGAGCGTGCTGCCGTCCCACGACACCGACGCTTCGGGTCCGAGGATCGTCCAGCGCATGTCGGGGAAGCGCCGCGCGAAGAACGGCGCGACGAGGGGGACCACCGGGTGATCGGGCGCGTACCAGGCGACCCAGTGCTCCTCGCCGTCGACGTGGACGCGGCGGAAGCGGACGTACGCCTGCATGCGGTGCTCCTCGCGCCGCACCTCCTTCTCCAGGGTGCGCAGGCGCGCGACGTCGGCGTCGACCGCGTTCTGCAGGAGATCGCGCTCGCCGCGGGTGACCCGCCAGAGCGCGCGGTAGAGCGCGTCCCACCGCGCCGGGTCGGCGTGGCAGGCGACGCGCTCGGCCAGCGCGAGAAAATCCCGCGGGACGCGCGCGGCCCCGGCGGCAGTGCCGGGCGGAGGCTCCCAGGCGGCCGTGAACAGCGACGACTGCGCGCCGCCGTCGTCCCACGTGATGTGCGACGGCGAGACCTGCGCGCCGAGCAGCCCGCGCGCCGCCGCGCGCCACGACGCGAGATCGGGCGCGATCGTGACTCGTCGCGGCGCGGCGGCCGCGGCCGTCAACGATGGCTCCCCGCCGCCTCGCCCGGCGACGCTGCCAGCGCGTCGAAGAGGCCCAGCTGACGCGCCGGCGCCAGCTGCTGGCGGAGGTCGGGGCGCTCGAGGAGGCGCGTCGCGTGGGCGGCGCCGTCGGCGGTGACGAGGAAGGGTGCCGCCTTGCGGACCACCGCACGCAGGCGCGCCAGGTCCGCCATGCGCAGGGCGCGGTGGCGCCGCGCGCTGACGATGCGGTCGACGCTGCGCACGCCGAGCCCCGGCACCCGCAGCAAGTCCTCGCGCGGGGCGGTGTTGACGTCGACCGGGAACCGCTCGCGGTGGCGGAGCGCCCAGGCGAGCTTGGGATCGATCTCGAGATCGAGCGAGGCGGTGGGGCCCTCCACCAGCTCCTCCGCCTCGAAGCCGTAGAAGCGGACCAGCCAGTCGGCCTCGTAGAGCCGATGCTCGCGCACCAGCGGCGGCGACTTCGCGGGCAGGCGCAGGTCGGCGTGGGGGATGGGGCTGTAGGCGGAGTAGTAGACGCGGCGCAGGCCATAGCTGCGATAGAGGCGGGTCGAGGTGGCGAGCACCTCGGCGTCGCTCGCCGGCGTGGCGCCCACGATCATCTGCGTGCTCTGGCCGGCAGGTGTCCAGCGGGGGGCGCGCGGCGACTCCTTCGCCTCGCGGAGGCGAC
Source organism: Polyangiaceae bacterium (assembly GCA_046596645.1). Lineage (GTDB taxonomy): Bacteria > Myxococcota_A > Polyangia > Polyangiales > Polyangiaceae > JBKJLX01. The sequence continues at coordinate 10,064 of JBKJLX010000119.1, forward strand.
CGGCGATGGTGTCCATCGACGCCTCGACCGCCGGCATCGTCTTGTCCGGCGCGAGGGCGGCCAGGTCGTCGGCGGTGGGGAGCTCGATGTTCACGCTGAGCCGATCAGCGAAGCGCCCCGCCTCCTCCAGCAGGCGCGGCGCGACGCCGGGCGCCGCCTTGAGGTGGATGTAACCGCCGAAGCGGTGCTCGCGACGCAGCGCCCGGGCGACGTCGATCATCCGCTCCATCGTCACGTCCGGCGTGCCCAGCACGCCCGAGCTGAGGAACAGCCCCTCGATGAAGTTACGGCGGTAGAACTCGAGCACCAGCGTGACCACCTCGGCCGGCTCGAACGTCGCGCGCTCCACGTCGCTGGACCGCCGGTTGACGCAGTACTGGCAGTCGTAGACGCAGTGGTTGGTGAGCAAGATCTTGAGCAGCGACACGCAGCGCCCGTCCGGCGTGTAGCTGTGGCAGATGCCGGCGGGCTGAGAGGAGCCCATGCCGCCCTTCGGCGCCTCGCGCGACGGGGCGCCGCCGCTGGCGCAGGATGCGTCGTACTTCGCCGCGTCGGCGAGGATCTCGAGCTTGCGGCGAAGCGGCACGGCGGCCATGAATGTGGGCCGCCGCGGGGCTCACCGCAACGCGAACGCACCCTCGGTACGGCGCCGGCTATCGCGCCGCGGTGATCAAAACGGCAGACCGGGAACCGCCCCCGAGGTCGCCTTGAGCAGCTCTTCCCGGGTCATCGTGCTGGAGAGCGCGAAGGGCACGTCGGCCTCGTAGTCGTCGACCCCGACCGTCGCGGTGCCCTTCACCGTGTAGGGGATGACCGGCTTGCTGGCCGCGATGATGCCGATGGCGACGGCGTTCGCCCACTTCACCTGCACCGGCACCACCAGCTGGACCGACTTCTTCGCCGGGATCTTCACGGCGTTGGGGATCAAGACCTCGCCGAGATCCGTCGTCCCGTCGAGGACGACGCGGGCCTTGATCGAGCGCGTCGAAAGCGAGAAGCCGTTGGGATTCTTCGCCGAGAGCGTCACCTCCAGGTGGAGGCCCGCAGGGCCGGTGTCGACGACGCGGACCTTCTCCGGCGTCAGCGTAGGCGCCTCGGGGGTGGAGCACGCGACCATGACCACCGAGGCCGCGAGGAGCGCTGAGCGGAGGTGCATGCGATCGTCTCTACGCCACCCCGACCAGGCGCGCCAGCGACCCGGCCGTGCCGGCCAGGCGCTCACGCATCGAGCGCCCGGCGTCGCTGCGGACCTCGAAGACGCGCGCCCCCTCCCCCTTGGCGAGGAGCGTGTCGTCGCTGGTGCCCAGCTCGTCGACCAGGCCCAGGGCCAGGGCGTGGGTGCCGTGCCAGTGGTCGCCGGTGGCGACCCGCTCCACGTCCAGCGACGGGCGCATCTGCTGCACGAACGCCTTGAAGAGATCGTGTGTCTCCTCCACCTGGCTCTTGAGCTTGGCCATGCCCTCCTCGCGGATGGGCCCGAAGAAGCTCACCGTCCTCTTGTGCTCGCCGGCCGTGACGTCGGTGTAGTCGACGCCCAGCCGCGACAGCGCGCGATGCGCGTTGGGGACGGCGGCGACGACGCCGATCGAACCCAGGATCGAGAACGGAGCGGCGATGATGCGGTCGGCGACGCAGGCCATCATATAGCCCCCGCTCGCCGCGACCTTGTCGACGCACACCGTCAGCGCGATTTTGCGCGTCCGCAGGCGGGCGAGCTGCGAGGCGGCGAGGCCGTACCCGTGCACGACGCCGCCCGAGCTCTCCAGCCGGACCACGACCTCGTCGCCCGCCGTGACCACGCCGAGGATCGCCGTCACCTCCTCGCGCAGGGCGGAGACGGCAGAGGCGCGGAGGTCGCCGTCGAAGTCGAGGACGAACACGTTGCGCTCGCCGGGCGGGCCGTCCTTCTGCTCCTGCTTGGCGCGCGCCCGTGCGGCCTTCTCGGCCGCCTTGCGGGCGGCAGGCGGGAGGAGGGCGCGCTGCAGGCCCTCCACGCGGCGCCGACGCTGGGCGCCGATCTCCACCAATCGCACGCCGGGTAGCCCGTCACGTTTCTGGCGTGCGCGGGAGGCGACGATGGCGACGCAGGCGCCAAACGCCGCGACCATGATGAACGATTTGCCGAGGAAGTCGAGGAGGCTCCAGAGGGTCTGCACCGCTCCGCGCTAGCCCCCGGCCGGCCCCCGCGCAAGTCGCGGCCCCCGAGGCCGGTCGTCACTTCAGGGAGACGAGGTTGTCGAGGCCCTGCACGCGCTGGTAGAGGAACTTCTCCGCCGGCGTCAGCGAACGGCGATCGAGCGACTCGACGTAGCGGCGGATGGCCTTCCTGTCGACGCTCTTCACCTTGCGCACGACGGTGTAGAGCTCGTCGACCACCGGCGCGGCGACGATGCGAGCGAGCTCCAGGTGGAGGTCGAAGACGTACTCCACCCACGGGCCCTTCGCGCCCGCCCCGGCGAGGCGCAGCGCCGCCTTGATGGCGGCGTCGAAGACGTCGTCGTCCACCGGGGCGCCGCCGCGGATGGTGGTGAGGAGATCGGTGAGTACGGTGCCCAGGATGCGCTCGGCCTCGTCGATGCGGCCGAGCGCGAGCGCCTTCTCGGCGACCGCGCCCAGCACGCGCACGTTGGAGTGGCCGCGGGGCGCTGGGTTCTGCGGGATCGGGGAGCGCGCGCCCTCGGCGATATCCGGCTTGCTGGCGCGCGCGCTTTCCCGCGCGGCGCGCACCGCCTCGGCCGGGATCTCGGCCAGCGTGTGGGTCGAGCCCTGGACGGTCAACGTCGCCCGGTGCGACCCCGACCCGCCGCGGTAGATGAGCATCTCCTGGCTGCCGATGGTGACCCGGTCACCGTCGGTGCACAGCTGCTGGCCAGCGATCTTGACGCCGTTGACGCTGACGCCGTTGCGGCTCCCCAGATCCTCGACGATGACACCCTTGGGCGTGGCGCGGAGCACGGCGTGCTTCCGCGACACGCGCGGGTCGTCGAGCGCCAACTGGCACTCGGGGGTCCGACCGATGACGAACTCGCCTTCGGGGATCTCGAGGTCGTGCGCCTGGTAGCGCAGGCGGAACGCCACGACGGCAGGCTACTTCAACGACGCCACGCGTTCGAGCCCCTCGATGCGCGACACCAGGAAGCGCTCCGAGGGGCCGCGATCGCGGGTGGAGCCCTGCAACGCCTCGACGTAGTCGCGGAGCAGGCGCAGATCGATGCGGACCTTGCGGACGATCTCGTAGAGCGGGTCGACCACCGTCTGCGGCAAGGGCTCGCCACGCGCGCCGTAGAGCTCGAAGAGGTAGTGAACCCAGCGCGACGATTCGGTACCCTCCGCCAGGCGGACGGCCAGCTCGCCGGCTCGGGCCACCACGGCGCCGCTGCGCAGCTCGGCAGCGTCAGGATTGTGGCGGACACGCTCGAGCAGCGACTCCAGCGGGCGACGCAGGAGCCGCTCCGCCTCCTCGGGGTGCCCCAGGGCCATGGCCTTGTCGGCCACCGAGCCGATGAGGCTGAGGGCGTGGACCCGCTTGTCGGGCTGGTCGCTCCGGTAGGGCGGCGCGAGGTGGAATCGCGTCTCGTCGTCGGTCGTACCGGCGTCGCCGTCCTCCTCGTCGCGGCTGACGTCCTCGATGGTGACCAGGGTGTCGGCGGTCACCCGCTTCATCCCCGGGGACGAGGGCCGTCGCTTCGCCGAGGGCTGCGCCGGGCCCGCGCGGGCACCGGCGATGGTCAGCTGCTGCTGACCGACGGTGAGCACGTCGCCGTCCACCAGGCGGGTCGGCCTCTCCACGCGGACGCCGTTGACGAGAACCCCGTTGCGGCTGCCGAGATCCTCGACCTCGACGGTGTCGCCACGGACGACCAGGACCGCGTGGCGGCGGGAGACCAGGGCATCGTCGAGCGACAGCTGGCAGTCCGAGCTCCGACCGATGGCGAACTGGCCTTCGGGGACCTCGAGATCATGTGCCAGGTATCGCAGGCGGACGGGCAACGGCGTCTCCGGGGTGCGGGTCGTGTCGTAGCACGGGGCGCGCCGCAGCCTCTCGAAAGCGGGACCTGGCCCAGACGGGCCGTCACCGGGGGCGAGCCAGAAGGCGCAGGACGCGGGCTACCGTCCTCGGGTGCGACACCAGCCCGTAGACCTTCAGATCCCCCCGCGCGAGGTGGCGCAGCACCTGCCGGAGGACGGTCGAGCTTCGCTCCTCGCGGCCGCGACCGCTGGGGACGATTCCCTGCAGCTCCACCTCCGGAAGCCGGAGGAGCACCTCCAGGGGACCGCCGAAGGTGACGGTGGGGATGCCGATGGAGCCCTCGTGAAGGGTCAAACGTCCATGATCGAACCGGAGCGTCAGGGCCTCGCCCGTCTCGAAGGGGACGAACTGGATCGCCCCCCGCAGGGCACGGAAGGCCCGGGCGCGCGCCGGATCGCGATCGACGTTCTCGCGAACGCGCTGCGCGAAGATCGCGCCCAGGGGGTGGTCCTCCGCCCCCGGGGCGAGGTCGATCACGGCGTCCAGGGGAGACCTCCGACGTCGCGTCGGTAGTGGCAGCCGGGGAACTCGATGCGGGAGGCGGCGCGGTATGCGCGGTCGCGCGCCTCGTTCAGCGTCGGCGCGCGGGCGGTGACCGCCAGGACCCGGCCTCCGGACGTCTCCAGCCGGCCGTCGCGCTGGACCGTCCCGCCATGGTGCACCAACACCTCGGGCAGGGCCTCGGCGCGAGCGACGCCCTCGATCAGGTCGCCCGTGCGCGGTGTTCCCGGGTAGCCGTCGGCGGCGAGCACCACGACGCAGGACGCGAGATCGCGGCGGACCTTCACCGCCGAAGGATCGAGGGCACCGCGCGCCGCCGAGGCGAGGAGCGCACCGACGTCGCCATCGAGCAGCTCCAGGACCCCCTCGCACTCGGGATCGCCGAAGCGGACGTTGTGCTCGAGAAGGAACGGGTGGCCCGCCTCGTCGACGATGACCCCGGCGAAGAGGAGGCCGCGGAAGGGCGTGCCCATCTCCCGCATGCCGTCGAGGGTGGGGCCGATGATCTCGCGCTCGATGCGGGCGACGAGGGCGTCGGTGACGCCGGGCGCGGGGCAAACGACGCCCATCCCTCCCGTGTTGGGTCCCGTGTCCCCGTCCGAGACGCGCTTGTGGTCGCGCGCCGGAGGGAGCGCGAGCCAGCGCTCGCCGTCGGTCACCACGAGCAGGCTCACCTCGCTGCCGCGGATCCTCTCCTCGATGACGATGGTCGCTCCGGCGTCGCCGAAGACGCGGCGCTCCAGCATGTCGCGCGCGGCCTCGACCGCCTCCTCGTGGGTGTCGGCGACGACGACACCCTTGCCGGCGCAGAGCCCGTCCGCCTTGACCACCGGCGGCTCGCGGAACTCGGCGATGGCCGCCTCGGCCTCGGCCATCGTGCGCGCCACGAAGTAGCGGGCCGTGGAGATGCCGCGTCGGCGCGCCAGATCCTTCAGGAAGGCCTTGGACGCCTCGAGCCGCGCCGCCGCGGCGGTCGGTCCGAAGGCGAGGAACCCCGCCTCGGCGAGCGCGTCGACGATCCCTTCGACCAGGGGCGCCTCGGGCCCGACCACGACCAGGTCGGCGTCGAAGCGACGCACCAGCTCGACCACGGCCGCCTGGTCGCGAAGGTCGACGTCGGCACGGCGGATCCAGGCGTCGGCGTCGTGCGGCATGCCGCCGTTTCCGGGGGCTACGATCACCTGGAGGCCGCGGCGCGATCGGACGAGCGCGCGGGCGAGGGCGTGCTCGCGCGCGCCGCCTCCCAGGACAAGGATGGGTCTCTGCATCGGCGGGCATCCTAGACGATGCGCGGCTCGCCGTCGGTGCAGCGCGCGGGGGCGGTCGTGGAGCGCGCGCGCTAGTCGGTGAAGCGCACGCGCCCGAAGCGGCTCGCCTTGTGGAAGTTGCCCTGCCCGCGCAGCGGCGACCACGCGGCGCCGCCGTTGTCCTGCATGGCGTAGAGGTTCATGCGCCAGACGTCGCCCACCGCGGGCGGCGCCTTCTTTGCCCTGTCGAAGGCGCCCCACGGGATGCGGACCTCGACGACGTAGCCATCGTCGTCGTCGCCGTCGTCGTCGATCGACCCACGGAGGCGGACCGCGGACTCGAGCTTCGCGCTCCAGTCCTGGTGCCCGAACGGCCCCTGCTCGCCCCCGCGCGGCAGGTTGTAGTCGTCGAAGCGCGAGTCGAAGACGAGGTTCTGCGGCGAGATCTGGACCTCGTAATAGTCGCGGTTGTCCCCGTCGCCGTCGGGATCGACCATCAGCTCGACGGTGTCGCGCTCCCAGAGGTGAGCGTCCACGGCGTCCACCGGGAAGCCGCCGCGCAGGGTGCGGTCGCGCACGTCAAAGGCGACGTAGAGGTGATCGTCGTCCCAGAGGACGCGGGCACGGCCTCCGATGGCCTCCGCTGCGGTCGGCGCGCCCGAGCCGGCGTCGACGAACGCGGCGGTGGAGGCGGCCGACCGCCAGGCGGGCTCGTCGAGCTCGCCGTCGATGGTGATCGCCTGGTCCGCCTTGCGCCGGGGCATGTCGAGGGACGGGACGGCGAGCGAGGTGGGTCCTGGTGCCGCCGAGGCGGCCGCGGAGGCGGTGGGCGGCGGCGGCGCGTCGCGGCGCGAGCAGCCGCAGGCGACCGCGAGGACCAGTGCGCCGAGGACGGAGGCGATGGCTCGGTGGTCGTGCATCGCGCGGCGGGAGCGTAGGACAGAGCGGGGTTGGCACAAGGGCTGGCCTGATGAGGCCCAGCCACCCGACTTCTGTCCGCGCGAAGGGTCCAGGGGCCTCCCCAGGCTCAGGTGGATGCACGCTGAGCGCCGGCGGCCGGCGCGGCGTCCTCGAGGGCCGCGACCGCCTCGACCAGCGCGGCGTCGTCAGCGTCGGACTCCGAGTCGGCGGCGCGCTCCAGTGCGATGCGCAGGCGAGGCTCGGCGCTGGCGCGCGCGACGATGCGGATGCGCTCGCGGTCGTCAGGCGACGCGGATCGCGCGAGGGCGATCGCCGCGGCGGTGCGCGCCAGCGCGTGCTGGCTGGCGTCCTCGATCAGGTTCCAGAGGTGCTCCAGCGGGACCGGCGCCTCGCGCGGGCCGCCGTCGGCGCCGGTGCCCAGGGTGCGCAGCGAGGCGAGCCACTCCGCGTGGTCCCGCCCGTGCCGCGCCAGGCGGGCCACGTCGGCCGCCGGCGCGCCGCGGCGGTGGTGTGCCAGGGCCTCGGCGATGCGCGCATGGAGCAGCTCGCGGAGCTCGTCGTCGATCCCGCGCTGGCGCACGAAGATGCGGTGCCGTCGGCCGTCGCGGAGTGCGACGTCGAGGCCGAGCAGGGCGCGAGAGCCCTCGTTGACCTCGAAGGGCTCGACGTCCTCGACCTCGGACCAGCCGAGGAATGTGGTGCGGCCGAGCCAGCGGATGAGCAGCCCGTCGGCGCCCACCTCGATGCGCGAGGGCGCGAGCTGCCACCCGATGCTCGCCAGGACCGATCCCGCGAAGACGAGCGTCGCGATGGCGCCGGCCCACAGCGGGAGCGGGCCGGCCAGGGTGCGGGCGCCGATGGGCACGGCCAGGCCAAAGACGATGGGGGCGAGGGTCAAGCCGATGCGCCGCGCGAGCGGGACGCGGTGGACCTGCGACATGGCGGAGAAGGTCACGGTGCGCTGCCCCGGGTCGAAGCCGAGATCACGGACCAGGGCACGCGCCGCGTCCGCCGTGGGCAGGGCCAGCGTGATGCCGGGTCGCAGGCGGCGGTGGACCTGCACGACCGGACCGCGCATCGGATCCTCGCGCCACACCGCGCGCCGGATGTGGCGGCGCTCGGCGATCACCTCGCCCCCGAAGCGCAGCGCGTCGCCGTCGACCACCGCTTCGTCGACGTCGACGCGGGGGGAGCGGTTCCTCGTCCAGATCCGCGCGGAGAGGAACAGTGTCAGCGCCAAGCTCGGCAGCACCAGCCGCACCGGGTCGGCACTGGCGGTGCCGACGGCGCCGGCGATCGCCGCCACGGCGACCAGCAGCGGCGACAGACCGACCGCGGTCCACCACGGGTTCCGGCGGACGCGCGTG
>JBKJLX010000220.1:0-18190 GCA_046596645.1 Polyangiaceae bacterium
GTCATGGTCGGCTGACGCCGTCGGTCGCACACCCTTGCGAGCGCTCACCGCCCTCGTCGTCGCGGCGCTCGTCGGCTGGGGTGCGATCGACGGCGTCATCCTGCTCCTGGATCGCCCGGGGACTGCCCTGCGCACGGCGGCCCTGGCGATGGCGATAGCCGCCGCGCTGGCGGTGCCCGCAGGGGTGGCGGTGGAGCTGGGTAGCCGGGCAGCGCGACGTGCGACCCACGCCCGCGCCGCCCTCGACGCCGCGCGCACAGCGGTGGCGCGGAGACGCGCCGAGGACCCGATGGGCGCGCTCGCGTCACGTCTGGCCGCGGCGGGGGTCGCGCTGCTCGCGCTGGCGGTCGCCCTGCGAGGTGGCACCGCGCTCCTCGGCGCCATACGCACCCCCGCGCTGGGCGCCGCGTCGATCGTTCTCCTGACGCTAGGGCTTGCCATGGCCGCGGCGGTGGCGTGGACGCCGGTCGCGGGCGTGTGCGAGGTGACGCTGCGCGCGCTCGCGGGAAGCTTGGTGGGCGGCCTTCGGGTCGCGCGGCGCGCCGCGCCGCTGCTCCTCGCCCTCGTCGCGCTGATGGCGGTCCTCGCCGCGACGCACCTCACTCCTCCGCCCTGGGTGTCCGCCCTGCCCTGGCTCGCCGTGGCCAGCCCGGTCTCCGCCGTCGGCCTCGCGGCGCTGGTCGGCCTGCGGCGGCGACGGCTGGGAGCACCGGCCGTGTTCGGATGGCGGGCCTCGGCGCTGGTCGTCATCGGGCCGGTCGTCCTTTCGGCGATCGGCTGGTGGGGGCCAGCGCCGGGCTCCTCCGCAGCGGCGACCTGGCGCGCGCGCCACAGCATCGCGCGCCTGGGGCTGGCGCTCGGCGATCGTGCCCTCGATGTGGATAGCGACGGCTCGCTCGGCGGCTGGGGCGGCCTCGACTGCGCGTCCTGGGACCCGGCGCGTGGCGGGCGCCAGGCGGAGGTGCCCGGCAACGGCGTCGACGAAGACTGCTCCGGGCGGGACGCCCGCTCCGATCCGGCCGCCGAGCGGCGCGGAGCGACCCACCACGGGAGGGCGCCGTCGGCGGTGACGCGCCCGAGCGTGGTGATCATCACGGCGGATGCGCTGGCGTGGGCGACCACGAGCCTCGCGGACCCGGCGCTCGGCACCACGCCGCGCCTCGCGGCGTGGGCGGCGCGCGCGACCATCTTCGACCTCGCGTTCGCCACCTCGTCCGCCACCCAGAGCGCGATCCCGGCGCTCCTGACCGGCACCCATGCGGCGGCGACCCCCGGCCTGCTCCCCGAGGCCTTCGCCGAACCGGCGCGGAGCGCGCGCGTGCCCTCCGTGCCGGAGCTGCTCGGGGCCCGCGGCTACCGCACGCTGGCGGTGGTGCCCTCGTTCTACTTCGCCTCCGAGCGCTGGCCGGCGCTGGCCCGGCTTTTCGACGTCTACGACCAGACGCCTCTCGACGAGCTCGGCCCCGTCGCGCGCACCACGTCCGACAAGCTCTACACCGCGTCGCGGGTGACCGACCGCGCCATCGCGCTCCTCGAGGAGAACCGTGACGTACCGGTCTTCCTCTGGGCGCACTACTTCGACCTCCACGGCCCGAACAAGAACCCACCTGGCGCCACGGCGCGTGGCGGCACGGTGCGCGACCGTTACCTCGCCGAGATGCGCTTCACCGACGCGCATTGGGGTCGCCTGCTGGAGGCGGTGGAGGCGCGCTTCGCGCCGGAGGAGGTGATCGTGGTCTTCTCCGCCGACCACGGCGAGGGGCTCGACGGCGTCTCGTCCCACGACACCAGCTGCCGTCCCGCGGAGACGCGGATCCCACTGGTGATCCAGGTCGCGCGCGGGCGCGGCGAGCGCCGGCGCGGCCTGACAAGCCAGCTCGACGTGGCGGCGACCGTGCTCGACCTCGCCGGCGTCGACCCGCCGGCGCACCTCCGCGGCGAGAGCCTGGTCGCGGCGCTGGAGCAGGGTCGTGAGCCCGAGAAGACGGTCGCTTTCTGCGCCCTGTGGTCGCCGCGCGGGGGGGGCTTGACCTCGCTACCGCTCCGCTCGGCCGCGGTCTTCACGCCCGAGCTCGTGTTCATCGACGAGCTGGAGCTGGGGAACCGACGCCTGCTCGCGCTCACCGGCGATCCGGAGGAACACCGCGATCTGCTCGCGGCGCGGCCGGACGATGCAGAGTGGGCGCGAGCGATGCTGACGGCCGAGCTGGCAGCGCTGGGCATCGCCCCCTAAGGCGCCCCGCACGACTCCTCGATGCCGCTGTCGTTCCGGGCGCGCGTGGCCCAGCCGGGGCGCTTCCACGCCGTGTCGTCGACGAAGATGCCGAGCGAGGTCATCGAGTCCTGCGCGCGACCGGACGTGTTGTCGTAGTCGACGGCAACCTCGTAGTCGGCCCCCTCCGGCAGCGGGATGCCCTCGGGATCGGAGAACGACTGGATGCGAACCAGGCCGGTCCGTCCGTCGCGAAGGCTCTCCACCTGGCTGCGGGTGACGACCACCGGGTCGCACCCCGGTTTCAGCGCCGACAGGCGCGCCTCGGTCGCGAACGGGTGGAGGTGGGTCCACGTCGCGTAGAGCCTCTTGCCCCTGGGGTCGAAGGTCGGGGCCGAGCGCGAGAACGGATACGTCCACGTGGCCTTGCCCGGCGGCACCGTCCAGTGGCCCACCAGGACGCGCCCGAACTCGTCCGCCTTGCGGGCCTGCACGATGCTGTTGGGCGCCTCCAGCGCGCGACCGAGCGGCGTGCAGCAGTGACATGACTCGGCATCAAAGCGCAGCGCGTCCTCGCTGGATCGGTCGACGGGGATCCAGATCGAGGCAGCGTGGAACGCGGTGCTGTCGAGCGGGCGGAACAGATCGATGTCGCGGATGAAGAACAGGGTGAGGCGCTGCTTCACCATGAAGCGCCCGTCCCGGTTGTGGTTGAGGACCTGGAACATGATCTTCCACGCCTCGTCCGAGGCGACGGGTACGCCGCGCCCCGCGGGCAGGCCGAACGACGTCTCGCCCTGGGTCAACGTGAGCAGGCGGCTGGTGCCAGGCACCTGACCGATCTCCTTCGTGCGGAACGGCACGTCGACGTCGATGTTGAGGTGGCACATGAACTCCTGGTCGAGGACGGCACCGCCGTCGTCGAGGATCTCGATGCGCGCGCCCTTCCACCACCACAGCTCTCGGGCCCCCGGCGCCGTGGCCGGCTTGCCGTCGACGCGGACCGCGTACTCGGCGAAGGGTCCCTCCATGGAGCGGTACCGCTTCTCGATGGTGAAGGCAGGCGTGGTGACGGTGAGCGTCGAGACCAGCCCGTCCTCGTGCCCCGGGGCCGTGTTCGCCTCCGGCGTGCCCTGGCCGAACTTCATCGACTCCGGCGCCTCGTTGGCGCGCTTCCCCAGCGCGCGCCCGGCGGGCATCGCGGCCAGCGCCTCCTTCTTCGCGCGCGCTGCGCTCGACATGGGAACCGCGGCGAACTCCGGCGACGCGGGGGGCCGCTGCCGCCCGAGGTACCAGGTCGCCCCGGCGAGGATCGTGAGCGCGACGAGGATCGCGGCCAGGGCGATGACGCGGCGACGGCGGGGCACGGCGCAGGCATCGTACATCGCCGGCAGCGCGCACGCGGGCCGCGGGACCGCACCCTCCCCGCCTACTCCGCCGCCTTCTTGAAGTAGCGCACCCGGTGCTGCTGCAGGCGGTACCACTCGTCGCGCTTCACCACCGGCGTGTCCTCGAAGAAGCGGCGGCCACCCGGCGCGCGACCGCGCACCAGGGTGATGGCGGTCGCTCCGCGCGGCGGGTGTACCGCCTCGCCCGCGAGGGAGGTGTGGCCCCCCAGCGCGACCGCCATCGGCTCGGCGAGGGCGATGCGCTCGGAGCAGCCCAGCCGGCCGAGCAGCTCCAGCACGGCCTGGCTCTCCGCCTCGCTCATCGCCGCCACCTTCGCAGGAGCGCCGGCGTCCGCGTCGGCGTCGTCCTGCGTCGGCGCCGTGGCGCGCACCGGCTCGACGTAATAGGCGAAGCCCGCCTCGTCGGCGACGCCCAGCGCAGCGGCCATGGGCGAGCTCTCCACGGCGCCGCGCGCGAGGATGGCGGAGCCCTTCGGCGGCGCGTCGGTGATGGCGAAGTGCCCTCCCTCGAGCACCAGGTTTCGCGCGGCCGCGTCGGGCCCCGGGCCGGCGTCGATCGCCAGGACCGCCTGCGCCGCCTGACCTGCGCCCTTCGCCGCCGGCGCGGAGACGCTCCGCGGGTCGACGGCCAGGACGCGCACCTTGAAGTCGGGCCGCTCCTTCGAGGGACGAACCGTGGCGGTCGCCATGGCGTAGGGGAAGCCGTGCTGCGGCAGGCCCTTGGTGGTCCACGCCCCCTCGCCCTCGAAGGGCGCGTCGAACAGGGGAGCGATGCTCTCACCAGGCAGGTTGTGGCGAAGTGCCATGTAAAAGAAATCGCGCGACTCGCGCTTGATGTAGCGAGGAAAGCTCATGAGGCCCATGCCGCGAATCATCCGGCGCGCGCGGAACCGCCAGCCGTCGAGGCCGGGGACGTCACCCTCGGCCTCCCAGTCGCGCTGCAGCGGGCGCCCCAGGTCCCCGATCTCGGCGGCCGGCCCGACCTTGTAGAACTCCATCCCCGCGTGGCCGGCGTTCATGTCGAGGGCGATGCCGTACGAGCACCGCGCCTGGATCATCGACTGCGCCAGCGCGTCGGGGCTGAGGTCGGCGCCGTAGAAGTAGCCGATGAACCCCTCCCTGGTGAGGCAGATGCCGGTGCGGACGGTGTGCGTCTTGTCCTCGGCGCCGGGAACGGTGCCGCCCCACCAGGTGCGGTCGTAGGGGTTGAACTTCTCGTCCTGGACCATGACCGTCATGTTCTGGCGGTACGACTTGATGTCGTCGGGGATCGCCGGGTCGTTGGGCCAGGTCCCGAACACCGTCGAGCCGTCGCGCGTCGCGCCGACGGTCGCCGCGTAGGGCTTGGGTGGCAGGTAAACCACGCCGTCCGCCATCATCCCGAACTCGCCGTGCAGCGCCTGGAAGCCGGCGTTGGAGGCGGCGACCACGCGCCTCATCACGTCGGGCGTCCTCGGGATCGCGCCGGGGCCGGCCTTGCCGGTCGCGCTCTTGGGCTCGACCGTGCCCGCCATCATGTGCAGCTCCACCCGCCGCGGGTCCCACAGGGCGATGTAGACGCGCGTCGCCTTTCGGGTGCGGTCGCTGCGGATGAACGTGGTGAGGAAGACCGGCGGCAGGTTGGCCTGATCGCGGAAGAAGCCGTCCTCGGTCTTGGCGTTCCACTGACCCTCGCCCTCGATGGCCGGGGACTCGACCCAGGGCACCAGCGGCGGCGGCGGCCAGCCGAGATCGGGATCGACCGGCAGCTGCTTCTGCGGAGGGTTGAGCCCGTCCTCGCCGCCGAGATCCGCGGCGATGCCCTCGGCGCCGGTGTCGCCGGTGATCTGCTCCTTGTTGCGGAGCACGAAGTCGAGCGCGGTGAACGCCACCTGCTTGACCGCCTGCATCCCCTCGTCGCCGAACCAGGGCACCGCGCGCACGCGATCGACCGACCAGGTGACGAGGTTGCCGGGGCGTGCCACCTCCTGCTCCTGCACCTGCAGCCACAGCGGCAGCACCGGCGCCTCGGGCGACAGGTCGATGACTGCGCTGTCGGCACCGCGCCGCACCTCGACCCCGCCGGGGATGGCGGTCAGCGCCACCTCGCCCTCGCCATCGACGACGATCGTCCGCCGGCCGACGCCGCCCAGGCGCCCCGTGTCCTGCAGCGCGGTCACAGCGCTCTGGGCGCGCTCGGCGGGGGTGAAGTCGGCGGGGACGGTGTGGCCGTCGAGGTCGAGGAGGCCGAGCGTGCTCGGCGCGCCGGACACCAGGCTCTTCTGCACGAAGACGGCCCGATCGCCGATGACGATGGGCGCCGACTCCTCGGCGCCGGTGGTGCCGGTGAGATCGTGGACGGCCTCGATGGCGAGCAGGACCCCGGCCGGCGAGAGCCGCGTCTCCACCAGCCAGAGATCGGTCGGCTCCTCCCCCTCGGCCGCCGCCACCAGGGCGCGCGCCGACGTCGCCGCGGCGCCCAGGGCCCCTCGCGGCCCGTCGAGGAAGACGACGGACGACGCATCGACCCGGAAACCCTGGCTGCGCAGCCGCGCGGCCAGGGCGTCGCGGCGATCGCCGCGGAACGGACCTGGCTCGCCGAGCGCGGCGGCCGCGGCGGCGGCGCCGCAGACGGCGACCAGCGCGACGCGGCCGAGCCACGCCGAGCGCCCGCCGCGCGACCGCGCGGCCAAGCGCGGCGCGCCCGCGGGCGTGGCGGGCTGCGCCCGATCTCCGGCGGTGGCGGCGGCGGTCATGGCGACGGGCGAACGCCCCGCGGCGGCGGGGCATGCCCGCGGGCGCGTAGCATCGGGGACGCGCCGAGCCTAGTGATCGGTGCGGCGCCTCGACGCACAGCTTGGACGTGCTGCCGTGGTAAGACCTGGCCCATGTCGGGGCCGACGATCGATCGCGCTCTCGTAGCTCGGCTCGCCGACCTCGCGCAGCTCGAGCTGGCCGAGGCGGAGCTGTCGCGGGTGACCCATGAGCTCGGCGCGATCCTGGCCTACGCGGAGGAGCTCGCCACCGTCGACGTGACCGGGGTGGAGCCGATGGATCGGCCCTTCGCCGGCGAGGACGCGGCGCGCGCGGACGAGCCTCGCGCCGACGAGGGGGAGGAGCGGCTGGCCCTGCGCGACGGTGTGCTGGCCTCGGCGCCGCGCGCGCACGACGGCGGGTTCGACGTGCCCAGCTTCGTGGACGAGGGCTGAGGTGACCGCCTTCGCCGAGGTGGTCCGCCTGCCGGTCCTCGCCATCGCCGAGCTGGTGCGGCGGGGCGAGGTCTCGGCGGAGGAGCTGGCCCGCGGCGCGCTCGACGCAGCCCGCGCGCGCGGCGGCCGCGACGGTCTCGGCGCGTTCCTGACCCTCCAGCCGGAGTCGGCGCTCGCCCGCGCTCGCGCCATCGACGAGGAGCGCGCGCGGGGCGCCGCGCTGGCGCCGCTGGCCGGCGTGCCGATGGGCGTGAAGGACGTGCTGGCGACCGCCGGCGCGCCGACCACCGCGGGCTCGCGCATCCTCACCAGCAGGGGCGAGGCCGACCCCGAGGACGGCTGGCGCCCCCCCGCCGACGCCACCACCGTCTCGCGCCTGCGCGACGCGGGCGCCGTGATCGTCGGCAAGTGCAACTGCGACGAGCTCGGGATGGGCTCGTCGAACGAGAACAGCGGCTTCTTTCCGGCCCGTAATCCATGGGATCCAACGCGTGTTCCCGGCGGCTCCTCCGGCGGCAGCGCGGTGGCGGTGGCCGCTGGGATGGTCGCTGGCGCCCTGGGCACCGACACCGGCGGATCCATCCGCCAGCCGGCTGCCCTCACCGGCACCGTCGGCATCAAGCCGACCTACGGCCGGGTGTCACGGCGCGGCGTCGTCGCCTACGCCTCCAGCCTCGATCAGGTCGGCGCCTTCGCGGGCGACGTCCGCTCGGCCGCGGCGATCCTCCAGTCGATCGCAGGGCACGACGCGGGCGACGCCACGAGCTCGCGGCGCGAGGTCGGCGACCTGGTGGCCGCGTGCGCGCGCGGCGCCGACGGGGCGCACGGCCTCCGCCTGGGCGTCCCCGAGGAGTACTTCGGCGAAGGGATCGACGCCGAGGTCGGCGCCGCCGTCCGCGCGGCGGTGGCCCGGCTCGAGGCGGCCGGCGCCGAGGTGAGGCCGGTGCGCCTGCCCCACACCCGGCACGCGCTCGCGGCGTACTACGTCATCGCCACCGCCGAGGCGTCGAGCAACCTGGCGCGCTTCGACGGAGTGCGCTTCGGCATGCGGCGCGAGGCCGCGGGGCCGGGGCGCGGCGGTCTCCAGGCGATGTACCGGGCGACGCGAGGTCAGGGCTTTGGCGAGGAGGTGCGCTTGCGCATCCTCCTCGGCACCTTCGTCCTCTCCGCCGGGTACCACGACGCCTACTACCGGAAGGCGCAGCAGGTCCGCGCGCTGATCGCGCGCGATTTCACGCGCGCCTTCGAGGGCGTCGATCTCATCGTCGCGCCGACCAGCCCGACCGTCGCGTTCCCCCTCGGCGAGCGCGCGGACGATCCGCTCGCCATGTACCGGGCCGACGTGCTGACGCTGCCCGCGAGTCTCGCCGGACTCCCCGGCGCCAGCGTTCCCTGCGGGCTCTCGGCCGCGAGCGTGGCGCGGCCGGCGCTCCCCATCGGCCTGCAGATCATCGGTCGCCCCTTCGAGGAGGCGACGGTGCTCCGCGCGGCCCGCGCGCACGAGGAGGCGGCGCCTACCATCGGCTGGCCGCGGGAGCGGGGGGCGTCATGATCGACACGCACGCCGTCCGCGTCGCGACCGCCGCCGATCACGCGGGCCTCGTCGCCCTGTTCGACGCCTGCGCGTGCCCCTGCTTCTGCCGCTTCTGGCACTTCGAGGGCGACAAGAACGAGTGGCTGGCGCGCTGCTACGTCGAGGTCGGCACCAACCGCCGCGAGCTGGAGGTCGAGCTGGAGCTGGGCGCGCCGAGCGCGCACGGCCTCGTCGCGCTCGCCACGCCGCCCGCCGGCGGCGCGCCGCAGGTGGTGGGGTGGCTCAAGGTCGCGCCCGCGACCGCCGTCGCCAAGGCCTACGATCAGAAGCTCTACCGGAAGCTCCCCTGCTTCGAGGGCGACCGCGCCGGCGTGTTCCTCCTCGGCTGCTCGCTGGTGCATCCCGACCACCGCCGCCACGGCGTGCTGCGGAGAATGGTTCGCGCTGCGGTGGCGCTGGCGCCAGCCCTGGGTGCAACCTCGCTGGAGGCCCTGCCGCGCCGCGCGAAGGAGCCGGTCTCGCCGGAGGAGCTGTGGGTCGGGCCGGCGCAGCTCTTCCTCGACGAGGGCTTCGTCGAGGTGCACGCCTTCGAGCCCTACCCGGTCCTGCGGTGGACGGCGCCGGCGCCGTGAGCGCGCCCCAGGCGGCGGGCTTGCTCGTCGTCGACAAGCCGGTGGGCCCGACGAGCCACGACGTCGTCGCCCAGCTGCGGCGCCTCTTCGGCACGCGCCGCGTCGGGCACGCGGGGACGCTCGACCCCATGGCGACCGGCGTCCTCGTGGCCCTGGTGGGCGAGGCCACCAAGCTCGCGACGTGGCTCACCCTCGACGACAAGCGCTACCTCGCGCGCATCGTCTTCGGGCGCTCCACCGACTCGCTCGACGCGACCGGGGCGACGGAGGCGGAGGCGACCGCTCCGGACTGGCTCGCGGAGGAGGTGGCCGCGCTCGCCCACGCCGACGTCGCCCACGCGCCGCGCATCACGGCCGCGGTCGACGCCGAGCAGGCGCGAAACACGCAAGTGCCCCCCACGTTCAGCGCGATCCAGACGAACGGGGTGCGCGCTCACGCCAGAGCGCGCTCGGGCGACCGCACCCCGCTCCCGGAGCGCGACGTCGTCGTGCGCGCGCTTCGGGTCGTCGCCGCGGGCACCCACGAGGAGGGCGTCGATGCCGGTCGCCTCTGCCTGGATCTCGAGGTCGACGTGGGCAAGGGCTACTACGTGCGCTCGCTGGCGCGCGATCTGGGGGCCGCCCTCGGCATCCCCTCGACGCTCGGCCGGCTGCGCCGCGTCGCCAGCGGGCCCTTCGGTGTGGCGGGGGCGGTGACGCTGGACTCGCTCGCGCGAGACACGCCGGACGCGCGCTGCGCCCGGTTGCTGGGGATCACGGACGCCGCGCGCCGCGCCATGCCGGTCGCCGTGCTGTCCGAGCAAGGCGTACGCCGGGCGCGCTTCGGTCAGGGGCTCGGCGGCGAGGACTTCCTGGAGGCGCCGTCGACGCCCGCGCCCACCGCGTGGCTCGACCCGCGCGGTGCGCTGGTCGGGATCGGCGCGGCGCAGGACGGATCGTTCGTCGTCCTGCGCAACCTCGCGACGGCCGCTGAGGGGCGAGCGATCACCGATCCTCCTCGCCTGCCCTGATCCACCCGAGCAGCGTCGCCGCCAGGTCGGCGTGGACCGCCGCCTCGAAGGCGACGCCCCCGCGGTTGGTTCGCTCGGTCGGGTCGCGGGTGAGGTCGTACGCCGAGAAGACGCCAGAGATCCTGTCGTGAACGACCTTCTGGCGGTCGTGGATCACGCCGACGGTGTGCGCGGTCGGCGCCGCGTCATCGGGCTGCGAGCGCCAGGTCTCGACGAAGACCGGACGATCCGGCGGCGGCTCGCCGTCCTCGACCGTCGCCGCCAGGCTCGACCCCTGCATCTCGGCGGGGATGGGGACGCCCAGGAGATCGAGGCAGGTCGGCGCCACGTCGATGAGGCCGACCGCCTCGTGCACGTCCCGTGGCGCAGTGCCCGGCGCGTGTACCAGGAGCGGCACCCGCACCGACTCCTCGAAGACGTCGCCGCCGTGCGCCAGGTTGCCGTGCTCCTCGAACGCCTCGCCATGGTCGGCGGTGACGATGACCGCCGTGTCCGACGCGCGGCCCAGCCGCCGCAGCGTGGCCAGCAGGGCGCCGATCTGCTCGTCGGTGTGGCGGACGTCGACCTCGTATCCCGACCGGCTCCGCTCGTCGGGTCCGGCGTACGGCAGGTGCGGTCCGAAGAGGTGGACCCAGAGCACGAAGCGCCCACCAGAGAGGCGCTCGAGTTCGCCCACGGCGAGCGCGGTCGCCAGCGCGTCGTCGACGTCACGCTGGGCCAGCGACTCGCCTCGGATGGTCTCCACCGGGCGTGCGAGGCGGTCGACGCCCCGCGAGAAACCGAGCGCCGGCTCGAAGAACGAGGTGAACCCGTCGTTGAGCACCGCCGCGGTGGGGATGCCGGCCTGGTGCGCGACCTCGAAGATGTTCCGGCTCGGCTCGTCGCGGGGGGCAGAGAACGCACGGGTGGCGCGGAATCCCTCCGGCACCGCGTCCTCCATGAAAGAGCGCTGCTGCGCGTCGACCAGCATGCGGCCGAGCCGCATGTGACTGGGCCAGCGCGACCACAGGAGCGAGCCGATCGAGAGGGACGTCCAGCCGCCCTGCGCGTAGGCGGTGTGGAAGCGCGTCGACGACGCCGCCAGCGCGTCGAGCTCCGGTGTCCTGTCCGCAGTGCCCGTCGCGTAGCCCGTCGCGTCGTGGCGGAGGCTGTCCACCGTGATCAGGAGGAGCGACCGGATGGCTCGAGACGGCGCGCGCGCCGGCGCCGCGTTCCGGGCGCGCGCGCGGTCCCCGGCGCGGCGCCCGTCCTGCCACGCCGGGCGCTTCTCCAGGCTGCGCGCGAGGCGACGCGTACGCGACGCCGCGGACCCGGAGTCGACGAGAACCCTCCGCATGGCGAAGGTGTGCGTGCTCACGGCGTACAGCGTCGGGCTCTGGGTCGACGCGCCGAGCAGCAGGTAGGCCGCCACCCCGACCGCTCCGGCCGTGGCCACGGCGACCGCGACGCGCGCCCGGCCGCCGCCACGCGCCATCGCGGTCGCCGCGGCGAGCATCGCGAGAGCGAACGCATGCAGGAGCAGCCAGGCGCCGATCGTCGCGTAGTGCGCTGGCAGCGCCCAGCCGCCCAGCGCCACCAGCCCGACCGCCGCCACCCCCGCGGCCGCCGCCCGTGGCACCGACGGCGCGATGCCCGCGACCGCGCCGAGCGCGCGAGATCCGGCGAGCGCCCCGACGAGCGTCATGACGTGCGACGCGAGCGCGACGGCGAAGAAGGGGAGCTCGGCGCGCCGCTCCTGCAGGTTCAGCGATTGACCGACGAGGTGCGTACCGTACGCCGCGACGGTCGCCGCGACGAGCCACGTGAGCGCGTCGCCCGACGCGGCGCGCAGCATCCGGTGCGACGTCACGCCGATGGCGGCCGCCATGACGACGACGAACGCGGCGTGGGTCCAGCCTACGACACTCGGTTCGACGGCGAGGCCGAGCGGCGGCAGGGCCAGAATCCCGACCGTCACCAGGCGGAGGAATCGCAGGACGGCCGACCGCAGGGGCGGCGCGCGCAGGACGATCGCCACGGCGCCGAGCACGCAACCTGCTGCGACACCGGTCGCCATGGGCAATGAGACGCCGAGGGCCACGCTGGTCGGCGCCGCGCCGCGCAGCACGGCGACGGTCGCATCGACGACGCCGAGCCCTGCGCCGGCGACTGCGCCGGCGAGCGCGCCGCGCGAGATCGCGAGCGGTGCGCGCGGCAGGGGCAGGCGCTTCTCGGTCCGCGGGGAGATGGACAGGTCGGGGAGCGTAGCGAATCGACCCTCGCCCGGAGAACAGCAGGGCAGTCACACGTGCGACATTCACCCATCCTTCGTGTTGCGCCCCCACTGGGCAACTGGCTATCCTGAAGCGTCGCCGGCGGCTCGTGGGGTCTGTGTCCTATCCATTGTCGATTGCATTCGGTCTCTCCACCGGGGCGTCGATCGTCGCGGCGGTCCTCGCCACCGGGGTCGGCGCGCTCTTCGCCGCGGCGGACAACGCCATCGGGGCCCTCCCGGCAACGCGCATCGCCGCGCTCCTCGAGCAGGACGAGGTCAAGCACCGCTCCGGGCTGGAGCGGATCCGCGACCGCGGCGACGCGATGCGCGCCACCTACCTGGCGGGTCGCATCATGGCGGCCGCCCTCGTCACCATCGTCATCGCGCCACCCCTGCAGAACCGCATGCCGGGCCCGCTGGGGGTCGCGCTGATCGTCCTCGGCTCGACGGTCCTCCTCGCCCCCGCCTTCCTCATCGCCGCCTCCGTCGGTCGGACGCGCGCCGATGACGCGGGTCGCCTGGTCCAGTGGCTGCGTCCCCTGGAGGTCGTCCTGGCGCCGCTCGCCTGGCCGCTGGTGCAGCTGGCAGCCCGGCTGGCGCACCGGGCGGTGGACGACGCGCCCGTCACCGAGACCGACAAGCGCCTGGCCGAGGCCGAGGTCGAGGCGATGGTCGACCAGGTCGAGGAGGCCGGCCTGGTCGGCGCCGAGCCGGCCGAGATGATCCGCAACGTGCTCGAGTTCGCCGACCTCCGCGCGCGCGACGTCATGATCGGCCGCTCCAAGGTGGAGGCGATCGAGCGGGCCACCCCGCTGGCGGACGTCCGCCGGATGGTCGCGGAGAGCGGCCACTCCCGCTACCCGGTCTTCGACCGCCAGCTGGACAACGTGGTCGGCCTGCTGGTCGCCAAGGACGTGTTCAAGGCCGAGTCCAACGAGGACGACGGGGAGCCGGGAAAGAAGCTGTCCGAGCTGGTCCGCACGCCGGTCAACTTCGTCCACGAGTCGCAGAGCCTCCTCTCCCTCTTGCGAGAGATGCGCTCCAAGCGTCAGCACATGGCGATCGTCGTCGACGAGTTCGGCGGCGTGAGCGGCATCGTCACCATGGAGGACGTGCTGGAGGAGATCGTCGGCGACATCCACGACGAGCACGACGAGGTGGAACCGGCCGCGATCCGCGACCTCGGCGACGGGCGTATCCTGGCGGACGCCGACGTGCCGCTGGACGACCTCTCGGAGTACCTGGGGACCACGCTGCCGGAGGATGGGAGGTTCGTATCCCTCGCGGGTCTCCTCATGCACGAGACCGGCGGCGTGCCCGACGTCGGGCAGACGCTGGAGAAGTACGGCTACCGGTTCATCGTCCGCGGCGCCGACGACACCCGGCTGGAGACGGTCGAGATCGTCCGCCTGACGCCGACCGACGTGCCCCCGGCTCCCCCGGGAACGGCGGGCACGCAGGCCAGCGGAGGCGGGGACGAGAACGCCGCTCCGGAGAAGAAGCCCTCGAGCCGACCGCAGCTGACGTCCGCCAGCTAGGCGGCTGGGCGCCGCCGAGGCGCCCAGCCGGTTCGCGACTACTTCTGCAGGCTGAGGTTGTTGAGATCGGCCGAGAGCTGCTCGCCCAGCTTCACGAGGCCCTGGGTCTCGTTCTGGGGGTCGCTCTTGTCGCCGTCGAGCAGCTGCTTCATGTCGATCATCGCCTTGCGAAGCTGGATGACGGTCTGATCGCTGGTGAAGCCGGCGACGCTCGACGGCTCCACCGGGATGATGACGGGGCTCTCGCCGGTCAGGTCGCCCTTGGTCCAGCGGTTGGCCTTCTTCTCGACCTCCTGCCGCTTACCCTGGACCATCTGGCGGGCCATGATCGGCACCTCCTTCGCCCAGTCGCCCTGGACCTTGAACGGGTCCTTCACGCGCACGAGCTCGGCCACCATCTTCTCCGGCGCGCCGCCGAAGACGACGGCGAGCTCGAATTTCGGCTCCTTCTCGTCGAGCCACGCCTTCTCGACCGGCTTCTTCAGCGCGCCGAGCAGGTTGCGGAGGGAGTCCTTCTTCTCGTTCAGGTCCTCCACCTCCTTCGTGTAGATGAGGACGCTGCGGAAGGTCTTCGCCGGCAGCGCGCCGACGTTCTTCCCGCCGAGTGTGTTGGTGTCGAAAGGGATCTGCAGGCTGGAGAGGCCAGCCGAGAGATCGTCGGGGTACTTCTTGGCCTGGAGCGCCTCGGCGCCCTGATCGAGGAGCACGCTGAGCTCGCTCATCTTCCCGTTGGCGGTCTTGACCTCGCCCTCGAGGGCACCGGCGCCGAGGATCGCCTGACCCGAACGGACGCTGTTGGCGCGCATGCCGCCGACGACGAAGCCGAGCGCGATGCCGACCGCGGCGCCGATGGCCGCGAAGACGACCTTCTGCTTGCCTGCGCGCTTCCGCTCCTCGTGGATCTCCTCCCCGATCTCGACCTTGATGGTCTGGGCGGCGGCGCCCTGGGGCGCAGCGGGCGGAGGTGCGGCGGCCTGCGGCCGGATGGCAGCGGCGAACGCGGGCAGCGGGATGCCGGGCGAGATGCCCATCGGCGCGGGGAGGGGCCGCGACGAGGGCGGCGCGGAGATGCGCTGGTCCTGGCCGAAGGGCGGCATCGAGCCGTCGCCGCCGGGAGGGTTCGACGAAGGCCCGAGGCCGGGGCCGAAACCGCCGGGCATGGCGCCAGGCACGGGCAGCGGGACGGACGACCCGCCGGTGCTGACCATGGTCTTCCCGAGGCGGGCCTTGAGGTCGATCTTCGGCTTCTTCGTCTCTTCGGCCATCGGTTCCTCGACGCTTGGCGCGCCGCCTCGACGTGTGTCGTGGCGGGCCGGCGCGCCGCGCACGTTAGCGGCGCGCCACCGCGTGTGTCAACGCGACGGCCAGTCTCGTCGGACACGACACGCTCCGCAGCCTTGGGGGGCGCCGGCGCATGGAGTATGGCGGGGCCACGGGATGAAGGCCGTGCGATCGCCCATGGCCGTCGAGACGACGGCGCTGCGGACCGAGGACGGCGCCACCCTCGCCGTCCACGCGACGGCCGAGCCCTTCCCAGGCGCGCCGGTGGCGCTGCTCGCCAACGGTCTCGGAGGCCCCCACCTGGCGTGGCGCTCGCTCGTCGGCGACCTCGGTGACAGGTACCGGTTCATCACCTGGGACTACCGCGGCCTCTACGGCTCGACCCGGCCCGACCCCGACCGCCCGGAGGCGTACGCGGTGCTCCGGCACGTCGACGATCTGCTCACCATCCTTCGCACGTTCCGCATCGAGCGAGCGTCGCTGGTCGGCTGGAGCATGGGCGTCCAGGTGGTGCTGGAGGCGTACGCGGCGGTGCCGGAGATGGTGGCCAACCTGGTGCTCCTGAACGGCACCTTCGGCAGGCCGCTGCACAGCGCGACCCCGCTGGCGTTCCTGGGACCGCTGGTGCCGCGGGCGGTCGCGGTCGCGGAGCGCCTGCACGGCCCGCTCGGCTCGATCACACGCCGCGCCGGCGGGACGCGCCAGACCGGCCGGCTGCTCAAGGGCCTGGGCCTGATCGGCGAGGCGCTCGACGACGACGAGCTCGCCGAGCTGGTCTCGGGGTTTGGCCGCCTCGACATGCAGGCGTTCCTCCGCAACCTGCGCGCCCTGGGCGACCACGACGCATCGCGCATCCTCCCGCGCGTCACGGTGCCCACCCTGGTCATCACCGGTGACCGCGACAGCATGACGCCGCGCGGGCTTTCCCAGCAGATGGTGCGGCGGATCGCGAACGCCGAGATCCTCGTCGTCCGCGGTGGGACCCACTACACGGCGGTGGAGTTCCCGGAGCTGGTCGATCTGAGGATCGAGCGGTTCTGGCGCGAACACGGATTCTGAAAGGGAGACCGGATGCCGGAACCGGAACCGGATGCCGGAACCGGAAACTGGAAACCGGAAACCGGAAACCGGAAACCCGATCCGGTCTAGGCCGCGCGCTTCGACTCGGCCAGCACGCCGGCGAGGCGGAGCTTGTCGACGGCGGCCATCTCGACGAAGCGGATGGCCTCGAACTCGCCGACGCGCCACACGCTCGAGGCGCAGAGCCAGATCGGGTCGCTGCCCGTGCCGGCGACCTCGAGCGCGTAGCCGGCACGGTCCTCGTCGGGCGCGTGGACGCGGCGCACCAGGGCGCCGGTCATGCTGAGCTCGAGGACGTCCGCCAGGTGCGGCACGCCGTCGATGTACTGGTTCGCGAGGAGATCGACCCGGGTTCGCTTGGCTCGGCGCTCGGACGGCATGGGCGAACGGTACCGAAGCGATCGCGGCGCGCCCAAGAAAGCGGCCGGCTCACGCAGGGGGGAGCGACGCCACCCAGCGCGCGAGGATGGACTCGCCGTGCCGCGACGCGAACGACTCCGGATGGAACTGCACGGTCTCGATGGGGCGGGTGCGATGGCGAAGGCCCATCAGCTCACCCTCCTGGGTCCACGCGGTGGCGACGAGCTCGTCGGGGAGCGTCGAGGGGTCGACGACCAGCGAGTGGTAGCGCATCTGCTCCAGTGGTCGCGGCAGGCCAGTGAAGAGGCCCTGGCCGTCGTGCAGGATGGGCGAGGTGCGGCCATGCACGGGGCGCTGCGCGCGGACGATCGACGCGCCGAGCGCAGCGGCGACGACCTGATGACCGAGGCACACCCCGAGCAGCGGTGCCTCGAGCGCGCCCTCCGCCACCGCCCGAGCGATGGCGGGGGACGCGCCGGCCTCGCGCGGGGTGCAGGGCCCCGGCGAGAGCACGACGCCGCGCGGCGCGGCGCGGCCGACCTCCGCCGCGTCGATGGCGTCGACGAGGACCACGTCGGTCGGCGCCCCCAGCGACTCCAGCGCTTGCCACAGGTTCCAGGTGAAGGAGTCGTGGTGATCGACGAGGAGGACGCGCCGCATGGGACGCTCAGGCGAGGTGCTCGCCGGCGTCGGCCAGCACCACTCCGTCCCGGAGAACGAGCGACGCTCGGGAGACGCCGAGGGGCTGGGTGAGCGCCGCCTCGTGCGGAAGGTCCCACGCGACCACGTCGGCCCGCGCGCCGGGGCGGAGGACGCCGACGTCGTCCAGGCCGAGCGACGCCGCCGCCTCGCGCGTGGCCCCCAGGATCGCCTCGGCGAGGGTGAGCCCGTAGAGCCGCACCGCAAAGGCCAGCGCGAGCAAGAGGCTCTCGGTCGGCGCCGTCCCCGGGTTGGCGTCGCTCGCGACCACCAGCCGCACGCCGGCGGCGCGCAGCATCGCGACGGGCGGCGGCGCCTGGGCCAGCGTGAAGCTCGCGACCGGCAGCAGCACCGCGCGGACGCCCGCCCCTGCGAGGAGCGCGGCGCCCGCGGGGTCGACGTGCTCCAGGTGGTCGGCGGAGGCCGCGCCCACGGCCGCCGCCAGCGCGGCGCCGCCCACGTCCGCGAATTGCCCGATGTGGATGCGCACGCCGAGACCGAGCGCCCGCGCCCGCTCGAGCACCGGCCGCGCCTGGTCGACCGAGAACGCGCTGCGGTCGACGTAGGCGTCGACGAAGCGCGCCAGCCCCGCCTCCGCGATCGCTGGGAGGTCCTCGGCGAGCACGCGCGCGGCGTAGCGGTCGCGGTCGCCGCGGGCCTCGGGCGGCAGGGCGTGGAGGGCGAGGTAGGTCGGCACCAGCCGCGGCAGATCGGCGCGCGCGCCGGCCCGCGCGACCGCCTCCAGCTGCTTGCGCTCGGAGGCCAGATCGAGGCCGTAGCCGCTCTTCGCTTCCACCGTGGTGACGCCGCCGCGCGCCATGCGAGCGAGGCGCGCGACCAGCTCGTCGTGGAGGGCGCCCTCGGTGACGGCGCGCACCGCGCGCATGGTGGAGACGATCCCTCCCCCGGCCTTGGCGATCTCCTCGTAGCCGGCGCCGGCCATGCGCAGGGTGTACTCGGCGTGGCGCGAGCCAGCGCTCGGCGCGTGGGTGT
>JBKJLX010000581.1:0-16731 GCA_046596645.1 Polyangiaceae bacterium
GTTCCGCATGGGCCGATCCTACCGCCGTCGACATCCACCTCGAAGAAGGTGGTGACCGCGCCGACGCCCGGAGCGACCCGGAGCGTCGCGCTCCCGGACTCCAGCGACGACGCCGACGATGTGGCCACCTCGGAGAAGAAGTCGTTGCCCTCGTCGTCGACCACCAAGAACGCGGGAAACCGACGACCTCGTTCCGCCAGACCGCCTCCCCCCCAGCTCGGGCTTTCACGAGAGCTCGCGCCGCGTGGCGAGCGCCAACGGTGGGCGAGCCTGGAGGGCATCGGCGCCATTGCCCCTTGGCCGCGGCGGCGAACGGCAGCGATGGACCAGTATGCCGCCGCCGCCGTTGGCGTGTCCGCCGGTCTCGAGGTGGATCTGCGAGAGCGCCACGTTCGGATCTCCCGTGAGGCGCCGCTGAAGATGGGGGCCGCCACACCTCCCTCCGCACGGAGGTGTGCCCGTTCCCTCATCGTGATGTACTTGCAGGAGCCGTCGTGCCATCAGCGCCCCTCCCCACCAACGAAGACGCTCGGCTGAAGGCGTTGCAGTGCTACGACGTCCTCGACTCGCCGGCCGAGGACGCGTTCGACGAGCTCGCGTACCTGGCCGCCCACGTCTGCCGCACCCGATCGGCGCTGGTCACGCTGGTCGACGCGAAGCGCCAGTGGTTCAAGGCGCGGTGGACGTTCGACGCCCCGGAGACGGCTCGCGAGCTCGCGTTCTGCGCCCATACGATCCTGCAGCGCGACGTGCTGGAGGTCTCCGACGCCACCACGGATCCGCGCTTCGCCGATAATTCCCTGGTCACCGGGCCACCGCACATTCGCTTCTACGCCGGGGCGCCTCTGACCACGCCCGCCGGCTTCGCGATCGGCTCGCTCGCGGTCATCGACTACCAGCCCCACCACCTCGACGAAGGGCAGCGGCGGGCCCTGGTGGCGCTGAGCCATCAGGTCGTCACGCAGCTCGACCTGCGCCGCCGCCTCGCCGACGAACGCCGGCTCCTGCGGGAGCGGTCCGAGCGCGCGGTCGCGGATCTGGAGGCGGAGAAGCGGACGCTGGTCGAGCGCTTCGACCTCGTCGCGCGGGCCACCAATGACGCGGTGTGGGACTGGGACCTTGCCAGCCAGGCCCTCTGGTGGAACCAGGGCTTCGAGACCCTGTTCGGCCACCAGGGCGCGGCCATCGCGCAGACCGTGGATTCGTGGATGAGCCTCGTCCACCCCGACGACCAGGGCCGTCTGGGACAGGGCCTTCACGCGGTGATCGACGGGGCTGGCGCGTTCTGGGCCGACGAGTACCGATTTCGCCGGCACGACGGGACCTACGCCGACGTCCTCGACCGCGGCTATGTGATCCGCGACCGTGACGGCGCGGCGGTCCGGATGATCGGCGCGATGGTGGATCTCTCCGAACGCAAGCGGGCGCTGGAGCAGGTGCGCCAGTCCGAGGAACGCTACCGCGAGCTGGTCGAGGACATCCGCGAGCTGATCGTCACCGTGTCCGCCGACGGCGTGATCACGTCGGTGAACCGAGCGGCCGAGTCGACCTTGGGCGCGCCGCGCGCGAGCTGGCACGGGCGTCCGTTCGTGCCACTGGTGCATGAGCTCGATCGCGCGCTCGCGGCCGGGCTGTTCGAACGGGCGCTGCGTGGCGAGAAGCCGCCCGCCTGCGAGCTGCGGCTCATCACCAGCGCGCCCGCTGCGGTCAGCCTGGAGTTCACCTTCACCCCGCGGTTCGCGGGCGATCGGGTGGTGGGCGTCCTCGGGGTCGGTCGCGACATCACCGAGCGCAAGCGCCTCGAGGAGCAGCTGCGGCAGTCCCAGAAGCTCGAGGCGATCGGCCAGCTGTCCGGCGGAGTCGCGCACGACTTCAACAACCTGCTCACGGTGATCCAGTGCAACGCGATGCTGCTCGTGCGCAACGCAGCCAAGCCTGGCGCGATCCATGAGAGCGCCGACCAGATCATGCACGCGTGCGAGCGGGCGGCGAACCTCACGCGCCAGCTTCTCATGGTCAGCCGCAAGCAGGCCATGCAGCCGACCATTCTCGATCTCAACGACGTGGCGGGAAACCTGACCCGGATGCTGCAGCGGATCATCGGCGAGAACATCCACATGCGCTCCGAGTACGCGGCCGTGATGCCGCCGCTCCGCGGCGACGTGGGCATGCTCGAGCAGGTGCTCCTGAACCTGGTCATCAACGCGCGCGACGCGATGCCGCGCGGCGGCACGCTGACGATCGCGACCAGCGTCGTGACCCTCGACGAGGCGGCCGCGCGCAGGCGTCCGGAGGTGACCGCCGGTCCGTGCGTGTGCCTGCGGGTGAGCGACACCGGCGCCGGCATCGCCGCGGAGGTCCTCCCCCACGTGTTCGAGCCGTTCTTCACGACGAAGCCGGTGGGCAAGGGCACCGGCCTCGGCCTCTCCACCGTCCACGGCATCGTCAAGCAGCACGCCGGATGGATCGACATCGCGACCGAGCCCGGGCGCGGGACGACGTTCGAGGTCTGGTTGCCGGTGCCGGTCATCGAGCCGGGACGCACCGTCACGGCGCGCACCGGCGCCGCCGCGGTCGACGGCTCGCTCGCCGGCCACGAGACCATCCTCGTCGTGGAGGACGAGGACATCGTCCGCGGGCTCGTGGTCCAGATCCTCCAGCGCCACGGGTACACCGTGCTCCAGGCGGCGTCCGGCGTCGCGGCGCTGGAGATCTGGCAGCGACACCGCGACCAGATCGATCTCCTGCTGACCGACCTCGTGATGCCCGCGGGCACGTCGGGTTGCGAGCTCGCCGACCGACTGCGGCGCGATCGCCCCGAGCTCGAGGTGATCTACACCAGCGGGTACGGTCCGGAGCTGGCGGGCCACCAGGAGGAGCTGGTCGAGGGGCTCGACTTCCTGCAGAAGCCGTACCACCCGACCAAGCTGGCGCAGACGGTCCGCAACCGACTCGACCACCGGCTCACTGGCACCCGGGGCCGCCCCGAGGTCACGCGCCGATGACGCGGATCCCGAGTGAACGCGCCGCCTGCGCCTGTCGGATGTCGAAGGTCAGGAGGGGGACGTCGTTGCCCAGGCGGCGCAGCGCTCCCAGGTGCAACGCGTCGAGCGATCGGACGAGGGAGACCTCCGCGATCTCCGCGGCCAGGGCGCATGTGGTCGCGTCGAGCTCGACGACGTGGGTGCGACGAAAGTCACGAGTGAAGGCCTCACGCGCGTCGTGCAACGGCGCCCCGTCGAGGAGGCGCGCGAGATTTCGGCGCACCTCCACCCAGGCGTGGCGCGCCGTGAACCAGACCGCGTCAGCGCGCAGATAGTCACCGACCATCGTGGTCTCTGTCTCGGCGACGTAGCGCTTCATCCACGCGCTGGAGTCGACGTAGAGGCTCACTCGTCCCGGTCTTCTGCGAGGACGTCGGCGATGCGACGGGCAGCGGGCGCGGCACGAACCTCCGCCGGCGGATCCATCTCGGCCTGGCGGATCCACCCCTGGGCCACCCCCTCGGCGAGGCGACCTTTGCCTGGAAGCGGCACGATGAGGACCTTCGGCTCACCTCGATCGGTCACGCGGATCGTCTCTCCCTTCGCCGCGCGCTCGAGATAATCCGAGAGGTGCTGCTTGAGCTCGCGCACGCCCACGTCCATGTGGACACAATGCGTCGCTCATGTGTCCACGTCAAGAACGCGTGTGATCCGCGGGACAAGCCGACCCGGGCTCACCGCGTACGATGGCGAGCGTGCTGGGCCCGGTCGCCTCGCGGTCCGTCCTCCGCGCGCATGCGGCGGCCGCCGCCTGCTCCGCGCTCGCGATGCTCGTCTCCCCCGGCTGCCACGACGCGCGGGCCTGCCACCCGGGGGACTGGGTCGCCTGTCGCTGCGACGGTGGCTCGCGCGGCTTCGCCCCCTGCAACGTGGAGGCGGAGGAGTTCGGCGACTGCCGCTGCGACGGCGTCCCCGGGCTGGAGGAGCGACAGCCGGGGCAGGAGGGTGCGCTCTACGCGACCTGCGAGGAGGACGCCGACTGCGACAGCGGTCTCTGCTACGGCTTCAACGCCCGCGGTCCGCACTGCACCCGGACCTGCGACGACGCCGACGACTGCCCCGCGCCCTCTCCGGGATGCAACGGCAAGGGCGTGTGCAAGATCGAGTGAGTCGCCTCACGCTGCTCGGGCTGGGCCTGCTGACCGCCGGCACGCTCTCGGCGCGCGCCCGCGCCGGCGACCCGCCATCCTCCACCGAGCCGGCGCCGGAGCCGGCGGCGGCGCCCGTGCCGCTGGAGGTCCGGGTGGTCGGCGACCGCGCCGAGCACATGCAGCGGGTGCCGGGGTCGGTGACCGTCATCAGCTCCAGGGAGGTGGCCCGCAGCGAGGCGCGCGACGTGGCCGAGCTGCTCTCGCGCGTGCCCGGGGTGTGGGTTCGCCAGAGCACCGACGGCGGCGGGCGCCTCGACATCGGGGTGCGTGGGCTGGACCCCGGGCGCAGCCGGCGGGTGCTGGTGCTGGAGGACGGCGTGCCGGTGAGCAACAACCCCTACTCGGAGCCGGACGTCTACTACGCGACCCCGGTGGAGCGCGTGCGCTCGATCGAGGTGCTCAAGGGCAGCGGCAGCCTGCTCCACGGTCCGCAGACGATCGGCGGCGTGATCAACATGCTCACCATCGCCCCCCCCGAGCGGCGGGTGGTCCACGTCGCGACCACCAGTGGCGAGGACGGCTTCGTCCGCTGGCTCGCGCGCTACGGCGATCGCCAGGGCCCGCTGGCCTGGGTCGGGCAGCTGGTCTTCCGGCGCGACGAGGGCTTTCGCGACCAGCCAGCGCGGACCCTGGACGGCATGGTGAGGGCGCGGATCGAGCTCGGCCCCGGGCACGAGCTCGCGCTCAAGCTGGCAGCGCACGACCTCGCCGCCTCCAGCTCCGACGTGGGCCTGACCCGCGGCATGTACGCGGAGGACCCGCGGCGTGCCACGCTCGCGCCCGACGACCGCATGGAGCTCGAGCGGCTCGACGCGTCGCTGGTTCACCGGATCGAGCTCACGCCCGAGGCCGCGCTGCGCACGCTGGCCTACGTCGCCTCGACGTCACGCGTGTGGCGGCGCCAGCGCTACGACCGCACGCCGGTGGCGGGCGCGGAGTACGACCGGATCGTCGGCGACGTGAACGAGCCGCTGGGTGCGATCTACTTCCGGGAGGAGTCGCGCTTCCTCGACCGGGACTACCTCTTCGCCGGCGCCGAGCCGCGGCTGGAGGTGCGGGGCGCGACCGGCCCGGTCTCGCACGCCGCCTCGGTCGGACTGCGGCACCTCGGGGAAGGCGCGACACTGGACGAGCTCGACGCCACGGGCAGCACCGCGAAGACCGGCGAGCCGAGCAGCGCCGACAGCCACCGCTCGATCGCGATCGCCGGCTACGTGGTCGACCGGATCGGGTTCGCCGACGACCATCTCCTGGTCACACCCGGTCTCCGCATCGAGCACGTCCGCTCCGAGCGTCAGGTCGACCGGGCGCGCACCGCGACCGGGAGCGACGTCGTCGCTCGCCGCGCGACCTCCGACGACACCGGGTTCATCCCCGGCATCGGGTTGACCGCCGGGACCCCCAAGGCCCACGGCTTCGGCGGGTTGCACGTCGGCTACGCCCCGCCCCGGCTGGCCGCCGGCGCTGGACCCAGCGGCGACTCGGCCGAGCTGCCGGCGGAGAAGAGCCTGAGCTGGGAGCTCGGCGCCCGCACCCGTCCCGCCGAGTGGCAGCGCATCGAGGCGACCGGCTTCCTCACCTCGTTCTCCAACCAGACGGTGGCCAGCTCCGACCTCGGCGAGAGCACCGAGCTGCTGGCGGGAGGACGCACGCGTCACCTCGGACTCGACGTCACCACCGCCAGCCAGGTCGGCCGCGCCCTCTCGTGGTCCTTCGATCTCGATCTCTCGGTACGGTACGGGTTCGCCGACGGGCGCTTCGTGGGCGGCGCTGCAGACGGCCGCGCGCTGCCCTACTCGCCCACCCACACTGGCAGCGCGGTCGCGGACGTGATCGTCGGTCGCTTCGGCGCGCAGCTGGCGCTGGTTGTGACGGGCCCCGCGTTCGCCGACGACGTCTCGACCGAGGACGTCGACGTCACCGGACGCATCGGGCGGATCCCGGCCCACGCGTCGCTCGACGCGAACGCCCATTACGACGTGCCCGACACCGGGCTCCGCCTGTCGATCGCGTGCAAGAACGTGCTCGACCAGCCCTACGTGTCCGCGCGCCGGCCGGAGGGCATCTCGGTCGCGGGCGTGAGGCAGGTCCTGATCACCGCCGCCTGGGACCTGGAGCGACTCGACGCCGACCGGACCCCCGAACCTTGATCCTGCTCGCGGGACGTCAGTGGCGCGTGTAGAGCGGATGGCCGGCGGAGCTGGTCGGCCTGGCGCGCGGACGGGGCGCCACCGGCGCGGCCCGAGGGCTCGATGGCGTCGTCGCCGCGCTGGATGCGGCAAGCGCAGGTGGCGGGACCGTCGGCGACGGCGGGTGCGGCAGCGCTCCGGGGTCTGCCGCGGGCGCCGCCTCCACCGCGGCTGCTGTGGTCGAGATCGGCGGATCGGTTCGTCGGCCGGTGTAGGCCCACGTCGCGCCGCCGAGCGCGAGCGCAGCCGCGACGAGCCACGGCCAGCGGCCTCGCCCCCTCGCGCCAGGACGAGCGCGTGCGACGGTGACGATGTCGTCCGTCGGACCCTGGACGCGTGGCGTGAACGCCGGAGGACCCTCGGGCGCGGAGCCCGGCGACGACGGCGGACCGGCGAACGCCGACGGCGTGCTCGCCCCCGCCCGATCCGCCGCGCCCGCTGTCTCGCGCGGCTCACCCGGCGCCTCGCGCTCCATCGCCGCGACGAGCGCGGCTCGCTCGGCGATGCGCTCGCCGGCCAGCGCGCGCACCCACATCGCGACCTCGCGCTGCGACGCCACCGCCATCGCTGCCTCGAGCGCCTCCGCCATCTCGGCCGCCGAGGAGAACCGCGCCTCGGGCGCCCTCTCCAGCGCGCGGAGCACGACGTCGTCGATGGCGCGCCCCACCTGCGGGTTATGCGTGCTCGGCGGGACGGGGGTGCCCATGAGGATCTTCATCAGCACCTCGCCCTCGCTGTCGCCGTGGTGGAGGCGACGGCTGGTGAGCAGCTCCCAGATGACGACGCCCGCGGCATAGACGTCGGAGCGACGATCGATGGGTCGGGCGTCGATCTGCTCCGGCGAGACGTAGCCGAGCTTGCCGCGGAGCTCCCCGGGGAGGGTCACCGAGAGGCGCCCGCGCGCCTTGGCGATCCCGAAATCTGCGATGCGCGTCTGCCCGTCGGTGTCGACGAGCACGTTCTGCGGAGATACGTCGCGGTGGACGAGCTGCAGCGGCTGACCCTCCTCGTCGACGGCCTCGTGCGCCGCGTGCAGGCCCTGCAGCATCGCCGACGCGATGGCGACCCCCACCGCGACCGGGACCGGCTCCTTCCGACGGCTCGCGGCCTGCAGGAGCGCGGAGAGCGGCTCGCCGCTGACGTACTCCATGACCAGGAGGAGCTCTCCACCCTCGGCGATCACGTCGAGCGTAGGCACCACGTTGGGGTGGCGGATGCGGGACGCCAGGCGCGCCTCCTCGACCAGCATCGAGGCGAAGGCGGGGTCCTCCACCATCTGCCGGTGAAGGCGCTTGACGGCGACCGTCCGCGAGAAACCCAGCGGACCGCGCATCCGCGCGAGGTGGACGCTGGCCATGCCGCCGGAGCCGATGGACTGTCGGAGCCAGTACCTGCCGACGTGAACCGACTCGGCGCTCATCCCGGGCCGTAGCAGCAGCGCACGCCCGACCGATAGCTCGCCGGCATCGGCCGCGGCATCTCGCCGTCATGAAGCAGGTCATCGTGGGGAACGCCCTGCAGCATCCCGCAACGCTCGACGTCGTCGACGGGCACCTCCGGTATCGCACCTCCCGCCAGGCACCCGAGGAGATCGGCGCAGCCCGCAAACGGCTCCGCGACGTTGCCGACGAGATCGTGAACGTCGGTGCGCGGCGCCACCACTCCGCTGCAGATGTCGTCGCGAACGACGGGCGCGACGTCCGGGTACTCCACGCACCGGCCGGGCTCCGGCGTTGCGCCCCAGGGAAACGGTGAGGCCTCGAGGTCCTCGGTGCATGCGAAGGTCCACTCCTCCCGGGTACACAGCCGCCACCCCCGCACCCGGCAGTAGGCCTCCGCGTCGCAGAAGTCGACCGGGTGCGCCGGAAGGTCCGGATCGGCGTCCGCAAAGGCCGTCTCGTTTCCGCTGAATGGATCGTTGCCCGAGCAGGTCAGGACGTCGTCGAAGCACGGTGCCGCGAGCTCGACGACCTCGTTGTAGTCGCGGAAGCTCACCTCGCGCGCGCCGATGCAGGACGACCCGATGCCGACCATGCCGACGGGGCAGCCGTCGACGAGGTTCCCCGGATCGCGCGGGTCGCAGTCGACAGGGCCAGGGCCTGCGCCGCCACCTCCCCCCGAGGTCGCAGCGTCACCGCCGGCGCCTCCGCCCGAGGTCGTCGCGTCGCCACCGCCGCCGCTCGAGGTGCCGACCGCCGTCGTGCCGACGCCCGTCGTCGCGGCGTTGCCGGCGGCGACGGTCGTCGCCTCGCCGCCGGCGCTGGCGGACGAGCCGGCCGGGGCGACCGAGTACTCGCCGCCGATCCCGAGCACGAGATCACAGGCGGGGAGCACCACCGAGAGGACCGCCAGCGGCGCCCAGCGCATCACCACCGCAGTGCCCCGACGCCGAGGACGCCCTCGGCGAGCGGTCGCGCACCGAGGGAGGCCGACGCCGAGCGCGGAGAGCCGTCGGGCGCGGTCCAGTAGAGCACCATGGCCGTGGTGAGCAGCGCTCCTCCGGTGGCCAGCGCCACGGTGCTCACCAGCGCCTTGTCCTTCGCGGCGTCGGCCGTCTCCTTGCCCGCCACGGTGTCGCAGATCCTGTCGTCGCCGCAGTCGCGGTCGATCGCCGACGTGTCCCCCAGCGCGAGCCCGCCGGAGACCAGACCCACGACGAGGGATGCCACGCCGAGGCTGCCCATGCCGATCGACACCGCGCGCTGGGCGCCGCCTGGTGCCTCGTCGGGCGCCGGCGAGATCGCAGCGGCTGGACCCACGTCGGAGGGGACGGCGCGAGGCGGACCGGATCGCAGCTCGCGATGCTCGCGCTCGCCGATGGCGATCCGCAGGCTCACCGTGCGCACCCCCGGCGCGCGGATCTCGATGACGTGCTCGCCCGGGTCGAGGGGGAGGGCCAGGCCCAGGGACGCAACCCCGAGAACCTCTCCGTCCTTGGTGACGGCCGTCTGCGCCGGCCATCCCTCGTCGACGAGGACGCGGAGCGTCGGCACCCGCGGCTGCAGCTCCGCGATCGCGGCACGGGCGACCGACGGGCGGGAAGTCTGCGCGGCCCGCGCGGCAGGCGGGAGCGTCGCCTCGACGGCGAGGTAGCTCTCGTAGCGAGCGACGGCCGTGGCTACCCGCTCCCAGCGCTTCTCGCACTCGGCGAGGGTGAAGAGGGTCCCCGGGAGCGGATCGAGGCGGTAGCTCTCCGCCAGCGCGGGGCAACCGACCCGGTGGTTGCCCGCGAGCATCTCCTCGAGGCCGCGGTCGAACTGGACGACGGCGGTGGCGACATCCTCCCCGCGCGCCGGGCGCGTTCCGACCAGGACCAGCAGCGAGGCGGCGAAGCCGGCGAGGCCCGAAAGACGCGTCATCGAGAGGGTGGAGGCTACCATGCTGCGGAGCGCCGAGCCGGCGTGCCGCGGCTGCGTGCGATACTCCAGCGATGGCGGCGGAGGACGATTTCGAGAGCGCCGAGACCCACCTGCTGCGCAGCATCCCCCGCGAGCTCACCTTCCAGCGGTTCCGGCTGCTCGTCGTGCAGGGGCAGGATCGCGGCCTCGAGAAGGTCTCGACCTCACACGAGCTGACGATCGGCACCGCGCGCTCGAACGACCTCGTCGTGCAGGACCCGACCGTCTCGCGCCACCACTGCCGCGTCGTCTGGACTCCGCAGGGCGTGCAGGTGCGCGATCTCGGGAGCGCGAACGGGATGACGCTCGCGGGCCACCGGGTCGAGTCGGCGTATCTCAACCACGGGTCGGTGCTGGGGCTCGGCGAGACCCTCGTCCGGTTCGAGAGCCTCGAGGACCAGGTCCGCGAGCCTCTCAGCCTCGACCGGGCCTTCGGTCGGGTGCTCGGCGAGAGCCCGCGGATGCGACGGCTCTTCGCGGTCATGCCGCGAGTCGCCGCGTCGGAGGCGACGGTGCTGCTCGAGGGGGAGACCGGGACCGGGAAGGGGGCGCTGGCCGACGCGATCCACCGCGCGAGCCCCCGGAGGGCCGGTCCGTTCATGGTGATCGACTGCAGCGCGATCCCCACGACGCTCATCGAGACCGAGCTCTTCGGCCACGAGAAGGGCGCGTTCACCGACGCACGGGCCGCGCGCGAGGGGGCGTTCGAGGCGGCCGCCGGGGGAACGGTGTTCCTCGACGAGGTGGGGGAGCTCCCGCTCGCGATGCAGCCGAAGCTGCTGCGCGCGCTGGAGGATCGCGTCGTCCAGCGGGTCGGAGGTCGCACCCCCGTCGCGCTCGACGTCCGCGTCATCGCCGCGACGAACCGCGACCTGCGGCAGGAAGTGAACCGCGGCACGTTCCGCGCGGACCTCTTCTACCGCCTGAACATCGTGCGGCTCGAGCTGCCGCCGCTGCGCGAGCGTACCGAGGACATCCCTCTGCTCGCGCGCTCGTTCTTCGAGCAGCTCGCGCCGCCTGGCGTCCAGCCGAGCCCGGCGCTGCTCGACGCATACCGGCGTCAGAGCTGGCCCGGGAACGTGCGCGAGCTCCGGAACACCATCGAGCGGGACCTGGTCCTGGGCGAGGGGGCCGACGGGGGGCACGACGACGCCGCCATCGCGCCCGTCGATGGAGGCCACGCGGAATCCGCTGCGCCCTTCCGCGTCCAGAAGGAGCGCGCGGTGGCGGCGTGGGAGAGCGCTTACCTCCGCCACCTGCTCTCCGTACACGGAGGAAACCTGAGCCATGCCGCCCGCGCCGCGCGCATGGACCGGAGCTACCTCCGCGATCTCCTGCGGCGCCACCACATCGGCGCCCGCGACGAAGCCTGAGCGACGACCGGCCGCGATGGAGGCGACCGCCTCCATCGCCCGGCGGCGGTGGAGGTGACTGCCTCCATCGCGGCCCCTCGACCACCGCGAAACCAGGCGGGAACCATGAGGTTCATACCTGGCACGTCCGGTGCTCAGGGTCTCACTGCTGCCCGGCGACCCGGCAGCAGGAGGACGATGATGCTCTGGAAGCCCGTACCTGCGCAGCGACCCACGCGCCTCGGCCGCGGAGCGTCGATCGCGACCCTGATGGCCACCCTCGCGGTCGGCGTCTCCGGCTGCGTCGGTCTCCTCGGCAGCGGCGAGGAGAACGCGGCCGAGGACGGTGAAGACGCGGCGGACGGCGCCGACGGCTCCGGGGGTGGGGCTTTGGGCGATGGGGACGGCGGGGGAGCCGTCAGCGGGAAAGAGGAGGAAGCGATGGCCCGGCTGCCGCTCCGCCGGCTCACGCCGTTCGAGATCGATCGCGCTCTCCAGGACCTCCTTGGAGACAGCTCGCACGCGGCGCTGGCGCTCCAGCCGGAGCGGACCAAGTCACCGTTCGAGACCGAACCGAGCCAGCAGCTCGCGACGCGGCAGATCCTCGAGCTGCTGGAAGGGGTCCTGGAGCAGGTGGCGACGGCCGCGCTCTCCGACGTGCCCGCGCAGCTCGGCTGCGAGCCCCAGGAGGCGGGCGACGGTTGTGTCGCGTCCTTCGTCGAGAGACTCGGCCGCCGTGCGTTCCGCCGCTCGTTGACCGGGGACGAGGTGGAGCGCTTCGTATCGCTGCAGCGGTCGCTCGAGCCGAGCCACGGGCGGACGGGCGCGCTGGTGAAGGCGGTGCAGGCCATCCTGCTCTCACCCGATTTTCTCTACCTGACGGCTCTCGGTGGCGAGGAAGACCCCTCGGGCGACGTGCCGCTCCAGGCGCACGAGCTGGCCGGCCGCATGGCGTTCTTCCTCTGGGGGTCCGTCCCCGACGAGGAGCTCCTTGTGGCCGCCGAGGGGGGCGAGCTCGCATCCGAGGCGGGCGTCGAGGCGCAGGCGCGCCGGATGCTCGCGCACCCGCGCGCCGCTGGATCCGCGGCGCGCTTCTTCGCCGGCTGGCTCGAGGTGATCAACCTGCGCGGCAAGCCGAAGACCGACCCGCAGTGGACCTCGGAGCTCGTCCTCGCCGTGGAGCGCGAGACGATCGAGGTGGTCGAGGACTGGTTCCGCGCCGGGGGCTCGGTCGACGATCTCCTGACGTCCGACACGACCAAGCTGAACGGCACCCTCGCCGCCTTCTACGGCGTGCCCGACCTGCAAGGCGCCTCGTTCGTCGAGGTGACCGGCATGGAGGAGCACGGTCGCGGCGGGCTCCTCGGTCACGCGAGCTTCCTCGCGACCCACGCGATGCAGGGCGCCCCGTCGCCGACGCTGCGCGGGAAGTGGTTCGTCGAGCGTGCCCTCTGCACGCCGATCGGAGCGCCGCCCATGGACGCGCTCTCCAAGGCGCCGGAGCTCGTCGAGGGGATGACCAACCGCGAATGGCACGAGCTCATCCAGAGGACGAGCCCCTGCAATGCGTGCCACGACCAGATGGAGCCGCCCGGCTTTCTCTTCGAGGGGTTCGACGCCGTGGGTCGCGTGCGGACCCACGACGCCGGCAAGCCGGTGGACACCGAGGCGACACTGATGAGCGAGCACCAGGAGTTCGCCCGGACGTTCGCGGACTACCGCGGGCTCCAGGACGTCATGGGCGAGAGCGAGGTCGTCCGCCACTGCATCAGCACCAACTGGCTGGAGTACGCGACCGCGCGCGTCGCCACCTCGGCCGACGAGGAGAGCCTCGCGGACATCACCGAGGCGCTGGAGACGAGCGGCGAGGAGGCGGTCGTCGCCATCGTCGCCACCCGGCAGTTCCGCACCGCTCGGCCCGCAGGCGAGGAGTGATCCCCATGAGCCCCAGACCCAGCATGAACCGTCGCGCATTCCTCCGCGGTGCGGGCGGCGTGGCCGTCGCCCTGCCGTTCCTCCAGTCGCTCCAGACCACCGCCCGGGCCGACACCCCGGCGCCGCCGAAGCGCTTCATCAACTGGCTGGGCTGGTGGGGCACCCTCCCGCAGTTCTGGATGGGGCCCGGCGAGGGGGTGGATCTCGAGCTGGGCCACATCACGGCGCCGCTCGAGCCACTGAAG
Source organism: Polyangiaceae bacterium (assembly GCA_046596645.1). GTDB lineage: Bacteria > Myxococcota_A > Polyangia > Polyangiales > Polyangiaceae > JBKJLX01. Next base: position 13,315 of record JBKJLX010000581.1, read on the forward strand.
TCCAAGATGTCCGTCGTCTCCGGCGTCAACATGGCGAGCGCGTTCCGCCAGTGGGGGCGCGCCGGCAGCCACCTGCAGGGAGGCGCGTCGATGCTGACCTCGGCCCCCTCCTACCAGGAGGGCGAGGGCAACGGCACCTGGCACTACTCCACCGGTCCCAGCATCGATTTCGTCATCGCCAACCGGATCCAGGCGAGCCTCAAGCACAAGATGCTCTTCGTGGGCAGCGGCTCCGATCACCTCCACTCGGTCTGCGTCGACGAGGACCTCAACGCCAAGGCGGACTATCGGTACGGCGATCCGTCGCAGCTCTACGACGTGCTCTTCGCCGAATTTCTCGGCGACGCGGGCGCCCGGGAGCGGCTGCGCGCCGGGCGCCGGTCTCTCCTCGACGCCGTCATGCCCGAGTACGCTTCGCTGGCAAACAAGGTGTCGGGCGACGACAAACAGGTGATCGATCGTCACCTCGCCTCGCTGCGCGAGATCGAGGTCTCGGTGAACGCCATTGCCGAGTGCGCACCGCCGGAGCACCCGGGAGGCGGCTGGGATCAGCAGGACCCCGCGCAGGCCAAGGCCCGCTACCGCCTCCTCTTCGACATGGTCGCGGTGGCGATGGCGTGCGACCTGACCCGCCTCGCCACGCTCTCACTCTCCGCCTACCTCGCCTCCCCCCGCGACGTCGTCCCCGATTTCGACGCGCTGCACCCCGAGGACCCCGAGGCCGATTGCCACGGCTTCTCCCACGCCAAGTGGACCGTCCCCGGCCAGACCGACGTCTGGCGCGAGATCCAGGTGTGGAGGATGGAGGTGCTGCGGGACTTCGCCCTGAAGCTGGACTCGATCTCCGAGGGTGAGGGCACGACCGTCCTCGACAACTCGGTCATCGTGCACACGAGCGAGCTCCTGACCGGCACCCACGATATCTTCCCGCTGCAGAACTGGGGCTACTCCGACCCTGCGGAGAACCCGCCCGCGCGCATGACCGGCCTGCCGATGTTCTACATCGGCGGATGTGGCGGCGCGCTGAAGACGGGCCAGCACTTCCGCCTCGACCAGACGCACACCTACGCAGATGGCCTCGGCAAGTACAGCCACGGCGAGCTCTACCTCACCATGGCGCGCGCCATGGACATCGACGCCGCGGCCCTCCCCAGCTTCGGTGACCCCGAGGTGTGCAACAGCGTCGTCGAGGAGATCCTCGTATAGACCCTACGAGTCCACGCACAGGTCGACTTCGTCCCCGCACGAGGTCACGACCAGCACGACATCGTCGATCCAGAAGGCGGCGTCCCGGTTGAAGATGAAGCTCAGGCGGTCGAGCCCGAGGACCCTGGTGGGCAACCGGCAGCGGTCCGCCTCGATCGCCTCGAAGCCGAGCTCTTCGCCGCGCGCTTCCACGAATTGGTCGAGGAGGACCACGGTCCGCGTGTCGCCGTCCGCGACGTCGTCTTCCAGGAGCGCACCGAGGTCGATCGCCGTGCTCGCGCGAAGTGAAAAGGACACCTGCACGCAGGTGCTCGCCTCGCTGCAGACGGCGTCACCACCCATCTCGTTGAACAGAGCCCCCTGGTCCGTCTCGCCCAGGGCGACGGCCGCGAGGTAGGGGTCGCCGTCCAGGTCGCCGATCGATATCGAGGTATCGCCCGTGGACCATTTCAGCTCGCCGGAGTCGAAGTCTCCATTGGGTACGGCGTTCTCGTTGGCGCAGGCACCGCTCGACCCCGAGGACGCGTCAGTAACCGACGCCACGGTGCCACCGCCACCGCCGCCGTCCCCGTACGATCGGTCTTCCAGCCCGAAGACCGAGTTGCAACCGCCGGCGCCGATGGCCACCACGAGGAGGAACGCGCGACGATTCACGACCATCTCCTCAGAACGAGCCCCGGGCCGACAGCGCCGCTCCACCCCACCGGACCTCGACACGCGGGGACACCGCGCTGGCCTTCGCGCCGGTGGGCCCGGCCAGGTCGACGACCAGGAGGGTGACCCCCACGGCCGCCAGCACCGTGCCCCCCACGAAGACCACCGTCGCAACGTCGCCGGTCCCCCGAGCGTCGTCGACGCCGACCTCGTCGCGCGCCGCATCCGCGTCGTCCCAGCTCGATTTCGCGCCCACCGCGACCAGGGTGCCCACGCCCATGCCCACGATGCCGGCGCTGCCGAGGACGATGCCCGCGATGCCCGGTCCGCCGAGCCCGCCCTCGGCCGCTGCGGGCAGGGGCCCTACATCCCGAGGCGGTGGCGGCACGGGCTGCACGGGAGGGAGCGGCGCGACCTCCTCGTCCACCATGGGATCGATGCGGGCCCGCGTCGTCGCCGGCGCGTCGGCGATGGGAATGCTCTGCACCGCCGGGCGCTTTCCCGCGGCCCTGGCGGTGATGGACGCCGTCCCCGGGTCCAGCGGGAAGCTGACGTCCCACAGCTCGCGGCGAATGACCTCGCCGTCTCGCTCGATGGTGAGCCCGGGCAGCCGCGCCACCTCGGGCGCGATCTCGATCTGCAGCCGCGCGAGCCTGGGCTCCACTCTCGCCAGGCCGGCCTCGGCCTTTTCCTTGCGAGCGGCGCTTCCGGCCGTTGCGGCCTTGGGTGCAATCTCGCGATAGAGCGCCCAGGCGCTCGCCCACTTCCCCTGCTTCTCGAAGCACTCGGCGAGGAGCAGCCGTCCGCCGAGGGCGTCGCCGCTGGCGAGGTTTACGGCGCTCTTCAGCTTGGGACACGCCCGGGCGAAGTCCCCTGCCTTGAACAGCTTCGCGCCTTCGTCGAAGACCGCCTCCGCCGCGGCGTTCTGGGCCCGCGCCGGTCCGGTGAGCCCCAGCGTCGCGAGGATGGTGACCGCAGCGACGAGGTCGCGCGCGCGAAGGAGCGCGCGATTCGACGTCGGGGAGGGACGGGGCATGCGCACTCAGTTCAGCGTGGGCTGCTCGGGCGTCGCGAGGGGAGGTTGCGAGCGTGGCGCCACGGTTGTCGAGCGCAGGGGTCGAGCTGGAGGTCGCGCGCCGAAGGCCGACGGGACCGGCGGCCTCGAGCCTCCCACGGAGGCCGACGCGGCGGGCACGGGATCGCTCGCAGCGGCCTCTGTCGGGGCGACCTCCGGCGGGCCCGCGAGCCGCGACGGGATCGGCAGCGCCGCGGCTGCGGGGCCCAGGGAGGGTGCGGGAGCTCCGGCGGGCGAGGGGCCGCGCCCGGCGATGAGGTAGGCCAGGCTCGCGGCGCCCAGCAACCCGAGGCCGATGACGGCCCCGATCACGGCAGTCCGCGAGGTCGAAGGCGCCGCGCGGGACGCGCCCAGCGTTCGCGAGAGGGGTGCCGCCGTCTCGCTGGAGACGGCCTTCTGGAAGCTGGCCGGCGCGGACACGACCCCCGGTGCCGCCTCCCCCTGGGCGGTGGCGAGCGAGGTCGTCTGAATCGGCGCGGGCC
>JBKJLX010000820.1:0-5166 GCA_046596645.1 Polyangiaceae bacterium
CCGAGGGTCCGGGCCAGCGCGGCGCGCGCTTCGTCCAGCTCGAGCGTCTGCGCCACGTGCTCGATCTGCACCGAGCGTGCGATCTCCGCCTGCGCGCCGACCGGCGAGCGGCCGATCACCACCGCCGCCGCGCCCTGCGCCGAGCGGGGTCGCAGCGCGAGGGTCATCGCCTCGTCGGTCTCGCTGCAGACGACGATGCCGCGGTCGCGCCCGTAGGGCAGCGCTCGCGCGACGATGCGACCCTCGCGCGACTCGACCAGCACGTCGACCGACGCCACCTCCTCGCTGGGGACGACGAAGGCGTCGACGCAGCGCCCGGCCTCCAGGGTGATAGAGATCCGCGTCGGCGCCCGGGGATCGAGGGGCGCGACCAGGCGGCGAAGATCCTCCCAGCGGCCGCCGAGCGCGGCGCGTCGCTCGCGCAGCTTCGCCTCGAGCCCCGGCCACGAGTCGAGCTTGCCCGAGTCGTCGCCCTGCCCCCTCGCCCCGACCGCGCGCGCAGTGCCCGCCGCGGAGGCAGGCGGCACCGACGCCGCCCCCAGGGCAAAGAGCCCGGTGCCGGACATGATGCGCGCCGCGACGTAGAGGCGCCCCGGGTGCGGCGGGCACACCATGACGGCGGCCGAGGGCGAGGACGCCTCGTCGCTCGCGAGCATGGCGCCTTCGTCGGAGAACACGAACAGGTCGATGTCCTGCACGGTGGACGAGCCCTCGGCGATGGCGAGCGCGCAGCCCTCCTTCGCGACCTCGACGAACGCACCGACCCGGTCGCCCTCCGTCCCCACGGCCGCCCCGAGGAGCGCGATCGCGCCGGCGCCCGACGCCAGCGCGCGGTCGCCGACCGACGCCAGCAGCTCGGCACCGCGCTGTGGGTCCTCCACCACGTGGACGTACGGACGGGCCGGCGCCTTCGCCTCGGCCGGGGGTGCGCCGGTGGGCGAGGCGCAGGCCGTGCCGACCAGCGAGACCAGCGCCGCTGCGGCGAGGATGAACGTCGGTCGGCTCATCGGTCGCCTGGGACCAGCCCGCCGCCGGTCACCCGACCGGCGGCGGAGGGCTCGGTGGAGGGATCGTCGGCGGGCACAGGGCCGGCCGCGCCCATCTCCCACACTCCCAGCATCCACCATCCGCCGTTGGACTGGAGCTCGACGCTGATCGGCGCGACGTCGCCGGCGTCGGGACAGAACGTGAGGGCGACCCCCTCCGGGCGCTGGCCGGCCTCGTCGATGGTCGGCCGCGCGCCGACGGCGGCGACCATCCGCATGCCGCGCGCTGTGCCCTGGGCGAGCCCGGCGACGGCGAGGTAGCAGCGCCCGGGCTCGATCGGGATCGGCACGACGGTGACGCCCTGCACACCGAAGGACTCGTGCACGGGCTCGCCGCGCGGCGCAGGCACGCGGCGCCGACGCAGGGCCGAGAAGGCCGCGGAGCGCAGGCGCGGGCCCCAGCGCTCGGGGAGCGCCGAGGGGATGGGCCAGCGGGCGTCGGTCACGTGGAGACCGGCCGCGCCGGGCGCGCCGACGTAGGTCACCTGCGCCGCCGTCTCCTCCCCGACGCACGCGTCGAGGCGAGCGTCGTACGCGTCGCCGCGGTCGCGGGCCACCACCTGCCCGGGCGGCACGCGCAGCTCGGCGTCGACGTCGGCGGGGAAGCGGAGCGAGGCGGCGGCATGCACCTCGGCGAAGATCTCGATGCGGTGGCAGCCCGGCCCCAGCACCAGCCCGACCTCGCCGCGGCCGTTGGACGGCGGCCGCACCCGGGTGCGGCTCACGTCCTCGGCGCCGTCGCTGCGGGCGCGCGCCTCGGCGCGGGCGAGGCGCGCTTCGATCGGCCCCAGGCCCAGCGAGCGGCCGGGCGTGCCGCGCGGAGCGGCGGGGCCCGCGATCCGCTCGGGGAGGATCTCCTCGATGGGCGACAGCGGCCGCTTCGAGCGCGCGAGCACGACCTCGACGGCGCTGCGCGTGGAGCGCTGCACCAGCACCGCCAGCGCGAGCTCGGCCGCGCCCTCGCCGCAGCGGGTCGCGATCACCGCCCCCGAATCTCCGGGGGGGAGCGGCTGCGACTCGCCCTCGCCGAGCGCCGTCGCGAGGAGCGCGCCGGCCCCGAGCGCGCGCGAGCCGACCACCACCGCCACATCGACGGTGCGCGGCGCGATCGCAGCGAGGGTCACGCAGTCCCCACCGTTCGACGGCGGCGCCTCGCGCGCGACGTCGACCACCCGGGCGCGACCCTGCTCGAGGAACGCAGGCGCTAGACGGCGCACGGCGGCGCCCTCCTTCGTCCACACGCGGACCACGCGGGCCGCGTCGTCGCGGAGGTCGGCCTGCGCGGTGCTGGACCCGAGCGCCGTCGCCGTGGCCGCCAGCAGGGCGGCGAGGACGGCGACGGAGCGCTTCGATTTCGTCACGGGGCCGGTGGACTCTAGCCGACCGGGGGACCCTCGGCAGGCCCGGGTTCTGATCAAGGGCGCGTCTCGGCCTCCAGCACCGCGACGCCGCGCGCGCCGACGCAGGCCAGGCGGTTACCACCCGCCAGCGGCGCGCACGCCGAGGCGCTGGCGATCTCCGGCGCGCGCAGGCGGCGGGGGCCCTTCCCGCCCATCATCAGCGCGTCGCCCCCGACGAGGAGCGCCATCGCCTTGCCGTCGGCCGCGCGCGCCCCGCCGGGCGGCGCGGGGGCGTCGGTCGGCGCAGGGGGGGCGGCGCGCTCGGCGCGCAGCCCGTCGCCGCCTCCGACCAGCGCCACGATCATGGGCCCGACGGCGACGACGGTGCGGTCAGCCCCCAGCGACAGCACCCCGACGTCGACGCGACCCGCGGTACAGGGCTCTTCCGCGAGGCCGCGCGGGATCAGTGATGTCAGATCCGGCAGCGGGAGATCGATCCGCGACGACCCGCGATCGACGGTGGCGACCAGCGCCGCCGGACCGCACCGCCGCACAACAGCGGTCAGGGTCGCCGTCTGCCCGCCGGAAGACCATGCGATGGCGCGGGGCCACGGCGCCGCGGTCGCGTTCTCGAGCGCCCCGTCGGGCCCGATCCGCGAGACCTCGGTGCCGCGCACCACCAGGAGCTGCCCCTCCGCGTCCCACGCGAGCGGCGGCGACGACGCGCCGGGCGTCACCTCCACCGCGAGCGCGGCGCGCGAGACCACCCGCGCCGGCGCGATCGGCGCCTCACGATCGAGCGCGCCGTCGATCGTCTTCCGCTGCGCGCTGGCGCGCTCGCCGAGCGCGCGCAGCGCCTCGGCGGCCGCGAACGCCCGCGGGAGGTCGCGCCGCGCCAGCCCGGCCGCGGCCTGCGCGGCAAAGGCGTCGACGATGGCCCGGAGCTCGCCGCAGCGGATGGCGCCGGCCGTCGTCGTGACCAGCGGCGCCCCGAGATCGCCGCACAGCGCGGCGCCCAGGCGGACGATGGGCACGGCCGCCGCGGCCGCCGCCTCGGCGTCGGCCGGGAGCTTGGCGCGGCGAACGAGATCGGCGGCAGCGCTCGACAGCGACGCCTCGGGCTCGCTCGGCTCGAGCGTGTAGCCGGCGGGGCGATCGAGGAAGACCACGTCCGCCGCCGCACGGACATCGCTCGCGAAGGGGGGCGGCGCGCCGGCGAGGATCGCGTGAAGCACCACGTCCTCCCGCCCGTCGCCGTCCTTGTCGGCGACGGTGACGTCGATGTCGAGACGCTCGCCGGCGGGAGGGTCGCGACGGTCGACGACCAGCCGGGCCTCGGGCGCGCCGTCCCCGGGGGGCGGCAGCCGGACCACCACCCACCGCAGCGACTCGCGCGCCCCGGCGTCCCCCTCGCAGGGCGTGCGCAGGGTGAGGACCACCGTCTCCCGGCCGAGGCGCTGCAGCCTCGGCTCGGTGCGGCACCCGGCCTGCGCCTTGTCCCCGTGGAGGACGGCGCGCGCCTCGCCCCTGTCCTTGCCCGCCAGGAAGACCAGCTGCCCGCCGCTCGAGGCGTCGACCCAGGCAAAGGCGTCCTCCACGTCGTCGCCGTCGGCGTCCCCGCGGAGGACCTGCACGAACCGCTCCCCCTCGGCGGCAGGGACGGCACGGCCGGCGACGGTCAGGCGGGACGGGTCCCCGGCGGGCTCGCCGTCCACCGACGCGGACGGCGCGGCGACGGCAGGCGCCGGCCCCGCCGACGGACTGGCCGAGCCCTCCAGGGTGAAGGGCACGGTCGGGCCCCCGCCGCCGCACGCGTCGCACCCGGCGACGCCGGCGGCGCCCGCCAGAAGAACAGCCGCGAGGGTGCGGCCACGATCCTGGTGGTCAGCATCCCGTGGGTCAGCGTCCGGGTGGTACATTGATCGACGAGCCGTGCGCGTCCCTGCCAAGCTGATGCACCTCGTCGACTATTCCATCGAGGGGGGAAAGATCGTGCTGTCGGAGAGCTTTCTCCTGAAGCGCGGGTACTGCTGCAACGCGCACTGTCGCCACTGCCCGTACAAGAACCAACGCCCGTCGGCCCCCATCGTCATCCTCGGCATGCCGGCGGCCATCAAGTTGCCCTGATCTCCACGCTGGCCTCCACGCTGGCCTCCGCGCCGGGGAGGCGACCGAGGAGGAAGCGCGCCAGCGCCTCGGCCTTGGGCTCCAGGCTGTCGATCTCGACCTGCTCGTCGCGGGTGTGAAAGCCGAGCCCGCGCGGACCCAGCCCGTCGATCGACGGGATGCCGATCGCCGCCGTGCTGCTGGCGTCGGAGCCGCCGGCGATGAGCGCGGCCTCCTCCGAGCCCAGACCCGCCGCGGCGGCGCACGCCGCGTACTCGCGGTAGAGGGCGAGGTTCGCCTCGCCACGCTCCAGCGGAACGCGCGCCAGGTTGGCGTCGAGCTCGATGCGCGAGCCGGGCACGCCGCGCGCCGCCTCCTCCGCCGCGTCATGCACCCGGGCGAGCAGCGCCTCGCCGTCCGCGACGCGCACGAACCGTAGATCGACCAGCGCTTCGCAGCGATCGGGCACCGTGTTCTTCGCGTCGCCGCCCTTCACCACGCCGACGTTCACCGTGACCCCGCGCTCGTAGTCGGTCATCGCCTGCACGCGGTCGATGAAGCGCGCCATCGCCCAGATCGCGTTCACGCCCTGGGCGTGGCCGTTGGCGGCGTGAGCGGCCTTGCCGTGCGCGACGACCCTCGCCATGCCGCTGCCCTTGCGCGCGGTGATGATG
>JBKJLX010000050.1:0-7418 GCA_046596645.1 Polyangiaceae bacterium
CAGGCGTCGGACGCGTGCGTCTCCTTGGGCGCGCGGTGCCACGGGATCGGATCGGGGCCGGCGCGATCGTCCAGCGGCGAGCCACCGGGCGATGAGCCCAACACCTCGGTCTCGGTCCCGCCGGCGTCGGGCGGGCCGCCGTCGTCGGGCGGAGTGCCATCGGCGCCCTCGAGCTCGCTCGCGCCTTCGGCGATCGCCTCGCTGGCGACCGGCTCTTCGCGCTGCTCGTCGCCGCTCTGGGCGTCGCAGCCGACCGCAAACAGGCCCAGCGTGAACGCCAGCCAGAGGCCGCCGCGCCGAACGCCTTCGAGGCCACGAACCAAGGTGCTGCTCTTTCCCGTAGAGGGAACCATTCCGCCGATCATGTCACACATCCTCCGGCTCGCACGTATCGCTGCCGAACTCGCCGTCCTGGGCGCCTACATCGGCGCCCATGTCACCTGAGGCGCCGTCGCCCGACGAAACACCCTGGCCACCCGGGTCATGGCCACCCGGGTCATGGCCACCGAGCCCGTACTGTTTCACGAGCTGGGAGAGCCGAGGGCGCTTCATCCCGAGAAGCGTCGCCGCCTTCGTGATGTTCCCGTCGCTCTCGGAGAGGGCGCGCGCGATGCACTCCCGCTCGATTCTCCGCTTCATCTCACCGAGGCTGACGCCACCTCGGACCGCGCTGTACGCGACGTCGGTCGCACGCAGGGGCGCGTCGGCGGCGTCGACCGCGCCCGAGGGCGCGGCGCCGGCGGCTCGCAGCGTGGGAGGTGCGGCAACGAGGTCGGACTGAACGTCGATCACCGAGACGCGGCCCGCCACGGCCCCTTCGACTGGGGCGGCCAGCGACTGCAGGCCCTGGATGTTGTCGGTGAAGTCCTCGAGCTCGATGACATCGCCCTCGGCGAAGAGCGCAGCGGCGCGGAGCGCGTTCTCCAGCTCGCGGACGTTGCCGGGCCAGGCGTGGGTCGAGAGGGCGGCGACCGCGCGTGCGCTCAGTCTCTTCGGTGCGTCGCCGCGCTCGGTCGACACGCGACCGAGGAGCGAGCCGGCGATCGTCGCCAGGTCGCCGATGCGCGTGCGCAGCGCCGGGACCTCGAGGACGATGCCGCGGAGGCGGTAGTACAGGTCCTCGCGGAATTCGCCGCGCGAGACCATGGCGCGCAGATCGCGGTGGGTCGCGCAGACGATGCGGACGTTGGCCCGAATGGGCGAGGTGCCGCCAACGCGCTCGAACGTCTTCTCTTGAAGAATGCGGAGGAGCGCGACCTGGGTCCGCGCGGAGATGTCGCCGATCTCGTCGAGGAAGATCGTCCCGCCCTCGGCGGCCTCGAAGCGTCCGCGGCGGCGACCGGCGGCGCCGGTGAAAGCGCCCTTCTCGTGACCGAAGAGCTCTGAAAGGAGGAGCGTCTCCACCAGGGCGGCGCAGTTGACCTTGACCAGCGGACCGCTGGCGCGCGGGCTCGCCGCGTGGATGGCGTCAGCGACCAGCTCCTTGCCGGTGCCGCTCTCGCCGTGGACGAGGATGGTCGCGTCGCTCGCGGCGACCTTGGGGATCGCGGTGAGGAGGGAGAGGATCGAGGCGTCGCTGCCGACGATGCGGGCGAACGCCGCGACGCCCGACGGGCCCAGCGAGGCGATCGACGGACGCAGCGAGGGACGCGCGGCCGGGAGCCCATCGAACGCGCCCAGCGGTCGCGTCGCCGGCTCCGACGGGGGAGCGCTGGCGCGCTCGACGCGCGTCGCGAGTTTCTCGAGGTCGGACGCGTGGCGGCGCGCAAGGTAGGGACCGCGCAGCGCGGGAGGCAGCGAATCGGCCACCTGGTCGCGCACGCTGCGCGCGGCGCGGAGCGCGCCGGCGGCGCGGACGACGTCCCCCGTCGAGAGCGACGCTTCGGCGACGAGGGCGTGCGCCTCGACGACCAGCTCGACGTCGTCGGCGTCGCGCGCGAGCTCGAGCGCCACCGCAGCCAGCTCGTCGTACGGCTGACCGGCCGCCTGCGCCACTGCGGCGTCGAGCACCGCGATCTCGGCGCGGGCAAAGGTGGTGGGTGGCTCGCTGCGCGCGATGTCGAGCGCGCGCTGGGCGCGGCGAAGATCCCCGTCCTCCAGCGCGACGCGTGTGGCGAGGCGATGGCACTGACTGAGGAGGAGGCCTGCGGGGCCACCCCAGCTGCGCGAGCCGTCGGTCGCCTTCATGCCGGCGAGGGCCGACGCAAGCTCCGTCGCCGAGGCCTGGGTGCGGCCGCGCGCGAGCTGGATCTGCGCCGAGACGTACGAGAAGTGGGCGAGGCGCATCGCCGGGAGGTCGCGGCCGCAGGCCTTCATCCCGAAGCGCAGCCCGTGCTCCGCCTCGTCCACCAGCCCGAGGCGCAGGCGCAGCTCGGCGAGGTTGGTCGCCAGCGGCGCGAGGCGGACGCGCTCGCCCAGTCGGCGGTAGGCGTGAAACGCGCGCTCGGAGAGCGACAGGGCGTCGGCGTACTCGTGGCGCAGGGTCGCCAGCGTCGCCAGGTTGGCGAGCGCGAAGGTGACGGCGCGCAGCTCTCCCCGGCACTCGCCGGCGTCGTGCACGGCGAGCAACATCTGGCGCGCTTCCTCCAGCCGGCCGCTGGAGAGGAGGGCGATGGCGCGGTTGGTCTGCGCGCGGAGCTCGGCCATCCCGTCGCGGGCGCAGGCCGCCTCGAACGCGTCAGCGGCGAAGTGCACCTCGGCCTCCGCCCAGGCACTGCGCGCGAGCATCACCTTGCCGACGACGTTGCGCCCCGCGATGCGCAGCTGAGCGGCGCTCGCCGGACCCGTGGATGAACAGGTCTGCGTCGGGCCCACGGCCGACCCGCCCTGTGCGTCGCCCGCGGCAGAGATCGCCAGGTCGGCCCAGCGCTGCGCGCCCTCGAGATCGCCCGTGCCGTAGCGGACCTCGGCCAGCTCCACCGAGGTCGCCGCGCGCCCGAGCCGAGCAGAGGTCGAGGTGCCGGGCGCACGTGCCAGGGCGCGCTCGAGCGCCACCTCGGCGCCGACCAGATCGCCGCGGGCGGCGAGCGCGCGGCCCATCGCCAGGAGCGTCGCGTGGTCCTGCGGGGCGACGGCCGCCGCGTCCCGCGCGAGACGCAGGGCGATGTCGACGTGACCGACGCGAAGCGCGAGCTCGCTCGAGCGCACGAGGCGCGCCGCGCGACCCTCGTCCGGCGAGGCCTCGAGGCACGCGATCCACCGGGCCCAGAGGTCCTCGCGCAGCGGCGCGTCGGCGAGGGAGGCGAGCGCGGCATGAGCGGCGCGCTCGGCCGCGTCGATGTCGCCCAGCTCGGCGCGCAGCTCTGCGGCGCGACACAGGGTCCACGGGTCGCCGGAGCTGCCGCCGGCCCCCACGGAGTCGAGCGCCAGCGACTCCAGCGCGCGCGCCACCGAGGCCGCGAGCTGCGGGCCGCCGGGAGCGGCCGGCTGCTGGGCGCGGAGGTCGATGCGCGCTGCGAGTGCGCGCGGCGTCGCGGCGACGGCGCCCGTCGAATCCAGGGAGACCAGATCGAGCGCGCGCAGCTCGTCGACGTCGTGCCCGCGCTCGACGCCGGAGCTCTCGTCGCGCAACGCCTCGCATCGGTCGCTCCGAAGGAGCTCACCGAGCCGGCTCATGGGCCAGGAGCGACGGGCGAGCAGCAGGGCGCGCAGCAGCAACTCCGCCGTGGGGCGCAGGCGTGGCGGCTCGGGCTCCGCCTCGGCGGGGAGAGCAAGCGCGGCGTCGAGCCATCGCTCTGCGTCTTCGATGCGGTCGGAGGCGCCCAGCGAGACCGCCCCCGTCGAGACGGGGCCCGCCGCCCAGCCGCTCATCGACGCGGGGCTCTGCGACGAGATGCCACTCGAAGAAGCACCATTCGCAGGTGTGCTGGCGGGCCCTGCGGCGGTGACCGCGCCGCTCCGCCCGAGGCGCGAGGCCGCAAGCGCGCCGCGGCGCCGCCGAGCGATCGCGGCCGCCTCGGAGGCGGCGGCGCTCCACCAGCGGTCAAGCTCCTCGTCGTCGAGCGCGAGGCCGATCTCGAACGCGTCGGCCCCGACGTCGGTCCCGCTGAAGCTCGGCGCGACCCACAGCGCGAGCACGCCAGCCTCCCCCGCAATCCGAGCGAGCTCGACACCCACCGCGGCGCCCCAGGCGCGGCGCGTCGTCTCGACGACGATGAGGGCACGCCCGCCGAGGTTGCGTGCGAGATCCGCGGCGGCCTGCGCCGGATCGAGCGGCGCAGTGACGTCGGCAGAGAAGGCGGGGCCCGAGCGCCGCGACAGGTCTGCCACGCGCACGAGCGCCTCTCGAAACGGATCGTCGACTGCGCGACCGTCGACCAGGACGACCTCGACGCCGCGGGACTCGAGCCTGCGTCGCGCGTGCGCTGCGACCGCGGGAGCCGCTCCCTGAGCGACGCGCACCGCGACCACGCCGCGCGGGGCCGAGCTCTCGGAGAGGAAGCGATCGAGCTCGCCGAAGCCCCTCGCTGCGCGCGCCGGTGCGCCCGCGCCGCGTAGAGGCCCGTGGAGCGCGGCCGGCATCGCGTCGTCACGCGCCGAGGCCCCGGGGGACTCGCCCATGGGCGGGCTGGCGGGGAGAGGGCGAGCAGGCAGCACGACCGAAGTAATCTCGGTCGGCCCAACCCGGGGAGCAAGGGGTGCGGCGGTGTCCGTTGGCGAAATCGTGCTCGCGCGAAGCCCAGGACGTCGGGTAGTGCTCGCGGCCTGAATTTCGCCAAGGGCCGCACCGCGGGGTCGCCAGCGACCCTAGCCAAGACTCACGCCATCGAAGATTTTGATTTTACACTGTTTTCGACGTTCGAACTCGCCGCACCGAGCGTGGCTCGCGCGAGCTGCTCGATCTTGGCGAGCGAGGTCGGGGACGCCTCTCCGAGGGACTTCGCCAGAGGCACCTGCACGATCGCGAGGGCAGCGTACGCGAGGTCGGCGTGAGCGGCCGCAGCCGGCGGCGCGAGGGGCGGCGCGAGCACGGCCAGGTGGCGCGCGATGGCACCGGGATCGCCGCGCCGCACCGGCCCGCTGAGCGCAGCTGCGGCCCCATCTCGGTCGACGTTGAGGGCGACCGACGCGAGCAGCGAGGCGAGGGCCCGCGAGGCGACGCGCGGGGGCACGCCCTCCGCTTCCCACCGAGAGGCACCCAGCGCGACGAGCGCGGCGGCCCCGTTGGCGACGAGGGCCGCGACGGCGTGCCACGCTGCGCGATCGAGCGCGCGCGGCGCGAACGGGCGGAGGCCGAGCGCGACCATGAAGGCCCTCGCGCGCGACGTGGCCAGCCGGTCACCGCCCAGGAGGACCGTCGCGCCCGCGGGGAGCGCGCTTCGAGGGCTTGCGAACGAGACGAGCGGGTGCGCCTGGCCGACCGACCAGCCGCTGGCGCGCAGCTGCGCGAGGTGGTTCGCCTCCAGGAGCCCCGCGGTGTGGACGACAGCCGACGGCGGGACGCCCGAATCCGCGAGCGCGCGGGCGACCTCCAGCGCGGCGGCGTCGGAGACGGCGAGAACGAAGAGCGCAGCCGGCCGCACGGCGCGTAGCCGGCGCGACCCGACGTGGTCGAACGCGACGCCGGCAGCGGCCGCCGCGCGCGCCAGAGACCCGCCGACCTTGCCGCGTCCCACGATGGTGACCGAGACCGCCGCGCGCGAGCGCGCCGTCGTCACCTCGGCGCGCTCACGTGCGGTAGAGCCCACGAGCCACGATGTGACCCATTACCGCGCGGGGTACCAGCGGCGCCACCCGCGCGGACTCCCCCGCGGCAAGCGCCTCGCGCACCTCGCTGCTGCTGACCCGAGGGAGCACCTCGGCGCCGTGCTCGCCGGCGAAGCCCGCGCGGGCGAGCACGAGCGGCGGCGCGATCTCCGCGATGCGATCGTAGCGGTGCCACTTCGGCAGATCGGCCACGACGTCGCTCCCGATGACCAACCGGAGGGCGAGGTCGGGCGACTCGCCCTGGAGCGCCTCCAGCGTGCGCAGGGTCAGGCTCTCGCCACCGAGGCGCGCCTCGACGTCGGAGACCGAGACGCCGGGCAGCCAGGCGAAGGCCCGACGGCACATCTCCATCCTCTCCTCGAATGGCGTGGTGCGCTTGGCGAAGGGGTGACGAAACACGGGAACGACCAGCACCTCGTCGACCGGATGGACGGAGAGCACATACGCGACCGCGAGGACATGGCCGACGTGGGGAGGGTCGAAGCTGCCTCCGAAGAATCCGACGGTGCGCCGCGCCACGGGCCGATCAGTCCCCGGCCTGGACCTTGATCTTCGCGGTCGCGGCGACGTGCTCCTGCAGACCGATCTTGCCGGCGGCGTCGCGCAGCTCGATGCGGATGCCGCCGCCCTCGTCGTCGAGGACGGCGATGCCCCCGCCCTCGGCGCCGATGGTCCCCGGCGCGACGAAGACACGCGAGCCGACGCGGCGCAGGAGCGGCGTCGAGCTCTTGCCGAACACGATCACGCTGGCGCCGAGGATGTCCTCCTCGTCGAGGAGGGCCTTGTCGAAGAGGAGGCACACCACGCGGCCGTCGAGCAGCTCGATGGTGCGCTTGGGTGCGGGCGGCAGGCTGGCGAAGACGCGCAGGCGGGCGCGCGCGCGCTCGCCTTCGACGAAGGTCGCTATCTCCTCCGCGGTGGCAGCGGCGCAGCGGCGCGCGGCGCGATCGAAGAGCGCGTGCTCGGCGTCGACGCCGACGATCTGCCGGGCCCAGCCGGCGACCACGCGATCGAGGGCGTCGTCGCTACCGACGTAGAGGACGCGCTCGACGCGATGCTCGTCGAGAAGCTGCTGGGCGGCACGCGCCAGCCCTGGCAGATCGCCAGCAGCGGGACCTAGAACTCCGAGTCGCACGGGAGACAGCCTAGCCGATGTGGCTGCCGCTGCCGCCGCTGGCCGCGTGAGCTCCGCTCCCCGCCGCCGAGAGCCACCCCACGACGTCACGCGCGAGCGCCTCGGCCGCGCCCGGGCGTGAAGATCGCCCGGTGCAGCCGCCCAGGGCCCACGTCCCCTCCCCCGCGCGGCCCGCGGCGCCGACGGCGACGGCAAATCCGGCGTCGAGACGCTGGATCGCGACGCCGGCCTGGGCTGCCAGCTCGAACGCCGGCGCCGGGGGGAGGTCGGTGATCACGGCCTCGGCCTCGATCTGCTCGCCGGCGGTGGTGACCACGCCCCGGACCGCGCTCCCGCCGTCGATGGAGGCGATGGCCTCGGGCGGCAGCCTGCGCACCAGGCGCTTGCCGAGCGCGGCGACGAGGACTTCGGCGAAGCGGCCTTCGCCGACGAGGACGGCGTCGCGGCGGAGCGCGATGCCCAGACCGGCGAGTCGCATCACGGCTCGCGCCGAGAAGAGGCCCGGCAGGTCGTTGTTGGGTACGGCGAGGACGCCGTCGTGGGTGCCGCTGGCGAGGACGAGTGCGCGGGTTCGGAC
>JBKJLX010000170.1:0-10818 GCA_046596645.1 Polyangiaceae bacterium
GCGGCCCGACATGGCGAAGGTCATGGAGCGGCTGGCGAAGGTGGTGACGCGGCCCAGCGGGCGGTGAGCACGCCGCGGAAGGCGACGCGTCATCGTGGCGTGCGCCGTCGCGTCGGCGAGCTACGCCGCGTCGCTGCGAGCCGACACGGCGATCACCGAGGCGACCGCGCCTCGCAGCTCCCCGCCGTCGAACGGCTTCGGCAGGGCCGGGCGACCGGAGGCGGCGAGGAGCGCGCGGGCGCGCAGGGTGAAGGTGTCGCCGGTGAGGAAGATCATGCGTGCCGCCAGGTCGGGGGCCATCGCGGCGAGCCGCGCATGGACCTGCACCCCATCGAGTCCGGGCATCATGAGGTCGCACACGATCGCGTCGAAGGCGGGATCGACGTCCAGGAGCGCCAGGGCCTCGCTCCCGCCTCCGCAGGTGACCACGGTGTAGGTGCGGGCGAGCGTACGGCGGACGACGGACGCGACCAGGGGGTCGTCGTCGATCACGAGTACCTTCATCCGCGGGGGGACGGCGGCTCCGTCGACTGGACCCGAGATCTTGCCGAGCATGTTCGGCAGACGGCACATCCGAGTCGGGCTCAAGCCCCGTGCCGCGGTTCGAGGGAGATGGTCGCGGCGACCACCCGGCGCAGCTCCTCGGCGTCGAAGGGCTTGCTGAGGGCCGGCCGGTCGGTCGCGTCCAGGAAGGCGCTCGCGCGGGGGGTGAAGGTGCCGCCAGTGAGAAAGATCATGCGCGCCCTGAGGTGGGGCGCCGAGCGCGCCAGCTCCTCGTGGACATCCATCCCCGACACGTCGGGCATCATCACGTCGCACACGATGGCGTCGTAGGCCTCGTCGCCCCGCAGCATGTCGAGCGCGCTCTGCCCGCCGGTGGCGACGTCGACGTCGTGGGCGCGCGCCAGGCTGCGACGGACCACGCTGGCCACGACGGGGTCGTCGTCGACCACCAGGACGCGGCCGCGCCGCGCGACGACCGGCGGCGGTGGCTCGACCGCCGTCACCACGCCCGCCTCCGCAGGAGGCAGTGTCACGCGGAAGGTGACCCCGCCGGTCGGCCGCGCCGCGACGGTGATGGTGCCGCCCAGGGCGCGGACGATGGAGTGGGAGATCGGGAGGCCCAGGCCTGTCCCCTGCCCCACGTCCTTGGTGGTGAAGAAGGGATCGAAGATGCGGGGGAGCACGTCCTCCGGGATGCCGGGGCCGTTGTCGGATACCTCGATGACGACCCACCCCCGATCGTCGGTCGAGGTCGCGACCACGATCTCGTTGCGATCGGTCGCGCCTTCGGGGAGCGCCTGCGCCGCGTTCATCAGCAGATTCAGCACCACCTGACCGAGCCGGGCCTCGGCCGCCAAGACCGGGGCCACCGGCGCGATGTCGGCGGTGAGGCGCGCCCGGTGCTTGATGTGGTTCCACGCCATCGCGATCGAGGACTCGACGACGACCTGCACGTCGACCGGGCAGGAGGTCTCGGCGTCGGGGCGCGAGAGGGTCTTCAGGTCGATGACGATGTCGCGGACGCGCTCGGCGCCGGTCAGCGCGTCCTCCAGCGAGGCGATGACGTCGGGAGACACGGCCGCATTCCCCCGCAGGTCCTCGAGCGCCAGCTCCAGGTTGCCCTTCACGTAGGCGAGGGGGTTGTTGATCTCGTGAGCGACGCCGGCGGCGAGGGTGCCGAGGGACGCCATGCGGTCGGCGAGGAGCAGCCGCTGCTCCAGCGTCTTCTGCTCGGTGATGTCCCGCATGGCGCCGGTGATGCGCACGGCGCGGCCGCCCGCGTCACGGGTGACGAAGCCGCGATCGAAGATGAAGGCGTACGACCCATCCCCGCGGCGGAAGCGGTACTCGATGACGAAGGTGGACGATGGGTCCTCCACCACCGCGTGGGTGTGCCCGCGAACGCTCTCGCGTTCCGCCGGGTGCACCCGCGCGAGCCACCAGTCGGTGCTGGTGATCAGGCCCGGCACCTCGTGCCCGAGCGTCGCGGCGAGGCCCTCGGCCCACTCGATGAGGTCGCCGACGACGTCCCGCTCCCAGACCACCTCGCCGGTCGCGCGAGATAGCAGCGTCCAGCGCTCCTCGGCGCGGCCGCGCGCCTCCTCCTCCAGCGCCAGCGAGATCATGTTGGCGATGGAACGGCCGAAGTCCTCGTCCTCCTGCGTCCACCGGCGGGGCGAGCCCATGTGCTCCAGGCACAGCACGCCGACCAGGTGCCCCTCGCGCCACACCGGCAGGTCGAGCATCGCCGTGATGCCCTGCGGCGCCAGGTATCCGGGGGCGAACTCGCGCGTCCTCGGGTCGGTGACGGCGTCGTGCGCGACCACCACCTCTCGGGCGTGGAGCGCGGCGAAGTAGGCTGGGTAGGCGGCCGCCTCGAGGACGGTGCCCGCGTCGAAGGTGGCGGTGCTCGACCGGTACTGGAGCTTGCACACCAGCTGCTGGCCGCCGCCTGCGAGCGCCCAGAACCCCGCCTGGCCGACCGCCAGCGTCTCCGCGGCGGCCTCGAGGATGGCGCGCTGGTGCGGGAGCCCTCGAGCACGAACCTGCGCCAGTCGGATCAGCGCGGCCTGGTGGCGGAGGAGATTCTCTGTCGGCATTCGAGGGGTTGGACGCGCTCAGGGCAAGCTGACTAGGGCCGGGCGGCCGCGATGACCACACGGACCTGACGGCCTGATCGCGCGGCAGCTCAAAGACCGAAGGGGATCTCCAGCGATCGGTGCTTGCGCCAGGCCTTGTCGCCCTTGCCGATCTTGCGCTCGGCCAGCTCGTGCATCATCAGGTTGATGGGCCAGAACGCGACGTTCTGGATCCAGGAGTGGTCGAGCCCCGGGTCGAACCGGCGGGCGATGTTGGGGTAGGAGTAGAGCTGCCGCCAGGCCCGCACCCAGCCCGCCTTGAGCTGCTCGCCCGACATCTGCGCCGGCCGGTAGAACGGGTGGAGCTTGTCGTGGTCGGGGTCGAGCCACCAGCGGTCGCGGGTGAGCCGTCCCTCCTCCCCCAGGCGCTTGTAGAGGCGCGTGCCCGGGTAGGGCGTGAGGATGGCGAAGAGCGCCATCGTCACCTTGGACTCGACGCAGAACTCGACCGTCTTGTCGAAGGAGTCGCCGCGGTCCTCGTCGAAGCCGAAGACGAAGCTGCCCCAGACGGCGATGCCGTGGTCGGCGAGCTTGCGCACGACGTCGCGGTACTTGCTCGGCTTGTTCTGCTTCTTGCCGTTGCCGCGCACCGTCCCCTCGTCGACCGACTCGAAGCCGATGAAGAGCGCCTTGCAGCCGGAGCGCGCCATGACCTCGATGTTGTCCACGCGGTGCAGGGCGGCCAGGCTCGCCTGACCGACCCAGGACTTCTTCAGCGGGACCATCGCCTCGAACAGCTCGTGGCTGTACTTGGTGTGGATCATCACGTTGTCGTCGCCGAAGAGGACGCGGGGCCCGCAGTCCAGCTCGAGCTCGGTGATGACCTCGCGCACCGGCCGGAAGCGGAAGGTGGTTCCGTTGTAGGTGGAGACGCTGCAGAACTCGCAGGGGAACGGGCAGCCGCGCGTCGTCTGCACCACGTCGAAGGGCACGTACTTCACCGACTTGAACAGATCGCGCCGCGGCCGCGGCAGATCGACCAGCTGCGGCATCTCGGCGTTCTTGTAGATGCTGCGGCTGGTGAGGGACCGTGAGCGACCCAGCTTGCCCGCCCTGGCGTCGGCGACGACGTCACCCCACAGCCCCTCGGCCTCGCCGGCGACCACCGCGTCGGCGTGCTTCAGCGCCTCGTCGGGGAGGGCGGTCACGTGGATACCGCCCAGCACCACCTTGGCGCCGCGCGCGCGGTACGCGTCGGCGATGGCGTAGGAGCGTGCGGCGGTCTTGGAGCTGACGCTGATGCCCACCAGATCGGGCGTCCGCCGCTCCTTCTCCAGGTCGACCGCCAGGTCGAGCGGCTCCAGCCCGTCGTCGCGGAAGGTCACCTCGACGTCGGGCGGCGTGTGGGCGGCCAGCGTCGCCGCCCACAGCGGCTTGATGTACGTCGAATCTTCGTTGGAGGGGGCGATGAGGTGGACGTGCACGGCGGGCCGCAGCGTAAACCCCACGGCCCTTCTGCTGGTAGCGTCGCGAGCGAGATGGCCTTCATCGCGACCCTCACCTACGAGCTCGACCCGGGGGCGAGCCCGGACGCCAGGAAGCTGCTCCGCGCCGAGCTGTGCGGCCGCCGCTGGCAGGACCGCTGGGAGGGCCGGCTGATGCCCGCCGGCTGCCTGTGGATCCGCCGCACCGCGGGCCCCGGGGAGACGGTGGACGACCTGAAGCTCGCCTGCGAGCGGGAGCTTCACGAGGCCGCCGCCGCGGTGGAGGCGACCGGGCGGCCCGCGAAGGTCCGCCGCGCCTGGGTCCAGGTGGCGGGCGCGGGAACCTGGGGGCTGCTCGGTGTCGAGGGTTCCGGCTAAGCTGCGCCGCCATGATGCTCAAGGCATGGCGCTCGCGCGGCGCGTTCCTCCTCGGTGCGCTGGCCCTCACCACGATGACCCTCACCTCGATGGCCTGCGACGGCGGCTTCGCCGACGAGGAGGCGACGGCGCGCTGCGACCAGGAGATGGAGGCGCGCAGCCAGGGACAGAACGGGAGCTGCCTGACCGACGAGGCCTACGACGAGTGCGTCGCCGCCCACGTCGAGTGCGGGGACGACGTGATCATCGTCGAGTCCTGCCCCACCGGGTTCAGCTGTCGGGCGGATTGAGCGGCCGGGCGGGCTGACCGCCGCGCGCCGCGTCACTCGCCCGCGGAGGCCTTCTGCGAGCTCTCGAGCTCGCGGGCGACCTGCTCCAGCTCCGTCACGATGGCCGGGGGCAGCCAGCTCTCGGCCTTGGCCTCGGGGATCTGGTTCCAGCGGTCGAGCGCGCGGACGATCAGGGGCCGGGCGTGGCGGCGCTCCTTCTTGTCGCCCTTCTCCTTGGCCAGCCGCCAGTGCGCGAGCCCGCGATACGCCAGGTACTTGAGCTCGTACTCGGGTCCGAGCCGGCCGCCGGTGTAGGAGAGCTCGGCGCGCTCGAGCTGATCGAGGGCGTCGACCCAGTCGCCGTCGTCGTACTCGCCCATCGCGTTGTCGATCGGCGTCCGCGGGCTGCAGGCCGAGACGAGGACGAGGGCGGCGGCGAGGAGGAGTCGCGTCATCACGCGGCCAAGCTACGCGGCGCGAAACGTGACGTCAGCCACCATCCGGCCCGCCGTCGCCTCCGCCCAGCGTGTCGCGCCGCCACGCGAGGAGGGCGCGGGCGACCTCGCTGTCCTCGCCGAGCTCCCCCCGGGCCATCCGGAAGGCGCGCTCGTAGAGCACGCCCGCCTGCAGCGTCGAGCCGGTGCGCGCGCGCAGCCGCGCCAGGCGGACCAGCGTGGCGCGAAGTGACGGGTGCTCCATGCCCAGGCGCGCCTGACGACGCTCCAGCGCCTTTTCCCAGGCGGCCTGCGCGTCCTCGTCCCGGCCCTGCTCCTCGCGCAGCCCGGCCAGGTTGTGGAGCGCGGCCTCCTCCAGCTCGCGCCCCTCGTCGCCCGACGCTGCGGCGATCGAGATCGCCTGATCGAAGCGCCTCGCCGCCTCGTCGAGCGGCGCCCCCGCGATGCGATGGGTGGCCGCGTTGTGGAGCGCCTCGGCGAGGAGGAGGTCGGCGGGGCCGAGTCGCGCCTTGCGCAGCGCCACCGCCCGCGCCAGGTGCGGCCAGCCGTCGGCGGCGCGCCCGGCGCGCGCCAGCGCGAGCCCGAGCCGCGTGGACGCGGCGGCCAGGCGAAGATCCCGGTCTCGCCCGTGCGTGAGGCGCTCTACGTCCTCCACCAGAGCGCGGAGGCGCTGCTCGACCGACGCGGCGTGACCCCGCCGCTCCGCGGCGCTGGCCAGCAGCTCCAGGATCATCGCGCGCGGGAGATCGGGCGGCGGCGGCGAGGGCAGCGCGTCCAGGGCGCGCTGGCCCTCCTCCTCGGCGGCGGCGGCGTCGCCGGCGGCCAGGAGCGCCGCCGCGAGTGCGTAGCGGGCGACCGGGAGGTCGGGGTGGTCGGGCGCGACCTGCGTCAACACGTCGACGCTGCGCCGGGCGGTTGACGCTGCGCGCTCCGGCTCGCCCCGCGCCAGCGCGTCGGCGACCTCGTTTTCCAGGCGTTCGCGCTCGGCACGAGTCCTCCACTCCCGGTAGCGACGTGTGAAGCTCATGCGCCGGTTCTTGCTGGGGAGCGGTCTGCCATGAACCTGCTCCCGACTCCCCTACCAGCGTCGCACTCTCCGGAGACGGCGCGCATCCTGCTGGTCGATCCGGTGGAGGCGTCCCGCAACGCGCTGGCCCGCCGCCTCGCCTCCATCGGTTTCCTCGTCGAGACTGCGGCGGACGGCGTCGAGGGCGCCGCGGCGGCCCTGGGCAACCCACCGGCCGTGATCATCGCCGACCTCTGGATGCCGGGCGTCTCGGGCATCCAGCTCTGCCGCCTGCTTCGCTCGGAGGTCGCGACCCTGGGCGTGCCCGTCCTGCTCCGCGGGGAAGAGGAGAACCGTCGCAACCGGTTCTGGGCAGAGCGGGCGGGCGCCTTCGCGCTCCTGGGCAAGGGTCGGATGGGCGAGCTGGTGCGGGTCCTGCGGCGCGCCATCGACAACGCCCCCGCCCGCTACGACTTCTTCCTGCAGCTCGCGGGCACCGCCGACGTGCGCGACCGCATCGCGAGGCACCTCGACGCTGCGCTGTTCGAGTCGGTGATCGCGGCCGAGATCCGCGCCCTCGCCAGCAGCGACTCCACCGCGCACCTCTTCGATCTGCTCTCCCAGCTCCTGTCGCAGATCCACTGCTACCGCTGGCTCGCGCTGCGGGCGCCCGCCAGCGGCTTCCTCGGCCTCCACCACCGGGAGGGGGAAGGCGAGCAGGCCCTGGCCGAGGCGCGATCGGCGCTCGGCGCCGGCGACGACGAGGCCTTTCTCCTCGAGGACGAGGACCCCGCGGGCGGCGCGCCAGAGGGTCCCCCGGTCGTGCGCGCGGTGACCTTCGGAGGCCGCGAGCTGGGCGTCCTCGCCCTGGGGCCGCGCGCCGAGGACGCCGACGAGGCAGCCGCCCTCGCCACGAGCGTCGCACGCGAGTTGGGCGGCGCGCTCCGCATGACGACCCTGGTCGAGGAGACGCAGCGCCTGGCCGCGACCGACGCGCTGACCGGCCTCGCCAATCGGCGCTCCTTCCTCGACTGGGCGGGGCGCGAGCTGGCCCGCATCGAGCGCCACGGCGGCGGCATCGCGATGGCCATCCTCGACGTCGACCACTTCAAGTCGGTGAACGACCGCCACGGCCACGGCGCGGGCGATCGGGTCCTCCGCACCGTCGCACGCACCGTGCGCGACGAGCTTCGAACCAGCGACCTGGCGGCGCGCTGGGGCGGTGAGGAGCTGGTGCTGGCCCTCCCCGGGGGCACGATCGAGGGCGGGCTGGTGGCCGCGGAGCGCGTCCGCGCGGCGATCGCCGCGGCGACGACCCCCCTCGACGGCGGACCCGCGCTGGCGGTGACGGCATCGATCGGGGTGGCCCTGCGGCACCCCGGCGAGTCGCTCGAGGCGCTGCTCGAGCGCGCCGACGCCGCGATGTACGTCGCCAAGAAGGGGGGGCGCAACCGCGTCGTCGCCGCCGACCCCCCCGCCCCGGCCCCTGCCCCCGAGGTCGCTCGCCGCTTCACGTCCGCTACCGGCTTGAGTGCCGTCTCCGTCGTGCCGTCATGCTGATCGGACCGGGCGGCATGGCGCCTCCCACGGAGGTCGACGTGGCTCTCGAACTTTATCCGCGGCAGCACCCGGCGCACCCGATGGCTCGGCGCACCCAGATGACGACGCCCAGCGGTGAGCTCCGTCAGGAGCTGTCCGACATGCTACGCGCCGCCGTCACCGAGCTCTTCGCGTCGCTCGGCGTCTCGCTGCAGTACGAGGGGCCGTTCGACCCCTCCCGCGCCGTCTGGCCGGACCCGGTCGCCCTCGTCGGGTTCGCCGGCGAGCACATGGCGGGCAGCCTGGTCCTGTCGGCGCCCTGGCCGATGATGGCCATCACCAACCCGGTCGGCGACCATGGGCCGGAGGCGCTGGCCGACTGGTCGCGCGAGCTGTCGAACATGACGCTGGGAGGCGTGAAGCTCGCGCTCCTCGAGCGAGGGGTCCACGTGTCGATCGGCCTGCCGACCTCCCTGGTCAGCACTGACCTGCGGATCGAGACCACGTCGCGGCGCGCTCTCGGCCACCACTTCGTCCACGGTCCCTGGCCGCTCCTGGTCGCGCTGGACGGCGCCGTGGGCCCTGGCCTCGCGCTCCAGCCCCCCGCCGGGGCCGGCGAGCCGATGTCCGACGGCGCGGTCTTCTTCTAGGCCGCCATGAGCTCGTCCCCCCCGCCCGCGCCCGAAGGGGCCCGAGCTCGCCGCCGCGGCGTGGCCGTGCTGCTCGCGATCTGGTTCGTGAGCGTGGCCGCCCTGGGCGGTGCGCTCCAGGGCCGCCACCTCCTCCCCTACCGCGACGCCGATCCCACGGTGGCTCGCGATGCGGCCCTGGCCGCGCTCCGCCGCGAGCCGCTCCGCTGGACGGCGTTTCACGTCCTCTACGCGGAGTGCGGGTGCTCCACGCGCATTGTCGAGCACCTCGCCACCTCGGCTCGGCCCTCGGACACCGAGGAGATCGTGGTGTGGGTCGGCCGTCGGGTCCCCGGCCTCGACGCGCTCGAGCGGCGCGGCTTCCGGGTGGTCCCGACCCTGCCGGAGGCGCTGCACGACGAGCTGCACATCGAGTCGGTGCCGCTCCTGATCGCCCTCGATCCCGCTGGCCATGCTCGGTACGTCGGCGGCTACAGCCCCCGCAAGCAGGGCACCGCGATGGCGGACGTCGAGCTGCTGCGGGCTGCGCGCAGCGCCACGCCACCCGGGCCCTTGCCCCTGTTCGGGTGCGCGGTGAGCGACCGGCTCCGCCAGCTCTCACTGCTCTAGGTGGAGAGTCGCCAGCACCACGTGCTGCGACGGAAAGATCGTCATGCGCCTCCGCAGCGTCATCCGCCTCGTCAGCCTGCCCACCACGGTCAGCGCCTTCGAGCGCGCCTACCTCGAGCGCCTCAACCGCATCGCGCTGTGGGTCCTCGGGGTCCACCTGCCGGTGCTCACGCTGATCGCCTGGTGGAACGACACGGACATCCTGCAGACCATGGCCCTGTGCGCTGCGGCGCTCGCCGGCCCGCTGCTCGCGGCGCGCGTGGTGGAGCCGCGGCAGCTCTCGGTGGTGTGCGGGGTCTCCGCCATCCTCCTCGCCGGCATCCTCGTCCATGTCGGTCAGGGGCCGATGCAGATCGAGATGCATTTCCACTTCTTTGCGGTCGTCGCGACGCTCGCTGTCTTCGGCAATCCGAGGGTGATCGTGGTCGCCGCCGCCACGGTGGCGCTGCACCACCTCGCCGTCTGGCTCCTCTACCCGGCCAGCGTCTTCAACTACGACGCGGCCTTCGGGGTGGTCGCGGTGCACGCGCTCTTCATCGTGCTGGAGTCGGTGGCGGCGTGCTTCATCGCGCGGAGCTTCTTCGACAACGTGATCGGGCTCGAGCGCAAGGTCGAGCAGCGCACGCGCGCCCTCGACCTGAGGCACCGCGACGTGCGGCTCCTGCTCGACAACGTCGAGCAGGGCTTTCTCACCATCGATCGCGACGGCCGCCTCGCGCCCGAGCGCTCACGCGCCGCCGAGGCCTGGTTCGGCGCCGCCGGCGAGTCGTCCTCGTGGTTCGAGGTCCTCCGGCGGCTGTCCCCGGACTTCGCCGAGAGCACCGTCGTCGCCTGGCAAGCCGTGGTCGACGACGTGCTCCCCATCGAGCTCACCCTGGAGCAGATGCCCGCGGCCCTGGTGGTCGGGGCGTCGCACTACCGCGTCGCGTACCGCGCCATCCCGTCGGACGAGGGCGAGCTGCGGGCGGTCGTGGTCGTGACCGACGTGACCGACCAGCTGACCCAGCAGCGCCACCAGGCCGACCGCGAGGAGGACCTCCACCTCCTCTCGGCGCTGCTCGACGACCGGCGCGCCGTGTGCGCCTTCCTGGGCGAGGCGGAGGCCTCGACGCGCGCGATGGAAGCAGGAGCTTCGGACGCCACGGCGCTCGCGCGCGCCGTCCACACCCTGAAGGGCAACGCGCGGATGGCCGGGTTCCACCGCATCGCGGCGGCGTGCCACGAGCTGGAGAGCGCCTGCGTCGAGCACGGCCGCGGGCCTTCGGCGGAGGAGATCGCCTCGCTGGTCGGCGCCGTCGATCGCGTCGTCGCCCGCGCCGGCGTCATGCTCGGGGCCTCGAGCACCGCCGGCGTCTCCGGACGCACGAGCGGCGAGGCCCTCCGCGAGCACCTTTGCCGCGTCGAGGCGCAGGCCCTGCGCGCCGCGCGCGAGGCGGGCAAGCCGCTGGAGGTGGTCTTCGAGGGCGCCGACGTCGTCATCGACGGAGGCCGCTGGGCCTCCGTCCTCTCGAACCTGGTCCACGCGGTGCAAAACGCCATCGATCACGGCATCGAGACCCCCGACGAGCGACGACAGGCCGGCAAGGCGCCGGTGGGTCGGCTCGTGCTCCGCGGCACCGCCACGTCCTCGGGCGTCGCCCTCGAGCTGGAGGACGACGGTCGCGGGCCGGCGTGGGACCTCATCGCGGCGCGCGCCGCGGCGCTCGGCCTGCCCTGCACCGAGCCGGACGACCTGGCGCAGGCCGTCTTCGGCGACGGGCTCTCCACCGCCGACGCGGTGACCGAGACCTCGGGGCGCGGCGTCGGTCTGGGGGCGCTCCGTGCCGCCGCCCGGGCGCTGGGCGGC
>JBKJLX010000179.1:0-13360 GCA_046596645.1 Polyangiaceae bacterium
GCCGACGTGCGGCTCGTGCATGGAGGGGTCGCGACGCTCGCCGAGCCCCAGGCGCTCCTGCGCGCCGACCACTACACGATGCCGGGTCCGATCTTCCGCACGCCACGGCAGGTGGTGCCCTCGCTGCAGCAGCCCGAGATCACGCTGATGGCGTGCGCCCACGCCGGCGGCGCCATCGAGGCGACCGTGCGGCTGGCGGTATTCCGCAGCGACGGGGCGCGGCTCGTCGACAAGACGTTGCTGGTACGGGGTCGACAGGACCGCCGGGGAGAGCCGCGCCCGGTCGACGGTCTGCAGCTCGACTACTGCAGCGCGGTGGGAGGGATCGGGTTCCAGGCGAACCCGCTGGGCCGCGGCAAGGGCCGGACCGCCGACGAGGGGCCGAACATCTTCGATCCGCAGAACGTGGACGCGGTCGTGGGCTTCTGCCCGGTGCCGTCCGGATTCGCGGCGCGTTCGGGACTGCTGGGCGCGCACCACCCGAGGGTGGCCAGCGGCGATGTGGCCCTGCCCGAGGGCTTCGATCACCGCTTCTTCCAGGCG
Source organism: Polyangiaceae bacterium (assembly GCA_046596645.1). Taxonomy (GTDB): domain Bacteria; phylum Myxococcota_A; class Polyangia; order Polyangiales; family Polyangiaceae; genus JBKJLX01. Next base: position 544 of record JBKJLX010000179.1, read on the forward strand.
GCTCCGGCGGACCAGCGGGTCGCGGCCCTGCGCGGGGACGAGCGGATCGTGCTCGAGCGCATGAACGCCGAGCACGCGGTCTTCGACACGCGGCTTCCCGGGCTGACCGCCGTCGCTCGCCTCTACGGGGAGGGTGGTCCGCAGGCGCTCACGCTCCGTCTCGAGTCCTTGCACCTCGACGCGGAGGAGAAGAGCGCGGTGCTGGTCTGGCGCGCCACCTTCGCCTCGCCGGCTCCGGCGCGTCCCACCGTGGCCGCTCAGCTGGTGGAGGTCGGGCAGACGGTCGGCTGGCCGGCGTCGATCGTCGGCGATGCCGCCGGCGGCCGCAGGTCCGTCGAGGCGTCGGCCGCCTCGCGCACGGTGCTGCTCGAACAGCCCGCGGCGCCCAGCGTCCGCGGCACGATGCTGCTCGAACAACCCGCGGCGCCCAGCGTCCGCGGCACGATGCTGGTCGAGCCCGATGCCGAACGGGCGGGGATGACCAACCCCTCCCCCGAGGGCGTGCCGGGGTCCTTGCCCTTCTCGCGACCTGCGGCGCCAACCGCGGCGCGCCGCTCTCCGAACGTGCCCCCCGCGGGCCTGCCCTGGGCCGGCGGGGGGGCCCCGGTGCGGCCGGCCCGCGAGGCGCTGGCCGGGACGGTCGCTCTCAGCGGCTCCTCGCCGCCCGCGTCCGTCACGCGGGACGAGGAGCGGCGCCGCGCGGACGACGCGACGCGCCGCGACGAGGCCGCTCGTGTGGAGGCGGCACGGCTCGCCGCCGAGCGCGAGGCGCGCGAGCGCCGCGAGCTCGAGCGGGAGGAGCAGGCCAAGGTCGCGGCGGAGCGCTTCGCGAAGGAGCAGGACGCCGCACGGAAGACCGAGGAGCAGCGGCGCGCGACCGAGGCCGCCGAGCGCGCCAAGGCGATCCAGGGCCTGAAGAAGAAGGCCTACGGCGGCTTCGACGACTGATCGCTACGCTCGCTGGGACGTCTGATTACCTTCGTACTGGCAGTGCACCCAGGCAAACACGTCGAAGGCACGAGCGCCGCCGCGTTCACGTCGGCCGCGATGATCGCGCACCAGGTCGCGGGGAAAGCGGTCCGTGATGCCCTCTTCCTGACGACCTTTCCGGTGGAGAGGCTCCCCGCCGTCATGGTCGCCGGGGCGGTGCTCTCGCTGCTGGCCGTGTCATGGCTCGCGCGCCTCATGGCGCGCCGGTCACCTGCGGCCATCATGCCGGCTCTTTTCGGGGCGAGCGCGGTCGCGATCGTCGCCGAGTGGGCCGTCGGCCTCATCTCCCAGCCGGCGATGGCGATCGCCTTTTACCTGCACACCGCGCTCTTCGGCCCGGTCATGATCTCGGCGTTCTGGTCGCTCATCAACGAGCGGTTTGACCCGCACAGCGCGAAGCGCGCCGTGGGACGGATCGCGGCCGGCGGCACGTTCGGTGGCGTCCTCGGTGGCGTCCTCGCCTGGCGCGTGGCGACGCTCGTGGCGCTGCCGACGCTCCTCATCCTGCTCGCTTCCCTCCACGCCGCCTGCGTGATCGGCGCCTTCCTCATCCGCGCCCGCAAGCCGGTCGACGGAGGGCGCCCGCCGGCGGAGGGCATCCTCGACAACCCGATCCCGGCACAGATCTCGGCGCTGTCCGTCCTCAGCCGCGAGCCCTTCCTGCGCAACCTCGCGCTCCTCGTCGCGCTCGGCGCGACGATGTCGAGCCTGCTCGACTACCTCTTCAGCTTCCAGGCGGCGGCGACGTTCGGGAAGGGCGCCCCCCTACTCGAGTTCTTCTCGCTCTTCTGGCTCTCGGTGGGCGTCCTCTCGCTCCTGCTCCAGCTGGCCCTCGGCCAGCGGGCGTTGGCGAAGCTGGGGCTGGCGGTCACGATCGCCTTTTTGCCCGGGATCATCATCCTGGGAGGTGCGCTCGGCCTCGCGGTGCCAGGCCTCCTCAGCGCGTCGATGCTCCGCGGAGCCGAGGCGGTCCAGCGCAACACCCTCCATCGCTCCGCGTACGAGCTGCTCTACACGCCGCTCGCCTCCGAGCAGAAGCGGTCGGTCAAGGCCCTCATCGACGTCGGCTTCGACCGGCTGGGCACCGTCCTCGGCGCCGGGATGATCCTCGCGGCCCTGACCGCAACCGGCGCCCACTCGACGACCTTCCTGCTCGCGGGCGTCGTGGTCCTCGCCGTCCTCACCCTGCCCGTCACGCGAGCGCTCCACGTCGGCTACGTCACCGCGCTCGAGGACGGCCTGCGGGCGGGCGCGAGCAAGCTCGATCTTCCCTCGCTGATCCACCTCGGTCGATCGATCGCCGAGAGCGACGAATCGCAGGAGCGAGACAACCTGATCCAGCGCGTCGAGCTGCTGCGCCCGCGCCACGAGGCGCCGCTGGCGGCGGCGGTGCCCGACGACGACATGCCACCCGCGAGCCGCACCCTCGACGCGCCACCGCCCTCACGGCGAGCCATGGGGCCCGCGAGCGACGCACTGAGACACCCCTTCGCCCTGCCGGACGGGCGGACGCTCCTCGCGGGCGACATCGCGTCCAGCGCGCGGGCGATCCGTCGGCTGCAGCTGCGCACGACCTCCCCGCTCTCGGGTTTCCTGATCCTGCTCCTCGCGCACAAGGACCTGCATGCCGAGGCGCTCTCGGCCCTCTGCCGCGCCGCGCCCGTCATGACCGGCCAGCTGGTCGACGCCCTGCTCGATCCCGCGATGGACTTCGTCGTCCGCCGTCGGATCCCGCTGGCGCTCTCGTCCTGCACCTCGCAGCGCGCTGCCGACGGTCTGCTGCTCGGCATCGCCGACGATCGGTTCGAGGTGCGTTACGCCTGCGGCAGAGCGCTGATGAAGATGTCCGACGCCAACGCGAACATCGTCATCTCGCGCGACAAGATCGTCGAGGCGATCCTGCTCGAGGTCGAACGCAAGGCGCCAGGCGCCGCGCCGATCGAGCTGGAGGACGAGCCCACCGAGGCCGAGGGCGCGAGCGCGCTCGTCGACGACGTGCTGGCGCGCGACCGCATCGACCGCACCCTCGACCACGTGTTCACGATCCTCGCGCTCCACCTGGAGCGGGAGCCGCTGCGGATCGCCTACCGTGCGCTCTACCACGAGGACATGCGCCATCGCGGCACCGCGCTGGAATACCTGCAGACCATCCTTCCGAACGATCTGCGCGAGGCGGTCTGGCCGCTCGTCGGCGAGCTCGCGCCGCTCCGGGCGGGCCGCAGCGCACGCGAGATCCTGGACGATCTCCTCGCCGCGACGGTGGTGAAGACCGACGAGGGCGGCGAGCGCGACTGACACACCGATCCGCTTCGCGGATTGGCCTTACCGCGCGAAACGCAGGGCCAGGCGCCCCCGCCACTCGGCCCCCGCCTCGATGAAGTATGCGCCGTCCGAGCGCTCGATGCCCTTCGGGAGCCGTTCGTAGTCGGGCACCAGCGCGCGCGGATCGTCGCCCCGCCGAGCAACCTCCATCAATGCGCGCCCCCCGCAGCGCCCGCGTACTTGTTCAAGACGAGCTGCTCGTGAATGTCGACGCCCTTGGCGTGCAGGCGCGCTTCGAGGATGCGGTGGGGATCGTCCGCCGCGGTGGTGAGCACCACGAAGCCCAGCTCGGCGAGGTAGGCGAGGTCGGGCGTCACGTCGGCGACGACGCCAGCCGCCACCAGCTGCGCGCGCAGCTCGTCGAAGGCGAGCGGGCGGAAGGACGACGCCTCCCACTGGGCGTAGAGCGCGGTGAAGATGGCGCGGCGGCGCGACCAGTCGAAGGCGGCCCTGGGAGGCGCGCGGAAGACCGGCGGCCCCACCGGGAACACCACGCGGCCGACCACCGGGTTGAGCAGGGCGCCGAAGGCGAGGTACAGGCCGATGGCGCCGAGGCCGACGGTGGTCAGCGCGATCGGCATCTCCATCGCGCGCGTGTGGGTCACGCTGCGGATGATGCGGAAGAGGAACAGCAAGTCGATGTCGACCAGGAAGATGAAGAGGGCGCGGCCGAAGTGACCGAAGCCCCAGGTGAGGCCGGCGAAGATCACGAAGAGCGCGATCTCCACCGAGAGCCCGACCGTGTGATCGGGCACCCGCCCCTGGGAGAGCGAGTGGAACGCCCAGGCGTTCATTCCCCACAGGAACGAGAAGCAGGTGAACACGGTGCCCCCGAAGCTGTTCTTGTTGGCGAACAGCATCAGCCCGCAGAGGAACTGACAGCCCCCGCCGAAGAGCAGCGCGTACATCGCCGCGCTGCCCAGGCCGGAGGGCGTCAGGCTGTGGCCGAACCCGATGGGGACGAGCGCGGCGCAGGCGATGGTCAGCCCGAGCAGCCCCAGGGGGGCCGGGTTGCCGAAGCGTTCCGTCGATGGTCCAAAGAGCTCGTACCGCTGCGCCATGTCCCGCCCCGTCTCACATGCATGCGCCGCCGTCGACGTCGCTGGCCTCCGGCGGGATGATCAGGCCTTGGGGGCCGTGGTGGCGGTCGCCTTGGCGGCGACGTCGAGGGTGATGCGGCGCCACTCGGTGCCGAGGTCGGTGGCGTAGGCGAGCGACGCCTTCATCAGGCGGGCGGTCTCGTCGATCGCCTCGCGGGTGCGCACCGTGGTCTGGCCAGAGACCTCGTCGGCCTGCTTCGCCATCTCGCCCATCCGGACGAGCTGCTCCTGGGTGAGCCTGGTCCAGATCTCGAGGGCCTTTTGCGACTGCACGAACGCGTCGAAGAACATGTCATTGCTCCTTGTTGCCTCACCATCCTGCCGAGGCCGCAGGCGACTCCGGCCGTGTGAGGCAAACCTTCAACCTGGACGGCGAAGCCGCGCGCTCCATGCGCGCCGGCGCGTCGACCGAGGACGGGAACCTAGACAGCGCGATCGGTCCCGTCAACGAATTTTGTTGCGCTGCACCATTGTCAGGCGCCGTGGCCGCGGCCGCCGCGGGCTCGGGCCGCCGCGGCGCGCGGAGCCGCTTTCCCCGCAGTCTTCTTGGCGCTTTTCCCGGCGCGGGGGCGGCTTCCGCCGTCACGCAGCGCGGCCAGCTCGCGCCGCATCGCGCCCAGCTCGTCCCGCATTGCAGCAACGTCGCCGCCCGAGGGGGGCGGGGGCGGGGGGGGCGTGGGCGCCGTGGCATAGGGCGGCGGGGGGGCGTAGCCAGGGGGCGGGGGCGGCGCCGCGTAGCCGGGCGGGGGCTGCGGCGCGGTGGCGTAGGCGGCCGGGGCCCCGTAGGCGACCTGGGCCCCGTAGGCGGGGGCGCCCATCGCGTCGCCCCAGCCCGGCGCGGCGCCGCCGAACAGCCGCGCCATGGCGTTGCCGGCGTTCCATGGGAGCGTGGCCAGGGGGAACGCTGGCGCCACCGCGTGCGCGCCCTGCTTGGCGACGAGGTAGATGTCGAGCGCGCCCGCGACGTAGCGCCCGAAGAACTCGGCCAGCGCGTCGTCCTGCATCCGCACCAGGCGCGCCAGCACCGCCGCCGGGAGGAGGCGCGAGGCGGGCGTCTCCAGGATGACCTGGAGGAGCGTCGCCTGGGTCAGGTCCTCCCCGCTCGCGGCGTCGACCACGCGCACGTCGACGCCGCCGCGGATGCGCGCGGTCAGCTCCTCCAGCGTGACGTAGCGGGACAGGCCGGTGTCGTAGAGACGACGGTTGGGGTACTTCTTCACGAGGACGGGTGCGGTCGCCATGGGTCGGCGCAAACCTAGCAGCGGCGCATTCTGTTGCGGCGCAACATTCCGCGCTTGACGGTCCGTCGCGCGAGGAGCATCTTGCCGCTCGCCCCGCCCTGCGGCGATGCACGGGCGCTGTGGCAAGCGAGGCAATCGTGGCGCGACGTGGACTGGCGATGCGGGGTGCGGTCGGGGTGGTGGCCCTGGCGGCGGCGTGGCTGACCCAGGCGTGCGCCGCCTCCACCGACGACGCGGGCAGCTGTCGCACCGGCGGCGACTGTCCCAGCGGCGCCTGCGAGGCCGGCCGCTGCGTCGCGACCGAGGATGGCACCGGCGGCTCCGGCGGCGGGGAAGACGCCACCGCCAGCGGCGGCGCCGCCGGCCAGGGCGGCGAGGACGCGACCTCCGCCGCGGGGACCAGCAGCTCCAGCGGGGAGGGCGGCGGCGGCCTCACCTGCTCCCCCGAGGGCGACGGGGAGATTCGCCGCGACGAGGTGCCGCTGCTCGCCGGCTTCCGCGCCAGCTACCTGGCCGCCACCGATGCGCCCTTCGCCACCGAGGGCACCGGCGACGGCGACGACAGAGCGTGGGACTTCGACGTCGACCTGCCGGGCGATCACCTCACGCTGGCCGAGGCGCTCTCGCTGGAGACGCAGTGGTTCGCGTCCGTCTTCCCGGGTGCGACCTACGCCGGCCGCCTGTCGGAGGAGGCGAACCTGCTCGGCGTGTTCGAGGCGACCGACGACGCGCTGCTCCTCCGCGGCGTCGTCTCCCCCAGCGATGGCAACACCCGCACCGAGCTCACCTACGACCCGCCGGTGACGGTGCTGGCGTTCCCCCTGGCCCAGGGCGACACGTGGTCGACGGCCACCACCATCAGCGGCCTCGCCCAGGGGTTCTTCGTCACGTACTCCGAGTCCTACGAGAACGCGGTCGACGCGCGCGGGACGGTCGCCACCCCTTACGGCGAGTTCGACGCGCTCCGGGTCCGGGTCGAGCTCACGCGCACCATCGGGGCGCTGGTCACGACGCAGCGCACGTACGCGTTCGTCACCGAGTGCTTCGGCACCGTGGCCCGCGTGGTCTCGCAGCAGAACGAGACCTCGGTCGAGTTCGACGACGCGGCCGAGGTCTGGCGCCTCTCGCCCTGACGCCGATGCCCCCGCACCTCCTCCACCGCGCAAGGCGCGGGCTCGCCGCCGCGATCGTCCTGGGCGCAGCGCTGTCGAGCTCCGCGTGCACGCCCTTCCATCCAGCTCCGATGGCGGGCGCCCCGAAGGGCGCCCGCTTCGTCGACGCCGGCGGCGCGCGCGTTCACGTGCTCGACGAGGGCGAGGGGTCGCCGGTGGTGTTCATTCACGGTTTCGCGTCCTCCCTGGGGACGTGGAAGCCGATGGTGCCGAAGCTGGCGAAGGAGCACCGGGTCATCGCCCTCGACCTCAAGGGCTTCGGCTGGACCAGCCGGCCACCCGGCGACTACTCGCCGGCGGCGCAGGCCGACCTCGTGCTGGAGGTCCTCGACCGGCTCGAGGTCGAGGAGCCGGTCGCGCTGGTCGCCCACAGCTGGGGCTCGGGCGTGGCGCTGCAGGTCGCGCTGAAGAAGCCCGAGCGCGTCGAGCGCATCGCGCTCTACGACGCCTGGGTCTACCAGGAGCAGCTCCCGACCGCGTTCTTCCTGATGAGGGCGCCCGGCGTCGGCGAGGTGCTGATGGACGCGTTCTACGACGAGCGCACCGACGACAAGCTCCTGCTCGGCTTCCACGACCCACGCTTCGTCACCGAAGAGCTGGCGCAGAACGTCGCCGAGCAGCTGTCGCGCCCCGGGACCCACGCCGGGGCGCTCGCGGCGATCCGCGGGCAGGAGTATGCCGAGGTCGAGAAGCGCTACCGCACGATCGACAAGCCGGTGCTCCTCCTCTGGGGGCGCGAGGACCGGGTGACCCCGCTCTCCATCGGCGAGCGCCTGCTGCGCGAGCTGCCCGACGCGCGCCTCATCAGCTACCCCGGCTGCGGACACTTCCCGATGATCGAAGCGCGCGCGCCGTCGACGCGCGACCTGGCAGCTTTCCTCCGCGAGCGGCCGGCCGCGGCGCCGACCTCGCCGGCGCCGGCGTCGGCCCCCGCCCGGCCCGACGAGCCTCTCCCCGAGCCGGAGGATCCCGACGCGGTGGAGGGCGCGTTCCCCACCAAGACGGCGCCGTCGCCGGCGGTCCCCACCCCCGCGCCGGCCACGCCAGCTGCTCCCGTCGCCCCCGGGACCCCGAGCCCGTGAGCGTCCCCGCGAGCGCGATGCGCGCGGCGTTCGCCGCCGCGGTGCTCGTGGTCGCCGGCGACGCGGCGGCCAGCGGCTTCTCCTCTTATGGCGACGGGCTGGAGGCGCCGCCCGAGGTCATCGAGCTCGACGGCTACTTCCGGCTGCGTGGTGCGCTGCACAACAACCTGGATCTCGATCGCGGCCCCACGCCCTCCGGCCAGCTCCTCTACCCCGTCTCCTTCGCCGAGCCCGATCGCCAGCTGTTCCCGGTCGCCGACCTGCGGCTGCGGACCGACCTCAACATCTTTCTGCCCGGCGGCGGCGCGGCGGTGAAGGCGCGCATCGACGCGCTCGACAACGTGGCGCTGGGCGGAGCGCCCGACGGCATCCCCCAGGGCACGACCTCGCAGCGAGGCGACGACGCGATCCGCGTCAAGCGCGCGTGGGGCGAGGTGCTGACGCCGGTCGGGATCCTGGCCGCCGGGCGCATCGGCAGCGAGTGGGGCCTGGGCATGATCGCCAACGGCGGCGACGACCCCGACGCCGATTCGGGCGACGCCGCCGACCGCGTCGCCCTCGTCATGCCTCTGGCCTCCCACCTGTGGGCGGTGGCCTACGATTTCTCGGCGACCGGCCCCTTCGTGCCCGACCGCACGGGAGACCGCGTGATCGGCTTCGAGCCGAGCGCGGCCGTCCACACCTTCACCTTCGCTGCCCTGCACTGGCGCGGCCCGGTGGTCCGTGCGCGCCGCAACCGCGCCGGCAAGCTGACGCCAGAGTGGGGCGCCTACGTCTCCCATCGCTGGCAGGAGAACGACGTCCCCGCGACGTACCTGCCGGCTGCGGCCTCGTTTGCCGGCGCCGCCGGCGTCGTGCCCCGTGGGTACACCGCCACCGCCCTCGACGGCTGGTTCCGTCTGGAGGGCAAGCACTTCCGGGTCGAGACGGAGGCGGCGTGGATCGTGGGCACGATCGAGCAGGCGAGCCTGGTGCCCGGGGTGCGCTTCCGCGAGCCGATCACCTCGAGCCAGCTGGGCCTGGCGGTGCAGACAGAGGTCGGCGACGAGGACGGTCGCTTCCGCGGCGGCTTCGATGTCGCCGCGGCCAGCGGCGACGCGGCGCCCGGCTTCGGCGCCTTCCCCGATCCCAGCGCGCCCTCGCCCCAGCTCGGCGACCTCGACGGCGCCCAGGCCAACCCGCCCTTCGACAGCTCGGTCGACAACTTCCGCTTCCACCCCGACTACCGCGTCGACCGCATCCTCTTCCGCGAGATCATCGGGACGGTGACCGACGCCGTGGTGCTCCGCCCCCACGTCCGCGTGGACGCGATCGACCTGCCGGTGGGGAAGCTGCGCCTGGCACTGGCCGGCGTCGCCTCCTTCGCGATGCGGTCGACCAGCACGCCGGGCCTCGCAGCGCCGCTCGGGTTCGAGGTCGACCCCAGCCTCTCCTGGCTCTCGGCGTCGGGATTCGAGGCGCACCTCGAGCAAGCGACCCTGTTCCCGCTCGAGGGCCTCTCGAACCCGGCGCTCGGGCTCGACGGCACCCCGGCGCAGCTGTGGCGCGTCCGCCTGCTCTACGCGTTCTGAGGTCACCATGAAGCGCTGCCATCCCCTGCTCTCCCTGGTGCTCGCCGCCCTCGCGACGTCCGCGTGCGGCGAAAACCTCACCCTGCCGCCGGAGCGCGAGCCGGCGACCAGCGAGGACCCGGCGGAGCTTGCCTGCACGCCCGATCTCGACGGCGTCATCCAGCGCGACGAGCTGGCGGCGGCGATCGGCGTCCCCATTGGATACCTGGTGTCGCCGCCGGGCACCGAGCGGCCGGTCGACCTCCGCGGCACCGCCGAGGAGAACGGCAAGACGCACTGGGACCTCTCCATCGACTACGCCGACGACCGGGCCCTCTCCATCACGCCCAAGACGCCGGAGGACGCCTGGTACGAGGACTCGTTCCCCGAGGACGGCGCCTTCGTGACCCCGCTCGACGCCGGCGGCCGCGTGGAGTCGATCGGCGTGCTGCGCGACGACGGGCTCTACCTGCTCGGCGTGGCCTCGGCCGAGGCCGACCCGCCGGAGGGGCGCACGCTGCTGGTCTACCAGGAACCCATCCTGGTGCTCGCGCTGCCGGTGGTGGTGGGCAACGAGCACGTCGCGGTGGGGACGATCGAGAACGGCTTCGCCCTGGGGCTGCCGTACGCAGGGCGAGACGTCTACGAGGTGAAGGTCGACGCGCTGGGGTCGCTCGACGTGCCGCAGCTGTCCTTCGACCAGGTGCACCGCGTGATCACCCAGGTCACGGTGGAGCCGGTGGTCGGCACCTCGGTCACGCGACGGCAGGTCTCGTTCTACGCGGAGTGCTTCGCCGAGGTCGCCCGGGCGACCGCGGAGGACGGGGAAGAGGACACGCTCTTCGGCACCGCGGGCGAGCTCCGTCGGTTGGGTCTCTGAGTCGGGAGGGTCGTCATGGTCGGGTGGGACGCATTCAAGAAGTACTTCGGGGCGTGGGAGACGCAGACCGCCAGGGTGATCGAGCAGGTCATGAGGAGTCCGCTGGTCCTCGAGCCCGCCGGCCACTGCCTGAGCGCCGCCATGAAGACCAAGGCGGCGAGCGATCGCGCCGTCGCCGCGGCGTGGGGCGCGGTCGGTCTGCCGACCAAGCGCGATCAGGAGCGCACCCTCCACGCCCTCCACCAGATCCAGAGCCGCCTGCTCGATCTCGAGGAGAAGCTCGCCGAGCGCGGCGCCGCGGCAGCCCCCACCGCTCACGAAGGACGGAGCTGACCATGCCCATCGACCTCGCCCGCTACGAGGAGATCGCCCCCGCGCCGCACGCCGTCTTCGACCGGCTGGAGGAGCGGCGCACGCGCTCGCGCTTCATGGTGAAGGACGGCGACGACTGGCGCTCGGTCACCTGGGGCGCCTACGCCACCGCGATCTCGCGCACCGCCAGCTGGCTCGCCGACGCCGGGCTGGCGCCGACCGATCGCGCCGCCATCTTCGCTGCCAACCGAGTGGAGTGGATGGTCGCGTCGCACGCCATCCAGTCCGCCGGCGGCGTGCTGGTCCCCATCTACCCGGCGAGCACGTCGTCGCAGGCGGCGTACGTCGCCGAGCACAGCGACGCGAAGATCCTCTTCATCGACGGTGCCGACCTGCTGGGCCGCGTCGTGGACAGCTGGGCCTCCTACGCCGCGGTCCGCGCCATCGTCCTCCTCGGCGAGGACCTCGATGTCGCCGCGCTGCTGGCGGCGCGCCGGGCCAAGGGACGCGACGTTCCCTCCTTCGGCCAGGTGCAAGACCGCCTGGTGTCCTGGCGCGACGTGCAGGCGCGCGGCGCCGCGCTGGAGAGCGAGTCGCCGAGCGCGTTCCGCGCGCTCCTCGACGCAGTGCGCGTCGAGCAGCCCGGCCTGATGCTCTACACCAGCGGCACCACCGGCAACCCCAAGGGCGTCCCCCTGACCCACCTCAACGTGGGCTCCAACGGCCGCGACTGGATGCGCAATTTCGGCACCCTCATCGACGAGGATCTGGTCGACGTGCACTGGCTGCCGATGAGCCACATCTTCGGCCTGGGTCAGGCGGCCATCGGCGACCTCCTCGGGTTCACCACCTACCTCGACGGGCCGGCCACCGTGCTCGCGACGATGCCGCTGGTGCGGCCGCACGTGTTCATGAGCGTGCCCGCGTACTGGGAGAAGCTGGCCGGTCAGGTGGCGGCCGAGCCGGAGCGCGAGAAGCGCCGGGCACGCCTGGCGCAGCTGACCGGCGGTCGCCTGCGCTTCTGCCTCTCCGGCGGGGCCGGCCTCAAGCGCGAGGTGAAGGAGCTGTTCTACGAGTGCGGCCTGGTGATCTTCGAGGGCTACGGCCTCACCGAGTGCTCGCCCACGCTGACCCTCAACCGGCCCGACGCCTTTCGCTTCGACAGCGTGGGCAAGCCCATTCCTTCGGTGCAGATCCAGCTCGCGGAGGACGGTGAGATCCTGGCGAAGGGGCCCAGCATCTTCGCCGGCTACCACAAGGACCCGGAGGCGACGAAGGAGGTCTTCTCCGAGGACGGGTGGTTCAAGACCGGCGACGTCGGCCGCTTCACCGACGACGGCTTCCTCCAGATCATCGACCGCAAGAAGGAGATCCTGGTCACCGCCGGCGGCAAGAACGTGCCGCCGGCGAACATCGAGCTCCGCTTCGCCGACGACCCGCTCTTCTCCCACGTGGTCGTCTACGGCGACGGCCAGAAGTTCCTGGTCGCCGGGGTGTGGCTCGACCCCGAGGTGCTCGACGCCCAGCTCGCGAAGGGCGGCGGCGAGGGCGAGCGCGCGGCGCGGGTGAACGCGCTGGTGCAGGCCCGGGTGGACGCGGTGAACGCCGACCTCGCCCGCTTCGAGCAGGTGAAGAAGTTCCGCGTCATGGAGGTGCCGCTGACGGTCGCCGGCGGCCTCCTCACGTCCACGCTGAAGGTCCGCCGCAAGAAGGTGTGGGAGACGTTCAAGCGCGAGTACGAGGGGCTTTACGAGGACACGCGCCAGGGAGGCTGACCGTGAACCGTCTCCTGAAGATCGCCGCGCGCATGATGAAAGGCCGTCCCCCGGTGGGGACGACCCCGGCCGACGTGGTGCACCGCGAGAACAAGTGGCGCCTGCTCCGCTACCGGCCGGCGGCGGTCCCCGTCGAGGGCGGAGCCAAGCGGCGCCTGCGCACGCCGGTCCTCCTCGTCCCGTCGCTCATCAACCGCCACTACGTGCTCGATCTCCTCCCGGGGAAGAGCTTCGCCGAGTGGCTGGTGAGGCAGGGCCACGACGTCTACATGATGGACTGGGGGACGCCGGAGGACGAGGACCGCTACCTCGAGCTCGACGACATCGCCGACCGCTACATCGGGCGCGCGCTGCGCGTCGCGGCGCGGGTCAGCGGCAGTGACCGACCCCCGC
>JBKJLX010000232.1:0-2959 GCA_046596645.1 Polyangiaceae bacterium
ACCTCGACGTGCAGAACGTCTACAACAACCAGAACGTCGAGGCGATCGGCTACAACTTCAACTTCACGGCGCGGCAGAGCGTGACCGGCCTGCCGATCCTGCCGAGCATCGGCGTGCGGGCGGACTTCTGATGAACCCGCGTCACCCCAGCGAGCGCGTGGATCGAGGCTGCGCCCGGGGCGTGCTGGCCGCGCTGGTCGCCATGGTCGCCGGGGCCATCGGCATGCCCAGCTGCGCCACGCCCTTCGACCCGCCGAGCCTGGTCAACGGCCTGCGTGTCCTCGCGGTGGAGGCGGACGCGCTGGTCGTCGACGCGAACGGCAACGAGGTCCCGAGCGGCTCGTACGCGGCGCCGGGCGAGACGGTGCGCTTCAAGATGCAGTACTTCGACGGGCGCACCGAGACCGACGATCGCCCGCCCATCCAGATCACGTGGATCGGCGGCTGCTTCAACCCGGAGGGCGACTCTTACTTCAACTGCTACGAGCCCCTCGGGCAGCTGCTCCAGCAGGTGTCGGACGGCGCGGTCGACGCGACCGAGTTTGCCCTGCAGGGTCCCGGCTTCGACACCTTCACCCTGAAGCTCGACGAGGACCTGCTCCAGGCGCGCGAGGTGCCGGCCTACGGACCCAAGCTCGCGACTGCGTTCGTGTTCTTCGCCGCGTGCGCGGGCGAGCTGCGCCCCGTGGAGGACGCCGGTGACACCGAGGCCCAGGCTTTTCCGTTCGGCTGCTTCGACGCGAGCGGTCGCCGGCTGGGGCCAGACGCGTTCGTCCCCGGCTACACCGTCATCTACGCCTACGAGGACGGGCGGCGGAACGCAGCTCCCGAGCCGGGCGCGTTCCTCCTCGACGGCGAGGAGGTCGCCGAGGCGGACATCCCGACGGTCGCGCGCTGCGAGGTGCAGCGCGAGGAGCGCGCGAAGACGGGCTGCGCGGCGACCGACGAGTTCGCCGAGTGCACGACGTACGACGTCGATCTCGACATCCCGAAGAACGTCGCCGAGGTCGACCCCGACAGCAGCAGCGCGGACGGAGAGGCGCTCGACGAGGTGGTGTGGGTCAACTACTACGCCGACGCGGGCGAGTTCGACGGCGCGGTGCGCCTCGTCAACGACGCCGTCGAGGGCTACCAGGAGCCGCACGCCACGGTGTGGGTCCCCCCCGAGGAGCCGGGCCGCTACTCGCTGTGGGCCATCGTCCGCGACTCGCGCGGAGGCTCGCGGACCGTGCAGCGCTACGTCGACGTCGAGTAGCCCTCCGTTCAGCAGCCGCTTCCGGGCCGCATGGCCTGCTCACCGGGGTCAGGTCGCCGACCGATGCGTCCCACCGGGCCTTGCCGCGCGCTGCCCGGCCCGGTACCCGACCTCCCGTGGTGAAGCGCATCGAGCTGGGTCGGGGCGGTCGCCCGCTGCGCATCGCGTACGGCCGTATCTTCCACGAGGCGAACGCCTTCTCGCCGCTGGCCACCGGGCGCGAGGACTTCGAGCGCATGCACGACCTCGAGGGCGAGGCGCTGGCGGCAGCGACGACCCTCCGTGGCACAGAGCTCAAGTCCTTCATGCCCCACGCCGAGCTCACCGGCTTCCGCCAGGCGGCGTGGCTGGCGGGCGGCGTGGAGACGGTCCCCCTGACGTCGAGCCTGGCGGTGCCCGGCGGGCCGCTCTCGCGCGAGACGTTCGACTGGCTGCTGGGGCGCCTCCTCGCGCGGCTGCGCGGCGCGGGACAGGTCGACGGGCTCTACCTCGCGCTCCACGGCTCGATGCAGGTGACGGATCTCGACGAGGCGCCGGAAGGGGTCATCCTCCGCCGGGCGCGCGAGGTGCTGGGCCCTCAGGCGAAGCTGGCCGTCAGCTACGATCTGCACGCGAACCTCTCGCGCGCGCTCGTCGATCCGGTCGACGTCCTCATCGCCTACCGCACCAACCCCCACTGGGACCTGGCGCCGACCGGCTTCCGCGCAGGCAATCGCCTCATCCGCGCGCTGCGTGATCAGGTCGCGCCGGTGCATGCCTGGCGCAAGCTGCCGATGGTGCTGGGCGGTGGCATCACCATCGATTTCATGGCGCCCATGCGCAAGGTCTTCCGTCACCTGCGCAAGCTGGAGGAGGACCCGCGCGTGCTGTCGGCGAGCCTCTTCATGGTGCACATGTACACGACGGCCGAGGACCTCGGCTGGGCGGTGCACGTGACCACCGATGGCGATCTCGATCTCGCCGAGCGCCTCGCCGACGATCTCGCCGATCGCGCGTGGGCGGAGCGGCGCGCGCCCTTGCCTCCCTTCCGCAGCGTCGACGAGGTGCTCACCCAGGTCGAAGCTTCGGCGTGGCGCCGGCTGGGCCCGATCACGCTGGTGGACGTCGACGACATCGTCGGTGCCGGAGCCCCTGGCGGGAACACGCACGTCGTCCGCGGGCTCGCGGCCCGCGATCGCGGTCTGAAGGCGTTCGTCCCCGTCCACGATCCGGCGCTGGTGGAGGAGACGTGGGACGTGCCCTTCGGCGCGCGACGCTCGGTCGTGCTGCGGGGCACGCCCGGCTACGGCATGCCGGAGGTGCCCCTCGAGGTGGTGGTGGCAGCGCGCGCGGAGACCGACTTCGGCCGCGTGGTGCGCCTCGACGTGGGCTCGTTCCACGTGGTGGTCGCGGATCGCCCACCGCTCCCCATCCACCCTGATTTCTGGTCGGCGGTGGGCCTGCGCGCCCGCGACGCCGATCTCATCGTGCAGAAGAACTTCTTCCACTACCGGCTCTTCTACGCGACCACTTCGTTCCGACACCTCCCGGTGGTGAGCGCCGGCGCCACGAGCCTGGAGGCGGTGCGGACGCGCCAGCACGCGATCCCGACCTTTCCCTCGGTCGACATGCCCGACTGGCGCGCCCACGATCCGGCGCTCCGCCGCGGGCGGTCACGGCGCGAAGACCCGCCTCACCGGACTCGGTCTTGACGGGGACCCGAAG
>JBKJLX010000258.1:0-45116 GCA_046596645.1 Polyangiaceae bacterium
GCTCACCGAGCCGACGGGGCTCCACCTGCTCATCGCGCTGCTCGGGGAACGTCGCTTCGCCGCCTGCCGCGCCCTGGGCGCCCTCGGCGTGGATCTCGCGCGTCTCCGCGCGACCGCGATGCAGCAGGCGCTCGGGCTGGTCGCCGCGCGCCGCTCGCCGGTCCGCGCCGTGGTGGTGCCGGTCGCAGCCCCGGGACCCGCGTCTGGTGTCGCGACGCCGTCGACCGCGCCGCCCGCGCCCCAGCGACCTGCGGGGGTCACCGTTCCCCTCCTGCCGCCCCCGCGAGCGCGCGTCCCGCGCACCCAGCCCATGGCGTCGCCGCGGCCGCCGCCGCAGCCGATCCGCCGCGAGGAGCCGCGGGCGCGGCCGAGCAACCCTCCGCCGGCGCTCGACCCGCTCCTGGAGACGGCGCCGGTCTCGACGCGGGTGCCGTCGTCGATCAGCCCGCGCGAGCCGGCGCCGCCGGCGCGCACCGCGCTCGATCCGGCCCGCTTCCCGGTGCTGGCCGCCATCGGGCGGGATCTGGTGCTGGAGGCGGAGCGGGGCGAGCTGTCGCCGGTCGTCGGGCGCGAGCCCGAGATCGATCGCGTGCTCGACGTGCTGGGGAAGATGCGCGCCAACGTGCCGCTCCTGGTCGGCGCGCCTGGCGTGGGCAAGACCATGGTCGCGCACGGCGTCGCGCAGCGCTTCGCGCAGGCGCCCGCCGCCGGCCGTCGACGCCTC
The DNA here is from genome assembly GCA_046596645.1 of Polyangiaceae bacterium. GTDB lineage: Bacteria > Myxococcota_A > Polyangia > Polyangiales > Polyangiaceae > JBKJLX01. Next base: position 725 of record JBKJLX010000258.1, read on the forward strand.
ATCGAGGTGGGTGTGCCCGAGCTGGTCGCCGGCACCGGGACCCGCGGCGCGCTGGCCGAGCGCATCGCACAGATCCGCGCCGAGGTCGCGCGGGCGGGGGGCGAGGTGGTGCTGTTCCTCGACGAGATCCACGAGCTCTTCGCCGGCGGGATGGCCGACGAGGCCTCGGCCGAGCTGCGCTCCGCGCTCTCGCGCGGGGAGATGCCTCTGCTCGGCGCGTCGACCACCGAGCTCTTCAAGCGCGCGGTGGAGGCGGACCCGGCGCTGGCGCGGCGGGTGGTCGCCATCGAGGTCGAGGAGCCGGGGCCGGAGGACGCGTTCCTCCAGATCCGCGCCGCATGCGAGCGGCTCGCCGCGCATCACGGCCTCGAGGTGGAGGACGAGGCGATCGCCGCCGCCGTCGGATGGTCGATCCGCTACCTGCCGGGGCGCGCCCTGCCCGACAAGGCGCTGGCGCTGCTCGACCTCGCGGCGGCGCGCCGCGCGCGCATGGTGCTCGCGGAGCCGCGGGGGCGGAGCGGCCAGCGGCCGCTGCTACGCCCGATGGATGTGGCGCCGATCGTCGCCGAGGCGGCGTCGATCCCCGAGGAGCGTCTGCTGGAGAACGACCAGGCGCGCATGCTCGGCCTGGAGAAGGCGCTCGCGGGGCGGGTGGTCGGTCGCGACGAGGCGCTGGCGCGCATCGCCACGCTGCTGCGGCGCAACGCGGTCGGGCTGCGCGGGCAGCGCCCGATCGGGACCTTCCTCATCCTGGGGCCGACGGGTGTCGGCAAGACCGAGACCGCCAAGGCGATCGCCGAGGCCCTCTTCGACGCACCCGACGCCATGACGCGGCTCGATCTCTCCGAGTTCTCGGAGGCGCACTCGATCGCGCGGCTGGTGGGGGCGCCGCCGGGCTACATCGGTCACGAGGCGGGCGGGCAGCTCACCGAGGCCATCCGCAAGCGGCCCTACCAGGTGGTGTTGCTCGACGAGATCGAGAAGGCGCACCGCGACGTGCTGCAGGCGTTCCTCCAGGTGTTCGACGAGGGTCGCATGACCGACGGCCGCGGACGGCGCGTCGACTTCACCAACACCGTCATCGTGCTCACGTCCAACCTGGGCGCCGAGGAGATGAAGAAGGCGCGCGATCGGCGCGGCATCGGCTTCGCCGGCGGCGGCGAGGCGGGGGCCCCGGCGATGCAGGACGCGGCGATGATCGCCGCACGCAAGGCCCTTCCTCCCGAGCTCTACAACCGCCTGGACGAGGTGCTGTTCTACGCGCCGCTGGCCCGGGCCGAGGTCGCGCGCATCGCGCACATGCTGCTGGTGGAGGTTGGCGAGCGGCTCGAGTCGCGCGGCGTCGCCCTGCAGGTCGATGACGAGGCGGTGGAGGCGCTGCTCGACTCTGGCGGATGGGACCCCGATCTGGGGGCACGCCCGATGCGCCGGGCGATCGCGCGGCTCGTCGAGTCGCCGATCGCCGAGCTGCTCCTGCGGGGCGAGGCGGGCGTGGGGTCGACCATCCTCCTGGGCGCCGCCGAGGGCCGGCCGGTCGTCGACGTGGTGCCCGCTCCCGCGCGAAGATGACGGCGTCGTGAAGGACCCTGCGCCCGCACCCCCCTCGCCGGACCCGTCGGGGGCTCCGCCCACGAGGACCAGCCGCCACGTCAAGCTGGCGATCCTGGTCGCTGCGCTCGGCTACTTCGTCGACATCTACGATCTGATCCTGTTCAGCGTCGTCCGCGCGAAGAGCCTGCGCGCGCTGGGGGTGCCCGAGGCCGACCTGCTCGACAAGGGCGTGCTGCTCATCAACATGCAGATGGGCGGGATGCTCGTCGGCGGCGTCCTGTGGGGCATCCTCGGCGATCGCCGCGGCCGCCTGAGCGTGCTGTTCGGCAGCATCGTCATGTACTCCCTCGCCAACATCGCGAACGGGATGGTGCAGTCGGTCGAGGCGTACGCGATCCTGCGGCTGGTCGCCGGCATCGGCCTCGCCGGGGAGCTCGGTGCCGGGATCACGCTGGTCAGCGAGATCATGCACAAGGAGCACCGCGGCTACGGCACCACCATCGTCGCCAGCGTCGGCATCTGCGGGGCGATCGTGGCGGTGCTGGTCGCAGAGCGCTTCGACTGGCGGACCGCATACTTCGTGGGCGGCGCCATGGGCCTCGCGCTGCTGGCGCTGCGGGTGGGCGTGACCGAGAGCGGGATGTTCAAGCAGGTCGCCTCGACCAGCGTGACGAGGGGGAATTTCTTCGCGCTGTTCAGCAAGCGCGACCGGCTCAAGCGCTACCTGTGCCTCATCCTGAGCGGCGTCCCCATCTGGTACTCGGTCGGCATCCTGGTGACGTTCTCGCCCGAGATCGGCAAGACCATCGGTCTCGCGCCGGCGCCCGCGGCGGCCCAGGCGGTGATGTTCAACTACATCGGCCTGGCGATCGGCGACTTCGCGAGCGGCGCGCTCAGCCAGCTGCTGCGGAGCCGCCGCAAGGTGGTCGCGCTGTTCCTCCTCATCACCGCGGCCGCCATCGCCTCGTACTTCACGCTCGGTCGGTCCTCGCTCTTCGCCTTCTACGCGTCGTGCTTCGCGCTCGGCCTCGGCACCGGCTACTGGGCGGTGTTCGTCACCATGGCGAGCGAGCAGTTCGGCACCAACATCCGCGCGACCGCCACCACCACCGCCCCCAACTTCGTGCGCGGCGCGGTGGTTCCGCTGACGATGGCGTTCACCGCGCTCAAGGGGTCCCTCGGCGTGCAGTGGAGCGCCATCACGGTCGGCGCCGTCGTCATGGTCGTCGCCTGCCTGTCGCTGTCGGCCCTGCCGGAGACGCACGGGAAGGACCTCGACTTCGTGGAGGACTGACCGCGGGGGCGCGCCACCAACCGGCGCGCCTCCGGGAGGCACCCACCGAGGGGACGGAAGAGGGCGGGTCTCTCCCTCCGGCAACTCACTCCGGAGGCGCGACCTCGATGGCCCGACGATATCGCTCCCGCCGCGTCGTGTCCTTCAGGATGTCGTACGCCTCGTCCGCCACCTCGAGCAGGAGGCGCACGTCGTCCATCAGATCGACTGTCCGCGCCGTGAGCAGCCGCGCGGGCTCGAAGGTGCGCCGCAGATCGAGGTACGCGCGCTTGATCTCGTAGGCGGTCGCCTCGCGCGCCACGCCCAGCACCGAGAAATAGTCGCCCTCGCGCACCAGCGCCAGCCGGGCGCGGACACGCGCGCGCACCGCCTCGTCGTCGAGCGGATCGTCCTTGGGCGCATGGTCGGCGGCCACCCGCCGCGGCGCCGCCAGGGGCGTGAGCACGTCGAGCTCGCAGAGCGCGAGCACGACGCTGACCATGTCCTCGCCCTCGCGCTCCACGATCTCGCCCACCGAGCGACCGGGGAGCGCGCGCGCGATCTTCTCCTCCTCCTGGGTGAGGGCGCACTCGGCGAGCAGCGTCGCGCGCGGGCCGGTGTCGAGGCGCGTCGTGGGGCCTCCGAGGCGCGCGACCGCCGCGGCGGGCGGGATGGTCCGCCGGACGATCTCGACGAAGATCTCGGCGCCCGCGGCGCCACCGAAGACGCCGGGCTCGGACTTGAGCCGACCCGCGGGCTCGTCCTCGAGCTGGCAGCTGCCGGGGCCGGACACCAGCGCGCGGGCGACGATCCACTCGGCGTGCGAGCGCAGCACCGGCCACAGATCGTCTTGCGCCAGGTACCCGTTGGCCACCAGCGCCGCGCCGGCGAGGCGGCCCGACGCCGGCAGACGCGCGCCGATCCGCGACGGCAGGTCGCGCCCGAGATCGCCGCGCTCGACCAGGAACGCGGCGAGCGTCTCGTCGGGGCTGGTCGACGCCGCGGTCACCAGATCGCCCTCGTGCAGCACGATGTGACGGGTCCCCACGTCGGTGCGCATCGCGAGCGCGCCCGACGCGCGCGCGGAGATCGCGCGCGCGACGATCTTCGTCGCGTCCTCCGCCGTGAAGACCTCGGGGAGTGACGCGCCCGGCTCGCGCGAGGTCGCCGGTCCGTGCGCGCCATGCGCCGAGGCCGACCCGGCGGCGACCGACGGCACACCTCCGGTCGAATGAGGTCCCGTCGACCCTTGCGACGACGTCGATCCCTCCGCGGACATCGGCCCGTGAGCGGACATGGACCCATGCCCACCGGCGCCCGCCGCGAACGACGCCGCCGATGCCGCGAGCCCACCGAACGACGACGTCGGAGGCGCCTGCGACAGGGGCGGGAACGGCCCCGCCGACGAGGGTGGCGCCCAGCCGGTGGAAGGGCTGCTGGTCGTCGCCGGGCCGGCGTCGCGGTGTCGACCGTCCCGCTCCCACGAGACCGACGGAGACGGCTGGTTCTCGAGCGACGGCATCGCGCGGAGCGCCGCGGGGAGGCCGGGCCCCGGCGGCGTGATGGCCGAGGGATCCGACGTGGCGCCGCCCGCCGCCTCCAGGTCTCGCGCCGTGGCAGCCGCCATCGAGAACGGCCCGGCCGCCTGCTGACCCGGCGCCGACGGCGGCGGCCCGGGCGACGTGGCGAAGCTCACCGACGCCGGCACACGCCGCGACTCCGCCCCCATGCCGTCGTCCAGCTCGTCGCGCTCGGACGTCTGGCCGTCGCCGGGCCGCGAGCGCTCGGGGCGCCCCGCCGAGTCGCGCCCGTCGCGCGTGTGGCTCTCACGCTCCGACGTCCCGTGCGCGCTGCCGGCCTCGCGCGGCCAGCCGGTCGGCGTGCCGGTGCCGTCGACGCCGCCGGTCCCCTCCGAGGGATCGTCCGACGGGCCCAGCGACTCGTCGAGGGCCGACAGCATCTCCGGCGGCAGGAGGCGACCGTCGTCCCCCGGCGCCTCGTCCGACTGCGGGGCGCTGGAGTTGCGCGAGTAGAGCTCTGCCACCTTCAGCTCGGCGGCAGCCAGGATCGCGTCGAGCTCGGGGCTGAGCGGGATCGGCGCGCCGAGCGGCAGCGGGCCGAGCCCGTCGTCGGCCATGCCGAACTCCTCCAGCATCGCGTCGCCTGCCGGCGGAAGGTCGCTGGGCGGCGGTCGCTCGCTCTCGCGCATCGGCGGCATGGTGGGGCGCGGCGCGTAGGAGGGCGGAGGCGTCGTCCCCCGTCCGCTGTTGGCGCGGGGCGACGCCACGTTGGCCACCACGTCGATCAGGCGGACCAGGTCCACCGGGCGCTCGAAGGTGTGGTCCACCGGGCCGCGCATCAGCTCGCCGCCTCGCTCCGCGTCGCCGATGCCGATGATCAGGACGTCGATGCCGCCCGGCCGCTCGCGGAGCCGCAGGACGCTGGAGAGCGATCCCGGCTCGTCGATGTCGACGATCACGACCCGCGGGTGCTCGCCGGCCACGCGCCCCTCGAGCAGCGTGATCGGGACGTCGATCACGTGGAACCTGCGCTCGCGCAGGGCGGCGCCGATCGTCTCACCCTCCGACGACGCGTCGGTGAGCAGCACGGTGTCGCCGCGGGACGACGTCGCCCCCTCGGCGGTCAGCGCGGCCAGCTCGGACAGCGTCGGCGACAAGGCGGAGCCACGGTATCAGACCGGGCTTGTCCCCGCGCGCGCCCCAGGGGAAGACGGACCTGTGGAGATCCTCGGGACCACGACCGGAGAGCTCGCGTTCGTGATCGTCCTCCTCGGGCTGGTGCTGATCGGCACCAAGGCCGGCGATCTGGGCGAGGCGCTGCTCCGCTTCTGGTCGAGGCGCTGACCCATGGCCGCCGAGGCAGGGCCTCTCGGGGCAGGGCCTCTGGGGGCGGGGCCCCCGCCCGCCGCGGCGCCTCGATCGAGCGGGCGCGGCCGCCTGGCGGCGGTGGTCGTGGCGGCGGCGGTGGTCGCGGCCCGCTGGGCGTTCCTCCGCTCCGAGAACCAGCGGCTGGCGGAAAGTCAGCCAGCACAGCGCCGCTCCACGCCGCTCGATGCCATCCCCCGCGACGCGATGCTCCTGGTCACCGCCGATCTCGGCGCCCTTCGGCGGGCGGGCGTCGCCGCCGATCTGCTGGCCGCGGGGCGCGAGGTGCCGGGCCTCGGTGACGTGCGCGCCGCGTGCGGCTTCGACCCGGTGGAGGCGTTCGACGAGATCGCGCTCGCCATCCCGGAGTCGGGAGCCGAGGGCGAATTCGGCGTGGTGGCCGCGGGCGGCGTGAAGGCGGAGCAGATCCTCGCGTGCTCGGCCAAGGTCATCGAGGTGCGCGGGGGAAAGCCCGCGGTATCGCAGGTCGGCGGGTTCGCCACCGTGCGCGACGTCTCGCTGCCCACCGCGGGCGGGGAGATCGCGGCTCGCCCCGGCGACCGCCTGGTGCTGCTGGGGTCCGGCGCCTACCTGCGCGCCATGGTCGACGCGGCGGACGGCGTGGTCCCCGGCGCACGCGGGCACGAGTCGCACCACCGCCTTCGCGCGTCGCTGGGCGAGGGGCTCGCGGCCAGGGCCTCCGTGGTCCTGGGTCGCAAGCAGCGCGCCGCCATCGCCGACGAGGTCGAGCGCTCAGGCGCCTCGGGGGCGCCGCCCTTCATCGCGCGCGTGACGTCGGCGGCGCTGGGGGTCGCGTTCGACGGCGAGGTGGCGGCGGTCCACGTCATCCTCGGTTGTGACGACGCCAGGGGCGCGCTCGAGGTCGCGGCCGCGGTCGAGAAGCTGCGCGGCGAGCAGGCGGCGAGCCCGATGCTGCGCCTCGCCGGCTTCGGCGACGTGATCGACGGCCTCGCCCTCGAGGTCGAGCGGGATCTCGTCCACGTGCGCTTGCGCGTGTCGCGCCGCGACGCCGAGAAGCTCGCCGCCATCGTCCTCGGCGCGCGCCCCGGCGGCGACGGTCCGGGCGCCGCACCCCCGCCCGGCGTGTCGGCGACGGCCGCGCTGCCGGAGGTGACCGCTGCCCCCAGCGCGTCCGCAGCGCCGCCCGATGCGCCCGCCGAGCCGCCGCCGAGAGCGCCCGACGACCCGCTCAACCAGCGTCTGTGACCGCCTCGACCGTCGACGTATTCGGCGCCGTCGACGACGCCGGCCTCTTCGCGCGGCCCGCGACGTGCTCCAGCAGCACCTCGGCCGGGTGGCGCGGCGACAGCGGCCCGAAGCGGTGGGCCTGACTGCGGCACGAGTAGCCGGTCGCCAGCACCGTCGCCGGGTCCTCCGCCGTCCACCGGCCCCAGGACATGTCCCAGATGCCGCGAGACTCCTCCTGGTGGATGCGCTCATGGCCGAAGGCACCGCTCATCCCGCAGCAGCCGGTGGCCACCGGATCGAGCCGCAGGCCGAGCCGCTGGAAGACCTCCACCCATTGCCGCTGCGAGGCGGGCGCGAGCGTCTTCTCGGTGCAGTGCCCGAAGAGCCGGTAGCCCTTCGCGCTGGCCGTCGCCGCTCCGGAGGCATCACCCGCCGGGACGATGCGGGCGAGCAGCTCCTGCAGCAGCTCGACCTGGAAGCCCAGGTCCTTGCCCAGCGCGTGCCGGTACTCGTCGCGATAGGTGAGCCCGACCGCGGGCTCGATCGACACCAGCGTGGCGCCGGAGGCGGCCAGCTCGCGCAGCGCGTCCGCCGTCTTCCTCGCTTGTCGCTCGAAGCGGCGCAGGAACCCCTTCACGTGCAGGCCCTTGCCGTTCGGCATGTAGCGCGCGATCTGCACGTCGCAGCCGAGGTGCTCCAGCAGCTCGCGCACCGCGAGCACCAGGTGCGGCTCGTAGAAGCTGGTGAACGCGTCCTGCAACAGGACCACGCGCTCCTTCGCCTGCGCACCTTCCTCCGCGATCTCCGCCGCCGGAGGCGCCGACGGATCGAGCACCGCGATCCCCCGCTCGCGCAGCTGCGCCGAGAGGGGCCGGCGCGCGAGGAGCGGCGTGTCGACGAGGCCGGTCACCCAGCCGAAGATCTTCTGGAAGGCCCACGATCCCAGGAAGAAATTGAACAGCCAGGGCGCGAGCGACATCGCCGAGAGCGCGCCCTCCAGCCCCGCGATCAGGTGGTCGCGCAGCGGGCGCAGGTAGCGCGAGTGGTAGCCATCCAGGAACTCGCTGCGGAAGGCAGGCACATCCACCTTCACCGGGCACTGCGTCGCGCAGGCCTTGCAGGCCAGGCAACCGTCCATGGCCCGCTTCACCTCGTGCGAATAGTCGAACACGCCGAGACCTTTCCCCAGCGAGTTCCACAGGCGCACCGGCGCCGCGAGGGCGCTCGGCTCCTCTTTCAGGCCCGCGCCCGCGTTCGACAGCTGGCGCAGCCACTCGCGCATCACGCCGGCACGGCCCTTCGGCGTGTGGATGCGGTCGCGCGTCACCTTGGACGACGGGCACATCACGTGGTCGGGGTCCCAGTGGAAGCATTGCCCGTTGCCGTTGCAGTCGATGGCCAGCGTGAACGTGTCCTGCGCGGCGCGCTCGATCTGCCGGTCCTGCTGGCCGCGCGTGGGCTGGTCGATGGTGGCCAGGCGCCGGCGCTGGCCTGTCGGCGTCGCCACCTTGCCCGGGTTCAGCCGGTTGTCAGGGTCGAACAGCGTCTTGACCGCCTCGATGTGGACGAAGAGATCGCCGAAATGCAGCGGGCTGTACTCGGAGCGGAACCCCTTGCCGTGCTCGCCCCAGATGACGCCGCCGTGCTTGGTGCACAGCGCCGCGACCTGATCGGAGATGCGCCGCACCCGCGCCTCGTCCTCCGGGTCGCGCAGGTCGAGCGCGGGCCGCACGTGCAGGCAGCCGACGTCGACGTGCCCGAACATCCCGTAGACCAGGCCTTCGCCCTCGAGGATGGCCCGCAGCTCCGCCACGTAGCGGGAGAGGTTCGCCGGCGGCACCACCGTGTCCTCCACGAAGGGCACCGGCTTGCGGCGGCCCTTGGTGTTGCCGAGCAGGCCGACGCCCTTGGCGCGGAGCTGCCACAGCGCGCTGCGATCGGCGTCGCTCGCGGCGACCGACCACTCCATGGGCCAGCCCGGCTCGCCTCGGTGCTGCGCGCAGGCCTCGACCAGCGACGCCATCCTCGCCTCGACGTCGGCCACCGCCGTGCCCTCGAACTCGACCAGGTTGATCGCCGCCGTGCGCGGGGCCGGGGCGGGGCGCTCCGGCAGGTAGCGCGCGACCGCGGGGAAGATCACGTCCTCGCGCGCGAGATCGAGCACGCGGTCGTCGATGGTCTCGATCGACGACGGATCCTGGGCGATGACCGTCTCCGCGGAGGCGAGCGCGGCCTCGAAGCTGGGGAACTCGAGGACGGCGAGCCGCCGCGCGGTCGGGATGGGGACCACGCCAAGCCACGCTCGGGTGACGATCCCCAGCGTTCCCTCGGCGCCGGTGATCAGCCACTTGAGGTCGAGGACCTCCGTCTCCGGGTCCCACACCTTCTGCAGCGCGTAGCCGGTGAGGAACCGATGCAGGCGCGGAAGCTTCGCCACGAAGTCCGGGCGCACCCGCTCCGCCAGCTCGAGGACGGCGCGCGGCAGGCGGTCGGCGAGCGGCGCGTCCGCGTCCCACGCCGCCATCGCCAGCACTTCGTCCCGCGTCATCGGACGCGTGATCAGCACCGACCCGTCGCTCAGCACCACCTCGACCGCGCGCACGTGCTGCGACGTCTTGCCGTAAACGCGCGAGCCTTGCCCGCTGGCATCGGTCGCGATCATCCCACCCAGCGTCGCCCGCGAGCTGGGGGACAGGTTGGGCGCGAAGAAGACGCCGCTCGGCGCGAGGTGGGCGTTGAGCTGGTCGAGGACGACGCCCGGCTCCACCTCGATGCTGTCGCCGTCGCGCGCGCCGATGCGCGTCATGTGGCGGCCCAGGTCGACGATCAGCCCGGCGGTGAGCGACTGGCCGTTGGTGCCGGTGCCGCCGCCGCGCGCGGTGAGCGTCAGCTTGCGGAACGGCTCCGACGCGGCGGTCCGCATCACCAGGACCACGTCCTCCCGCGTGCGCGGGTAGAGGATGGCCTGGGGGAGGATCTGGTAGATCGAGTTGTCGGTCGCGCCCACGACCCGGGTGGCGAGATCGTCCGCCAGGTCGCCCGAGAAGCCCGCGTCGCGCAGCGCCGTGAGGAACCCGCGCGTGGTGGCCGTCGCCGGCTCCAGCTCGTTCAGCCGCGGGATCACGCCGCGGCTCTTAGCAGATCCAGGGCTACTCCGCGTCCACGCGCGTCCACGCGCGTCCACGCGCGTCCACGCGCGTCACCACGCCGGCTTTGCTCGCTGCGACCCGGCCCGCGAGGTCCGCGGTGGCGTCCAGCCGGAAGGGGCGGCCCCCTGGACCTGGCGCGGGCTGGACACCACGGTTGCGCTCATGGAGAGCGCACTCGTCATCGGGGCCAGCGGGGGGATCGGCGCGGCGGTGGTGCGCGCGCTCGCCGAGCACGGGGTGGCGGTGACCGGGCTCTCGCGCCGGACCGACGGGCTGGACGTCACCGACGAGAGCTCGGTCGTCGAGCACCTGCGCGGTCTTGCCGGTCCGTTCGATCTGATCTTCGTCGCGACCGGCGCGCTGGAGGTGCGGGGGGCGGCCCCGGAGAAGTCCCTCGCATCGCTCACGGCCTCCGCGATGGTCGACCAGTTCGCCGTCAACTGCATCGGGCCGGCCCTGGTGCTCAAGCACTCCGTGCGCCTCCTGCCGCGGCATCGACGCGCCGTGATCGCGGCGCTGTCGGCGCGGGTCGGGTCGATCGGCGACAACCGGCTGGGCGGCTGGCACAGCTACCGGGCTGCCAAGGCGGCGCTCAACCAGGTGATCCGCGGCGCCGCCATCGAGCTCCAGCGCACCCATCCCCTCGCCGTGTGCGTCGCTCTCCACCCGGGCACGGTGAAGACCTCGTTCACCGCGAAGTACCTCGGCCGTCACCCGGCGGTGGAGCCCACCGAGGCGGCGGCGAACCTTCTGCGGGTGATCGAGGGGCTCGGCCCTGCGCAGTCGGGCAGCTTCCACGACTGGGGGGGCCTCGTGGTCCCCTGGTGAGCGCACTCGATCGCGCGGCGGAGCCGGGTCGCGTCGCCGACGTGAGCACACCTCCTCGCTGCCGCTCGAACCGGCCTTAAGAGTCGCGCCTTGTTGCCGTAACCTTCGAGGAATCAGGTCCCCCGCCCGGGTCGCTCGTGCGACACTGCGATTGGCTCCTGCGTGAGGAGAAATTTCTTGGAGGTAACCATGGCTCGAAGCAAAGAAAAAAGTCGCTGCCGCGCCTTGCGCGGACCGTCGTCGACGCGGACCGCGGTGCGCCGGATCGGCCGCGTCCTCGGCGCGAGCGCGATCTGCGCCCTCGGCGCGTCTTCCTCGGAGGCGCGCGCGGACGACGTCTTCATCTGGACATCGTCGTTCCAGGTGATCCCGTACGCCGACAACGTGCAGCAGGTGCTGGAGGCGCAGGGTCACAGCGTCTCGCGCGGGCCGGGTCTGCCGCTCATCGGCGCGCTGCCGGGGTTCGACGCGGTGTATGCGCTCATCCCCGACACCGGGCCGACCATCGGGGACGTCGTCGCCCTCCAGAACTACCTGTCGTTCGGCGGTGGCATCTACACCCAGGCCGAGGGCAACTGCTGCACCCAGGCGCAGACGAACTGGAACACGTTCTACGCCAATTTCGACACGCCGTTCGTCATCACGGGCTCGGCGCCCGTCGTCTCCACGGCGACCGAGGGGCCGGATCCCTTCGGCCTCACCACCATCCCCAACTCGATCCCCCAGCTGTCGGTCAACAACACCTCGGTGTCGACGGTCGGGCCCGCGAACCGCGTCGTGTTCGACCTCGCCGGGGCCTCGGTCGTGTCCGCCTTCAACAGCGCGGACAACGCGTACAACACCGGGTGCACCGTACACTCGGGCGACGTCGATCCACTGCTCGCGGGGGGCGTGCACGACCCGGGTCAGTGGATCGAGAACATCCACGCGTTCATCAGGGACTGTGATCTCGACGGCGTCGCCAACTCGGACGACCTCTGCCCTGCCAACTCCGACCCGCAGATCGATACGGACAACGACGGAGACGGCAACGATTGCGATGCCGACGACGACGGTGACGGCATCCTCGACGGTGAGGACAACTGCCCCCTGGCGTCGAACCCGAACCAGGAGAACCTCGACATCGATGGTGAGGGCGACGTCTGCGACGCGGACGACGACGGCGACGGCATCCCCGACGCGACCGACAACTGCCCGCGCCTCAGCAACGCCGGCCAGGCCGACGTCGACAACGACGGCGTCGGCGACGTGTGCGAGGGCGATCAGGACTCGGACGGGGTCATCGACGACCTGGACAACTGCCCGGCGGATGCGAACGTCGACCAGATCGACACCAACGACGACGGCGAGGGCGACGTCTGCGACACCGACGACGACGGCGACGGCGTGCCCGACGCGACCGACAACTGCGACCTGCTCGTGAATCCGAGCCAGGCGAACGGCGACGGCGACGGCCTTGGCGACCTCTGCGACGACGATGACGACAACGACGCCATCGAGGACGTCGACGACAACTGTCCGCAGGACTCGAACCCCGGCCAGGAGAACCTCGACGGCGACGCGAACGGTGACGTCTGCGACGCCGACATCGACGGCGACGGGGTCATCAACGGCCTCGACAACTGCCCCCTGATCGAGAACGCAGGCCAGGAGGACACGAACATCAACGGCATCGGCGACGCGTGCGACGACACCGGCGCGGGTGGCGGAGGCGGCGGTGGCGTCGGCGGCGACGGCAGCACCGGCTCGTTCGCGCAGGGCGCGGGCGGCGGCGGCGGTGACGGCACCGGCGGCACCGGTCAGGGCGGCGACGGCACCGGCGGTACCGGTCAGGGCGGCGACGGCACCGGCGGCAACGGTCAAGGTGGAGAGACCTCGAGCGGCGGCGGCGAGAACCCGAGCGGTGGCGGCGAGAACCCGAGCGGTGGCGGTGAGAACCCGAGCGGTGGCGGCGACGGGCCTGGCCCGGCGGGTCCCGGCTCCACGGCCAGCGCCGCGGGTGTCACCACGAGCACCGGCGCCGGCGTCGGCGGCTCCGGCGGCGACGGAAGCTCCGTTTCCGCCGAAGGTGATGGCTGCGACTGCAGCGCGCCGGGTGGCGATGCTCGTCACGGCTGGGCGGGACTTCTGGGCATCGCGCTCGCCGCGACGCTGCTGCGCCGTCGGCGTCGCTGAGGGGGATCGAACCCCCGCGGGGGACATGCCGGAGCCGTGGGCCTGAACGCCGACGGCCCCGGCGACACGGCGAGGGCGTCGCGACCGAGTCGCGACGCCCTCGCCGTTTCCGCAGGATCGTTGCCGCGGGCGATCGTCGAGGGTTGCGTTCGACGGGGCGCCCGCGGCTTCGGGCCGGCTAGGCACCTGCCCGATTAGAGCGGCATCTGATCCGGCGCGCCCCGCTCCCCCGGCGGTTGCGCCACCCCGGGCGCCTCACGCGCCTCGCGCACCACCGGCGCCGAGCGCTGGTGGGCGGTGTCGCGCTGCTCGGCGGCGACCCGCACCTCCTCCTGCCGCCACTCCCCCGCGATCCGGCTCGCGACGTAGAGCGCAGGGAAGGAGAGGAAGAGCCCCCAGAACCCGAAGACGGTCTCGAAGAGGAGCAGGCTGACCACCAGCACGATCCCCGGCAGCTTCACGTGCTGCGCGGTGAGGCGCGGGCTCAGGTAGTAGCTCTCGATCTTGCCGAGGAGGAACGTGACACCGAGGAACACGCCGACGCCGAGGAACCCCTTGGCGTCGTAGGCGACGATGCACAGCACGATGCCGCTGATCACGTTGCCGACGACCGGGAGCAGGCCGCACACCAGCACCATCATGAAGAGGAGCGGGATCTTGGGCAGGCCCAGGCCGATGAGCAGCGGCAGCGTCAGCACCGCGTTGACCACCGCCACCACCAGCTGCAGGCGCACCGTGATCGCGATCGCGTCGGCCACGTAGCCCAGCCAGCGCATCAGCGTGCCGCCGATGCCGCGCGGCGACACGTCGCCGACCCATTTGTCAACGTCCTCGCGCTCGAAGAGGTACAGAAGCGCGAGGATGAAGCCGACGAACAGGAAGAGCAGCAGGTAGGCGCTGGTCGTCACCACGCCGACGGCGGTGAGCGCGTAGCCCTTGGCCGCTCCGGTCAGCATCTCCGCGTCGATGTGGAGCGTCTCCTGCACCAGACGCACCAGGCGGCCGTTGGCGATGGTGTCGACCCAGCCCCGCCCCTCGGTGCGGACCTGCCGGATGAACGGCAGCAACCGATTGATGGCGACGACCGCTCCCCACGCGACGAGGGCGCCACCCAGCGCAAGCAGCGCGGCGATGACGCCCTTGCGGTGGATGTTGGTCCGCCGCTCCAGCTGCGCCGACGCCCACCCGAGCCCGCGCTCGAACACGACGAAGCAGATGAGGACAGGCGCCAGGCTCCGGAAGATCCAGAGCATCGCCACGAACAGCGCGACGCCGATCAGCCGGCGCCAGCGCAGGTCGCGCGGTAGGGGAAAGCTCGCCGACTCCATCGCTTGAACGGACGGTGTGAGGCCGGCCGCCTCGCGACGAGGCGGCTCCTCCGCCGGCGATTACTGCGCCGGGGGCGGCGTCAGACCGGGGATCTGCGGGAAGCCGCTGGGCAGCGCGCTCGGGAAGCCCGAGGGGATGGGGAAGGGGAACGGCGAGGACGCCGCAGGCGCCGTCTGCTGCGGGGGCGGCTGCGTATAGGCCGGCTGCGGCTGCGGCTGCGGCTGCGGGTAAGCGCCGGGCTGCTGCTGGTAGCCGCCGGGCTGCTGCTGGTAGCCGCCGGGCGGATACTGCGCGGGCGGCGTGTCCGAGTCCTTCCGGCACGCGGCCGTGGCGACGAAGACGGTGGCGATGAGGACGGCGAGGACGGCGGGGCTCCGCATGGCCACGGGTCGTATCACGAGAACGCACCGGAACGAACCGCTGATGCCGGTCTGCCGAGCGACGATGGAGCTCGGACGAGTGGCATCGAGGTGCGTGGCCAGGGAGGCCGGACGCCGACCGAGCCACGAATAGCGGTGGGCCCCGACCTCGAACGCGTGCGACAATCCATCGCGAAGCCAGCGGCCGACCCACTCCGGCCTGGCGGTGCATGCGACCCGACGATCTCCACCCCGGCGACCTCATCGCGGGCAAATACCGCGTCCGCGCCATCCTCGCGCGCCAACCCTCGATGGTCGTCGAGGCGTTCCATACGGAGTTCGACCAGCGGGCGGTGATCAAGGTCCTGCCTGCCTGGGCGGCCGACGCCAAGGAAGTCGAGAGGTTCCGCCGGGAGGCGCGCATCCTCGCCAAGCTGGAGTCGGAGCACGTCGCCCGCATCCTCGACGTCGGCACCGAGAAGGACGGCTCCTTCTATCTGGTCCGCCAGCACCTGGAGGGCGAGGATTTGGGGGCTCACGTCCAGCGGGTCGGCGCCCTCGCCCTGGACGAGGCGGTCCTCATCGTCATGCAGATCGCCGAGGCGGTGGCGGAGACGCACACCCACGGCATCGTCATCCGCGAGCTGTCGCCGGCCCACGTGCACCTCGCGCGGCGCCCGGGCGGCGCCCCCATCGCCAAGATCACCGACTTCGGCACCGCCAAGCTGATGCGCGACGCGGCGGCCCCCGCGGGCAACAGCTCGCTCACCGCCACCGCGATGTTCGGCCTGTCGCCCTACTCGTCGCCGGAGATGGTGCGCAAGGCGAAGTCAGTCGACGGCCGGACGGACGTGTGGTCGCTCGGCGCGATCCTCTACCATCTGCTCACCGGGCAGGCGCCGTTTGCCGGGGACGTGGCGACCCTCATGCTCTCGATCACGCGCGACGAGCCGACCCCGGCGTCGACGCTGCGTCGCGGCCTCACCCAGGAGCTCGATCAGGTCGTCGCCTGGGCCCTCGCCAAGGACGTCGATCGCCGCTTTCGCGACGTGAGCGCCTTCGCCCACGCCCTCGCCGCCTACGGCGGGCCGGAGGCGCAGATCCTCGCCGAGCGTATCGCCGGGATCCGCGCGGCAGCCCGCGGCGCGAAGGACGGCCCGCCCTCCTCTCACTCCCCACCAGGCTCACACCCCTCGACCGCGCCCCGCGCCATGAGCGCGCCGCCGGGGCGATCCGGCGCGCCGGGCTCGCGACCGCCCCCGCCGGGGCCCGCACCCTCCCAGCGGCCCCCCGCGCCGGGTCAGGGCCCGGTCAGGACGTCGCCGCCGCCGCCGATGGGTGGTGGTGCCAGCGGCGTCGTCGCCGCCATGCGCTCGCGCTTGCCGAGCGGCCTCGACGATCTGCCGGCGGGAGACGACGACGCGACGGTCGTCCTCGGCTCGGAGGACCCGGTGCGCCGCGGTGTCTCCGCCCTGGCGACCATCCCGCCCCCGCCCCCGTCCATGCCGCCGACCCCGTGGCAGCCCGGGGCCGAGCGCGCGCGCTCCCCGCGGCTGGTCCCGCCCGCGGTGCTCTCCGGTGCCGGCGCATCGCAGGGCGTCTCCGCGGCCGCGGTGGGCGCCGCGGCCATGGGCAGTGGCTCGCTGGGCGGCATGGGCGGCCCGATGGGCCACTCCCAGGAAGCCGTCTCCTCGCTGGGCAGCTCGTCGCTCGGGGGCTCGTCGCCGCCGGGGCAGGGTCACCCCGTCGCTGCGCGCGACGCGAACGGGCGTGACGGCAGCCTGAGCCCCGCGTCCAGCACCGCCATGCAGCGGGCGACGAAGACGCAGGGCGGCCAGGACCGCCGCGTCCTCGTCGGAGCCCTCGCAGCGATGGCCGTGCTCCTCCCCGTCATCCTGGTCCTGCTCCTCAGCAGGAAGGAGCCCAAGGGGGAGCCCGTCGCGGCCACCGGCGCCATCGCGGTGCCGACGCCGCCGGTCGCCACGCCGCGCCCGGATCCGGTCGACCCGCGCGTCGATGCGACGCCGGACATCACCGCGACCGCCGCGCCCAGCGCCGCCCCCGTCGCCTCCGCCGCGCCCAGCGCGAGCGCGGTCGCCGTCGCCGCGAACGATCCGCCGCCGAGCGGCACGCTCCCCGCGTGGGCACGCAAGCCGCCGCCCTCGCGCGAGCCGCCGCCCGCGCGCGAGCCGCCCCCGAAGAAGGACGAGCCGAAGTCCTCCGGCGGCAGCCAGGGCAATCTGCTCGCGATCGCCTCCGGCGGCTCGTGCACCTTCCTGGTCAACGGCAGCGCGAAGGGCAGCGGCTCGAGCGTCAAGGTCCAGCTCTCGCCCGGCAACTACACGGTGACCTGCAAGCCCTCGTCGGGCGCGACCAAGTCACGCGGGGTGTCGATCAAGCCCGGCGAGACGTCGATGCTCACCTTCAAGCTGTAGCTCCACGGTGGATCCGGCCGCTCCGTTCTGGAGCGGCTCTCGCCGCGCGACCTCGCGGAAAGCCGCCGATCGACGACGGCACGAGCCCTGCTCTGGCGACCTCCGAGCGCGAACTGCGCGAGGAGGTCGTCATGAGCGAGATGCATGGGCTCGAGGTTCGGTTCTGGGGTGTTCGCGGCAGCGTTCCGAGCCCGGGGGCCGACACCGCCATCGTCGGCGGCAACACGTCATGCGTCGAAATTTCGCTGGGCGCCGAGCGCCTCATCCTCGACGCCGGCACCGGGCTGCGGCTGCTCGGGGATCGCCTGCTGCGAGAGGGCGCGCACCTGCAGGCACCCATCCGTCTTCTGCTCTCGCACGTGCACTGGGACCACGTGATGGGCCTGCCCTTCTTCGCTCCGCTCTACATGCTGGGCGCGCAGATCGAGCTCGCGACCGGCCCCACCTCGGCGCCGCTGCGCGACGTGCTGGGCCGCCTGATGAGCGCGCCTTGCTTCCCCATCGACTTCGGATCGCTGCCCAGTCAGATCGTCTGCCACGATCTCGGCGCGCGGCGTCGCTTCGCGTCGGGGCCCTTCGAGGTCACCGTCGCGCCGCTGTCGCACCCCGACCCGGTCTACGCCTACCGCATCGACGCCGGCGGGCGCTCGGTCGTGTACGCGACCGACACCGAGCACGGCGACGTGATCGACGAGCGCCTGGTGGAGCTGTGTCGCGGGGCCGACGTGCTGATCTACGACGCGCAGTACCTCCCCGAGGAGTTCCCGGCCAAGAAGGGCTGGGGCCACTCGACCTACCTGGCCGGCGCGGAGATCGCCGCGGCCGCCGGCGTTCAAACGCTGGCCCTCTTTCACCACGACCCGCGCCGCAGCGACGACGAGGTGAAGGCGCTGGTCCGGCGGGCCCGCCAGGTCTTCCCCCACACCGTCGCTGCGCGCGAGGGGATGAGCCTCGCGCTCGAGGCCCCGGCCTGGCCGCGAGCCACGCCGCGGTCGGCGCCGCTCGCGGCGGGTGCGTGAACGCGCTAGCGAGCGCCGCGATGCGACCCCGCTCCGTCCTCCCGCTCCTCCCCTGGCTGTCGTTCCTGCTCCTCGCCTGTGGAGACGCGCAGGCGCCGCGCGGCGGCGGCACCACCGCGAGCCTGGCCTCGGGCGAGCCGCGCGAGGTCGCCGCCGCCGCGCCGGCCGCCGCGTCCTCGCCCGCCGCGATGCCCAGCACGTCGGCTGCGCCCGCCGGGTCGGCCTCCGCCTCGGCGGCGCCGGTGACGATCGATCTGGCGAAGCACCCCGAGCTCCTCGACGCGGACGGCAAGCCGCTGCCGCAGACCGATGATCGCCCCAGCGTCGACGCGCCGGCCTTCCAGCGCCGACTGGAGCTCCTGTGGAAGGCCATCGTCCGGGACGACCCGACCCTCGCGACCGAGGCCGTGTTCTTCCCGAAGGTCGCCTACGCCCAGGTGAAGGACATCAAGAACCCGGAGGCCGACTGGAGCAGCCGTCTGGTGCGCGCCTTCGAGCGCAACGTGCACGAGTACCACCGCGACCTGGGGGACAAGCCGGAGGCGGCGCGCTTCGTGAAGCTCGTGGTCGACGAGAAGCGGGTGAGGCTGATGGAGCGCGGCAAGGAGGGGAACAAGCTGCCCTACCATCGGGTGACGCGATCGAAGATCCACTTCGTCGACGGCTCGGGGAAGGAGCGCACCCTCGAGCTCACCAGCCTCATCGCCTGGCGCGGCGAGTGGTTCGTGGTCCACCTCCACGGCTTCAAGTGAGGCGTGCGCTCGCCGCGCGGCGCGTCAGTCGTCGCTGAGGGGCGGCGGCTGGCAGCAGAGCGTCCACGGGTCGCCCATGCTCACCTGACCCTGGACGACGCTCGGGATCGCCGAGCAGCCCGGGTCGTTCAGCGCGTCGTAGCCCATGTGGAACGGCCCCGCGCCCAGCTGGAGGCAGGAGTTCTCGCTGGTGGCGCAGGTCGCGGTGCCGTTCGCGCACAGGGTGCACGCGGCGTCCGCGAAGACCTGGACCGAGCCGCCGCAGAGCGCAGTGGGCCCACTGCAGGCGCAGGTCCTGCATGAACGGCCCTCGTACGGTTCAGCGGCGTCGACGTAGCTGGGGTCGGGCCACTCCGCCGGGCAGGTGTAGGCCCCGTGCGCCGCGATGCAGACGCGCTCGGTGGCCAGCGCATCGTCGGGGACCACCCGCTTGCAGACGCCGGCCGTGCACTCGCTCTCGGGCCCGCCCCCGCACGCGGTGACGACGGTGTCGTACCGGTTCTGCTCGAAGACCGGGGTCCCTGTGGTCACCGCAGGACACGTGGGGACCGGCCTCGTCGCGAGGATCTCCTGCGGCAGGTTGTCCGCCACCGGGATGGGCAGGCACTGCCCCGACGTGAGGGTGCCCTGTGACCACACCGCTGGCATGCACTGGTCGTTGCCGGCCGCGGCGTAGGTGGTCACGGTGCAGGTCGGGTTGCAGGAGCAGACGGGGCAGGTGATCGCGCCCTCGGCCAGCTGCCCGGCGAGGGGGACCGCCAGCGGCTCCGGCCAGGTGACGGGGCAGTTCACGCCCTCCGGCCCCTCGTAGACGGCGAAGGGGCCCAGCCACCCGGCGGGCGTGAGCGGCAGGCACCGCGAGAAGGTCGCGCAGTCGTCGTCGGCGCAGTCGATGAAGCCGTCGCTGTCGTCGTCGAGGCCGTCGGTGCAGTCCTCGTTGGGCTCGCACACGCCCGTGCGGCAACGCCCGCCGATGCACTCGGTCCCGTCCGCGAGGGGATCGGCGCTGCAGGCGCCGTCCTCGCAGCCGCCGTCCGCGCACTCGGTCGTCTCGCAGGGGAGGCAACTGCCGCCTTCGCGCCCGCACGCCTCGTCCTCGTCCCCCGCGAGGCACGCGCCGTCGCTCATGCAGCCCGCGCAGTCCACGCCGCCACCGCCACCGTCGCCCGACGACCCGCCGCCGGGGCCGGTTGACACCTCCGCGCCTGACGACGTGCCGGTGGTGGTGGCGCCGCTGGTCGCGCCACCGCCGCTGCCTTCCTCGGTGCCGGCGTCGAAGTCGAGGAGCGCGGCGCAGCCGCCCAGCGACGTCGCCGCGATGATCGCGAGCGTCCGATGCGGAGGCGGACTCGGCATGGCGTGCCTCGCGAGGATACACGCGCCTCGCCTTGACGAGGTGACCCCGGGACGGCCAGCATGGCTCGCCGGGCCCGAGCTTGTTTCTGTTGCCTCACCAACCGGCCGAAGTCGCAGGCGACTCCGGCCGTGTGAAGCGATGGCCGTGGAAGTTCCCTCCGTGAACGCGCCGCACACGCCTGCCGTGGGTTCGATCGTCGGCGATCGCTACCGCGTCGAGGGGGTCATCGGGCGCGGCGGCATGGGCGTCGTGCTGCGCGCCGTGGCGCTGGCCGGCGGCCCCGCGGTCGCGGTGAAGATCCTCACGCAGGACGCGATGAAGTCCGCGGAGTCGGTGGCGCGATTCGAGCAGGAGATCCGCGTCGCTGCTCAGCTGCGCAGCGAGCACGTGGTGTCGGTGCTCGACGTCGGGCGCGCCGAGGACGGCGCCGCCTTCCTGGTGATGGAGCTGCTGGAGGGGATCGATCTCGCGACGCTGGTCGAGCGTCGCGGCCACCTCCCGCTGCCGGAGGCGGTCGGCCTGGTACTGCAGGCATGCGCGGGCGTTGCGTCGGCGCACGCGGCGGGCCTGGTCCACCGCGACCTCAAGCCTGCGAATCTCTTCCTGGCTCGCCGTACCGGCGGCACCCCCATCCTGAAGGTGCTCGACTTCGGGCTGTCGAAGATCGTCGTCGGCGACGGGGGTGTCGGCCTCACCCAGACCAAGACCGCGGTCGGCACGCCGATGTACATGGCGCCCGAGCAGGTGATGTCGACGAAAAACGTCGACGCGCGCTGCGACCAGCACGCGCTCGGCATGGTGCTCTACGAGCTGGTGACGGCGCACCCGCCGTACGAGTTCGACTCGGCGCCGGCGCTGGCGGTGGCCATTGCCACCCACGCGCCTCCCTCGGCGCGCGCCTACCGACCCGACGTTCCCGAGGCGCTCGACGTTGCCATCCGTCGCGCGCTCGCCAAGCGGCCAGACGACAGGTTCACCGATCTCGGCGAGCTCGCGCGCGCCCTCGAGCCCTTCGCCCCGCCCGGTGGGGCGGAGCTCGCCCGCGCCGTCGAGGAGACGCTGACGCCCCTCCGCCGCGTCCCCACCGCGGGCGAGGCGGCCCCGACGCTCGCCATGGCCCTCCCCGACGCGCTCCTCCCGGCGGCGGCCCCGTTCCCCGTCGGGCCGGTCGACGTGCCGCCCAGCCGGCGCGCCGACGGCGGTGGCGGCTCGGTGGTGCTCACCGCCGGCCCGGTCGCAACCGACTCGCGGGCCCGGCGCGGCGGAGCGAACCGCCAGCTGACGCTCCTTCTGCTGGGCATCCTGGTGGGCGTTGCCACGGTGGGCATCGGCCTCGCCGTCCTCACCTCCCGCATGGGCTGGTTCGGGCCGCACCCCCCCGGGTCCGGCGAATCGGTGGCTGACGCGCAGCCCTCGGTCGTCGCCGAGCCGCCGCCAGTCGCTCCTCCCACCGCGAGCCACCTCCCGCCGCCCGGGGAGGAGACGGCCCCTCCCGCGCCGTCGTCGGCCGCGCCGCCGTCGTCCGCCGCGCCATCGTCGACGAGCGGGGCGCCGTCGTCGAGCCCGCCCGCCAGGCCTCGCCCGCTCAAGCCTCCCCGCCGTGACCCGCTCCGCGAGTATGACTAGAGCCCCGGGGCGCCCGTCAATCGGGCGCGGCGCGACAGGTCGCGCGCGAGCCCGGCGATGAGATCGACGGTCATCGGGATGGTGCGCGGCGCGAAGTGCAACGCGTCGTCGGTGACGAAGATGCCGCGCGACGTCACGCTCAGCCGTGGCCCGGTAGCGAGCTCGATCAGCATGGCCCGCACGTTGACGTCGAGGAGGGCACGCGCCCGCTCGGCGTCGTCGGTGCGGACGTCGAAGCGCGCGTCGAAGGCAGGGTCGTCGAGCGTCACGTCCTCGGGCTCGAACCACGTCGTCACGCCCTCGCGTTCCGGCCCGATCTGGAGGTGGAAGTCGAGCGCATGCTCGAAGAGCACGCCGACCTCGACCTCGTGAACGCCGCTGCCCAGGCGCTTGCTGGCCACGCACACCGTCGCGTCGTGCAGCGTGCCCCGCAGGCTCATCGGCGCGCCGATGGTCGCGGTGAGCGCGCGCTCGCGCGCGAACTCGGCCCACGCGTCGGCCAGGTGCGCGAGCGGCGCCGCGGGCGCGAGGGCCTGACGCGCCAGGTCGATCGACCGTGCGACCGCCGCCACTGCCGCGATGACGTCGCCCAGCGGCGTCGGGTCCCGCTCCGCGGCTTCCCGGATGAGCCGCGCCTCCACCCCGCCGTCGCGCACGGTGAGCTCGAGCGGCGAGCAGGCGACGATCGCCTCGGCGACGGCGCCGCCGAGGAGGGCTTGCGCGCGCTCGGGCTCGTCGGCGCGCACTGCGTACGCGGTGTCGAGGGCGGGCACGCCGACCACCACGTCGACGGCGCCGAGGAGATCCCGGAGCCCCTCGGCCATGCCGGCGGGCACGACGCGAAGCCCCAGATCGAGCTCGGGGAGCAGCGCGGCGAAGACGACCACCGCACCGGACGCGGCCCGTCGCTGGGCGAACACCGGCTGGCCGTCGATCGCGCCGCCCAGGGAGAGCGCTCCGCTGGCGTGGGACGTGAGCGTCAGCCCCAGCGCGGCTGCGACGTCGCCGTAGGGGTTCGTAGGGGGAGCCGAGGAGTTGGTCGAGGCCACGTCGCGACGATACAGCCCCCGGCGGTCAGAAGCGTGCGACGAACGCGCCGCCCGACGGCCGCGGCGCGAAGGCCGTCCCGGCCCGGTCCTCGCCGAGGCCGAGCACGATCAGCGCGGCAGAGGCGCCGAGGCCCACGACGCCCACCCCGAGGCCGATCGCGTTGGGGACGACCAGGCCCGCGCCGCGATCGGCAGCGTCCTGCCCGACGGTGTCGCCACGCGGGCAGAGGTGGTCCTCGCCGCACGCCTCGTCGAGGGTCGACTGTGCGTCGAGGGCCATGAGCCCCGTGACCACGAAGGCGCCCATCCCCAGCACACCGACGCCGCCCGCGACGAGGCCGCCCACCAGCAGCGGCGAGGCGCCGCCACCCTCGTCGGGCGCGGTCGCCGGGGCCGCGGTGGGGGCCTCGGCCCGCGGTGGGCCGGGCTCCACCAGGAGATCGATGCGATCGCCCTCGCCGATCCGAAGCTCCCGGACCGTCGTGGTGCGGCCGGTGGCGCCGATCGAGACTCGGTGGGGGCCCGGGTTCACGGGGCGCGCCACGCCGTCGGCCTCGACCGGCGCGTCGTCGAGCGTCACCACCATCCCGTCGCCGGCGCCGGCCCCCGGGCGCAGGGACAGCGTGGGGACGCGCGGCTCCAGCGCCGCGATGCGCTCGTCGGCGAGGCGGCGCTGATCGACCTGATCCTCGCGAGCGAGCGAGCGCGAGCGGCGGTACGCCTCCAGCGCGGCGGCGATGCGGCCTCTCTTCTCCTCGCAGTTCCCCAGGTTCAGGAGCGGCCCCACCGCGCCCTCGGCGGCGTGCGACGCCGCGAACCGCGCGCACGCGGTGTCGACGTCGCCGCGATCCATCGCCTCTCGGCCCTCGCGGAACAGCCGCTGTCCCTCGGCCTCCTGCGCCGAGGCGGGCCGGGCCGGGAGCAGCCCGACCGACGAGAGGGCGACCGCGAGCGCGACCGCCGCGAGCGCCCTCACCTGCAGGTGCCGTCGACGCAGAGGAGCCCGACGTCGCAGCCGACGTCGCGGGTGGGATCGCAGGCGCCGCCCAGGTTGTTCGCCGAACCGCAGACCGCGAACGTGCCGTCCGCGGTGACCACTTCCTTGCAGATCTCGAAGCCTGGGATCGCCGCGCACGCGTCCTGAGCCGGCGGGTCGCAGGAGACGAAGCACGCGCCGTGCACGCAGAGCAGGCCCGCCGAGCACTCCGCCTGCTCGCCCTCCACCGTGCAGGAAAAGGTGACTCGCTGCTCGGGGATGCACCCGTTTTCGACCCATACGTCGCCGGCGGGGCAGGTCGCGCCGTCGGCGCGCGGCACGCACGCGCCTGCCACGCAGACGCGCGCGGCGTCGTCGCAATCGGCAGTGATGGTGCAGGGATCGGCGGCCACCGAGCAGATGCCCCGGTCGGTGTCGCACGTCCACGCGTCCGAGCAGCGGTCGTCGCCGGCGCAGGAGGGAATGCAGACGCCGCCGGCGCAGGAGCTGCCGCTGGGGCACTGCGCGCGGTCGAAGCACAGGTCCTCGCGCGCGGTGCAGAGGCCGCCCACGCAGCGGGCGCCCTGGGCGGTGTCGCAGTCGGGGTCGTCGCCGCAGCCGGCGGCGTTCTGGCGCTCGCACAGCCCGGCCTCGCCGCAGACGTAGCCCTCGACGCAGGGCACCTCGTCGCAGTCGCCGGCGGCGCACTGCCCGTCCTCGCCGCAGGTCTCTTCGCCTGCGCAGTCGCCGGGGTTGCCGCAGTGGACGACGGTGACGCCGCCGCCGGCGCCGGTGGGGTCGTCGCCCCCCGCGCCGCCGCCGCCCTCCGCCTCCCCTCCACTGCCGCCGGCCCCGCCGCCGCCCTCGGCGGCCTCGCCACCCTGGCCGCCGCCCTCCCCCCCCACACCCTGGGTGGTGGAGCCGTCGCCCGGCTGGCACTCGGCGGTCTGGCTCGCGGTGACGACGCAGGAGTACCCCGCCACGCAGCCCCAGAAGCGGCAGTTGCCGGAGTGACAGAGCCCGTCGTCGCCGCAGGTCTCGTTCTCGAAGCACTCGAGGGGGGAGGCGCAAGCGGGGCCCGTGGGCACCGGCTGGCAGTCCTCGATGCAGTCGCCTTCCCAGGTGCCGTCGTAGATGGCGCAGCCGGGGGCCAGAACGACGGCGGCGGCGGTGGTGGCCGCCGCCGAGGCGGCGAGGGTCAGCGCGACCCGCAGGCGGGCGCGCAGCGACGCGGTTCGGAGGGACTGCATGGCGCCCCAGCGTAGCGCGTCCGGGGTCCGGGGCCGTGGTAGGGTTGCCGCCGGCCCCGGGCCCCCATGGACGTCACCTGCGACCGCTGCAAGACCGGGTACGAGTTCGACGACGCCCTCGTATCCGAGCGCGGAACGAGCGTCCGGTGCACCCAGTGCGGCCACACCTTCAAGGTTCGGCGCAGCGGGGGCGCCGCGGCGCCCGCGGCGGCGACCGGGAAGGAGAAGTGGCTCGTCCGCACGATCGACGGCCGCGAGCTCGAGTTCCGGGCCCTGCGCGAGCTGCAGGCGGCGATCGGCAAGGGGCTGGTCCGGCGTGACGACGTGCTCGCGCGCGAGAACGGCCGACCGCGGCGGCTGGGCTCGATCGCCGAGCTCGACCCGTTCTTCAGCGCCCGCACGCTGACCCACGCCCAGCAGGGCACCTTCGCCAGGACCTCGATCGGCGTCGGACCGCCGCGCGCGCGGTCCCACACCCCGCCGGGCCTGGGCGACGGAGCGAACAGTCCGGCCGCCGACACCAGCGCCGTCCGCCAGGTCTCGGAGGCGGGCCTCCGCGCCCCGTTCATGTCGGGCTCGACCGAGCACTCGGTCGCATTTCCGCTCGCGGCCGCGATCTCCAAGCACCCCAGCGATCCGCCGCCCCGCGAGCTCCGCGCCGGGCGCGGCTCGCTGCCCTCGGGGCCCTCGGTCTCACCCATCCCGTCGCCCCGGCGGCAGGCCCACAGCGTCCCCTTCGAGGGCTCCGGCCCGCCGGAGAACGAGGACATCACCCACCCGGTTTCACGTGCGCAGCTGGAGGCCGCGATCCGGGCTGCAGAGCAGCGGGCGGACGAGTCGGTGGCACGCGCGCTGCCCATCCCCTCCGACCCGCCGCCGCGCCCCTCGCCGGGGGATCTCGAGCCGGAGATCGCCACCTCGCGCATGAAGGCGCGGCCTGCGGTGAGCCACCGCGGTCTGCTCGCCGCGACGGCGGTGAACGACCGCCCTCCCTTCGACACCGTGACGCGGTCGGCCGACGCCGATCCCGCGGTGACCTCGTCGCGCTCCTCGGAGGCGCCGTCCTCTGACGGCGCGCATGGCCCCCAGCTCCTCCCGCCGGAGCCGGTCCCGGGCGTGGCCCCGGCCAAGCCCTCGGCGCCGCCGCGCAAGCCTCCGCCGACCGCGCCGACGCCCGAGCCCGAGAGCACGCCCCCGCACGACACGCCCTCCGATCGCGGCTCGCTCGTCGACATCCGCCCGTCGGCGATGAGCCTCATCAACCTGACGCCGACGCCGTCCGACGTCCGCTATTCCTACGCCGACGGCACCCGCTCGAGCGACGGTCGCTTCTCGGCGGCGGAGTCGCGCCGGGTCGGATCGGCGCGCTGGATCTTCGCGTTGCTCCTGGTGGGCGCGGTGGTCGTCGGCGGCGCGGTGGTCGCGCGGCGCTACCTGGGCGGCGACACCCAGGGCGTGGTCGCCAAGAACGACGAGAAGCTGGTCGGGCTGCTCGCACAGGCGGAGAAGGCGCTTGCCGCGGGCGATCTGGAGTCGGCGAAGGAGCAGGCCGACATCGCCTCCGGCCTCGCCGAGCGCGACCCGCGCGTGGGCGAGCTGGCCGCGCGCGTCGCCAACGAGCGCGCCGAGCTGCCCTGGCTCGAGCTGCGCTTTCTCGCTTCGGACGACGGCTCGCGCACCGCGTTGAAGCAGCGGCTCGCCGAGCGCATCGCGCGCGCCAAGGCTGCGGGCACGCGCGCCGCCGAGCTGGCGCCGAACAGCCCCGCGGTGGTCCGCGAGCGGATCGACTCGCTCCGCCTCGCGGGCGAGCTCGAGCCGGCCCGGGCCCTGGTCCCGCAGGTCGCGGGCGCCGCCTCCGACGCGCGGACGCAGCTGGTCCTCGCCGCCCTCGACCTGGCGGAGGAGGCCCCGCCCTTCGCCACGCTCATTCCCCGGCTCGCCAAGGCCGCGGCGGAGGAGGGAGACGGCGGGCGCGCGCGGGTCCTCCTGGTGTACGCGCTGGGCCGCAGCGGCGACGTCGCCCGCGCCCGCACCGAGCTCGATCGCCTGCGTGCCACGCACCCGCTCAAGACGCCCGCCACGCAGTTCCTCGACCGCACCGACAAGGGCGTGCCTCCATCGCTCGACATCGAGAGCCTCCCCGACGCGACGCCGGTCCCGGCGGAGGAGGGCGATGAGGTCCCCGGCGATTTTCGCCGCGCCCTCGAGCAGGCGAGCAAGGCCGCCGCCAAGGGTGACTACGCCAAGGCCGACCGGCTCTACCGGGGCGCGCTCGCCCGCGAGCCGGGCAACGCCGAGGCGCTGTGCGGCCTGGGACACGTGGCGCGTGCGCGCGGCGACAACCCGGGCGCCATCGCGAGCTACAGGAAGTCGGTGGAGGCCGCGCCGGGCTACCTGCCCGCGCTGGCGCCGCTCGCCGACCTGCTGTGGGACGCGGGGGATCGCAGCTCCGCGCAGGGCTACTACAAGAGGATCGCGCAGCTCGCGCCCACCAGCGCCGCCGGCGAGCGGGCGCGCGAGCGATCCGGCGCGGCGGCCCCCGAGCCCACGCCGACGGCCGAGCCGACGGCGACGCCCACCGCCGCGCCCGACGCGCCGCCCCCTGCGACCGCCGGCCTGCAGGAGAACCCGGATCTCGCGCCGACGCCGCCACCGCCCGCACCTCCTGAGGAGGCACCGCCGTGACGCGTCCTCGTGACCTCGTCGGCACCCTGGGCTCCCTGGGCACCCTGGGCTCCCTGGTGTGGCTCGCCGGGGTGGCTGCCCTGGCGAGCGCGCTCGGCGCCGGCTGCGAGGGGCGCGACCCCCAGCTCCGCGCGGGGGACGACGAGGACGAGGCGGTCACCGGCTCCTACGTGCTCGAGCTCGACCTCACCCGCGGCGTGCCGGAGATCGCGCAGGCGGGGCTGCTCGCGTCACCCTCGCCCCACGGGTACGCCGACCTCGTCCGCACGCTGCGCGATCGCGCCCTCGACGAGGATCTGAAGGGGATCTTCGTCCGCCTCGGCACGACGGACCTGAGCCTGACGCGCGCCGCGGAGATCGGTCGCCAGCTGCAGGCGCTGCGCGACAAGGGCGCCGTCGTCACCTGTCACGCCGACGATCTCGGCAACGGCACGCTGCTCCTGGTGGCGCGCGGCTGCTCGTCGGTGTGGCTCAGCCCCGCCGGCGGGGTGGAGGCGATCGGTCCGGCGTTCCAGCTGCTCTTCGCGAAGAGCCTCCTGGCCAAGCTCGACGTCGACGCCGACTTCGAGCAAGTCGGCAAGTACAAGGGCGCGCAGGAGCCGTACACGCGCGACGAGCCGAGCCCCGAGGCGCGCGAGTCCGTGGAGACGACGGTCACCGCGCTGCGCGATGCCTGGCTGGAGGCGATCGTCGACGGCCGCGGCGATCGCGTGCGTGCCGCGGCGGAAGACGGCCCGTGGTCTGCGACCGACGCCAAGGAGATCGGCTTCGTCGACCACATCGGCTACGTCGACGCCGCCAAGAAGGCCGCCAAGGAAAAGGCGCAAGCGGGGCGGGCGGTCCTCGGCTTCGGGCGCGGCTCGGGCGAGTCGTCGGGCGGGGTCGACGACATCCTGCGTGCGCTGGGCGGCGGCGACGCGACGTCACTTCCCCACGTCGCGGTGGTGCGCGCCGTCGGCGCCATCACCATGAGCGGCGGCGGCGGCCTCCTCGGCGGCGGCGACGGCATCACCGAGCAGCAGCTCGGCAAGACGGTGCGCCGGCTCGCCAAGGACGACGCGGTGAAGGCGGTCGTCCTCCGCATCGACTCGCCGGGGGGGAGCGCGCTCGCCTCCGACCTCCTCTGGCACGAGCTCATGCTCCTGCGCGAGAAGAAGCCTCTGGTGGTCAGCGTCGGAGGGATGGCGGCCAGCGGCGGCTACTACCTCGCCTGCACCGGGACGCGGATCTTCGCCGAGCCGACCAGCATCGTCGGCTCGATCGGCGTCGTCGGCGGGAAGATGAGCTTCAAGCGCGCGCTCTCCGGCGTCGGCGTCAACGTCTCTACCATCACCGGCACACGGGACCCGGTGCGCGCCGCGCGCGCCGCGTACCTCTCGCCGCTCGAGCCGTGGGACGAGCCGACGCGCGAGCGCGTCCGCGCCTCCATGGTGGCGGTCTACGACCTCTTCCTCTCGCGGGCCGCCGAGGGTCGCGGCCTGCCGTTGGAGACGATCGCGGCCAGCGCCGAGGGTCGCATCTTCGGTGGCGTCGCCGCCCAGGAGCGCAAGCTGGTCGACGCCACGGGCGGTCTCGACGACGCCATCCGCCACGCGCTGGGCGCCACCGATCTCGGCGAGGACGGTCGGGTACACATCCTCGGCGAGGCTTCGAGCCTCTTCGCCCTGCTCGACGGCGAGGCCTCGGCGCGCGCCGCCGACGATCTGCGCCGAGAGCTCGTGCTGCCGGCGCTCTTGCCGGCCGCCCCGCGCGAGGAGCTGGCCGCCTTCGTGGACGCCATCGCCCCGCTGGCCGGGGGAGAGCGGGCCCTGGCAGCGATGCCCTTCGCGCTGGTCGTCGAGTAGCCGGTTCAGCACCGCCAGGTGCTGAACGAAGATACAATTCGCGGAACTCGGGGCCGCCGGCGCCCGTGACCGCCACTTTCGAGCCGTGATCGAGGCCTTCTGGTAGCCTCCGGGGTTCGTTTCCGCCCCGCTCCGGCCGTCTGGCGCCGGCGAGGCGACACGCGCATCCCATGACCGATCCCGAGGAGGCCATCACCGGTCGGACGCTGCCGCCGCCGGAGCTGGCGCGTCGCGCGAAGCCGGCGAGCGTGGGGGAGCTCGTGCCGGCCCCCGCCCGGGGGATGGCTTCGATCGCGCGGCGGACCGGGCGCGGCCGCGCCGAGCTGGCGACCCTCACCGCGCGCGTCCGCGACGCGGCGGCGGCCGAGGACAAGGCCGAGGAACGGACCGCCAGCGCCGCGCTGGCGCGGGCCCTTGCGGCCCGCGGCGCCGAGCTCGACCGGGCCACCCGGCTCGCTCGGCGTGCGCTCGCCCTGGGCGACGACCCGGCGCTGCGCGCCGACCTGGCCTCGTGGCTGTCCTCGCTGGGCGAGCCGTCGCTCTCCGCCGCCACGCTGCGCGGCCTGGTGGCGGGCGCCCCCAGCACCGCCGAGCGAGGGCGCACCCTCGTTCGCATCGCGGTGCTCCTGGCGCGCGCCGGCGACGGCGAGGGCGCGGTCGACGCGCTCACCGAGGCGATCGAGGGCGACGCCAGGGACCCGATGCCGCGCGAGCTGCTGGGCGCGGTCGCCGCCTGGGCCGAGGGCGCCGTCTCCGCGGAGGAGGGCGCGCGCGCCTTTCTCGACGCGGCGGACCTCCGCGCCGATCGCGGCGAGCCAGATGGCGCGGTGGAGGATCACCTGCGGGCCTTCGAGCTCGCCCCCGGCCTCGCCGAGGCAGCGGACGCGGTCGCCGCCGATCTGGTCCACGAGGGTCGCGTCGCCGCCGCCGACGAGATCCGCCGCATCTCCGCCCGACATATGCCGCCGGAACAGGCGGCCGCCGTGCACCGCCAGCGCTTCGGCGAGGCGCTGGCCGCCGGCGACGTGCCGCGCGCGCTCGCCGCCATGCTGGACGCGGGGTTCGAGGCGGTCGGCGACCCCGAGATCGAGCCGACGGTCGACGACGTCCTCCGTCGAGCCGGCCTCGACGAGGTGGTCGCCGCGCGGCTCGCGCGGCGCGCGCGCCTCGCCCCCCCGGAGAGGCGGGCCGAGCTGCTGCGAAGCATGGCGCGGCTCGCCTCGGGCTCGCTGGCGCTGCCCGACCTGGCCCTCGAGGCGTGGCTCGACGCCTTCTCGCTCGACCCGCGCGACGAGGCGGCGCGCAGCGCGCTCCGCGACCGCGCGGCGCGCGCCGGCGACCATGAGCCGCTGGTGGAGGGGCTGGTGCGGGTCGCATCGCGCACCGACGTGGCGAGCGCGGAGGTCGCCCGGACGGCGGCCCGCGAGCTGGCTTCGACGGCGGAGGACGCGCTGGGCGACGCGGCGCTCGCCACCTGGGCGCTGCGACGGCTGGAGACGCTCGGCGGCCCGGTGCCGGCGGGAGCGATCGCGCGCCTGGCGCCGGCGGTGAGCCGCCACTCCGCGGAGCTCGAGATAGCCTCGCGCGAGGTCGCCAGCGGCGCAAAGCGTATCGATGCGCTGCGCACGGTCGCGGCGCGCCTCCGCTCCCGCCCCGACGAGCGCGGTCGGCTCATCGAGGCGCTGGCGGCCCTGGTGCGCGCCTCCTCGGACGACGCCACGGGGCCCATGCGCCTCCTGGAGCGCGTCATCGCTCGGCGCGATCCGCCGTCGTCGGCGGAGGAGCTGCAGCTCTTCGAGTCGGTCCTGCGCGATCGGCTGGCGGCCCCCACCACGCGCAGCGAGGCGGTGCGCCTGCGCATGCTGCTGGGAGCGCTGCTCGAGGATCGCGGCGAGGACGCCGAGGCCGCGGTGGAGCTGGCGGCGCTGCTCGACGAGGCGCCCGGCCACCCCCTCGGCACCGCCAGCGTGCTCCTCGCCTCGACGCGCGCCGGCCTCGCCGCCGATCGCGGCATCGCGCTGGCCCACCTCGCCGAGTCGCTGACGCCGCCCATCCGCGCGGCGATGCTCGCGGTCGCCTCCGAGCTGCTCCTCCAGGGCGGCGACGCGGCCCGTGCGCGCGATGAGGCGCGCCGCGCCACCGAGGCCGATCCATCGAGCGCGCGCGCGGCGAGCGCGCTCACCGCGGTGGCTGGCGGCGATCGCGACGAGGTCGCGGCCCAGGTGCTGGAGCGCCGGATGGGCATGGTGGTTCCTCAGGGGCTGCTCTGCGCGCAGCTCGCCGACGCGCTGGAGGAGCTGGGGGAGGGAGCGCTCGCCCTCGCCTGGACCGAGCGCTGGGCGGCGCTGGCGCCGGGTGACCGGCTGGCCGCCGGTGAGCTGCTCCGCCGTGCGATCCAGGTGCGCGACGTGCGTCACCTGGAGGACGCCATCGCGCGGGTGATGGGCAGACCGGCGCCCCTCGGCGATCTCGCCCTCGGCTTCGCCGACGCCATCGCGGCCCTGGGCGAGGTCCAGCCAGACCTCGGTCGCGCCGCCGCCCGACGCGCGCTCGACGTTTTCGGTCCCCGCGGCGCCGCGCTGCGGGAGACCGCGGTCGCCCTGGCGGACCGCGATCGCGACGTCGATCTGGGGGTGACGGCGCTGGAGCGCTGGTACGCGGCCGACGCTGGCGTGGGGACCAGCGTGCTGATCGAGCTGTCGCGCCGGCGCGCCGACGGCGGCGATCTGGGCGGAGCGGCGCGCGACCTCCTGCGCGCGGCCGACGCGGGGGGCGATCCGGAGAGGCTGCTCGCCGCGGCCGCCGTGCTCGAGGCCAGGGCGGCGCGCATCGAGGGGGAGGGCGGCCGCGGTCTGGGCCCCGACGGCGAGGTCGCCATCGCCGACGCCACCGCGCGCGCGCTCGTGGCCAGCGGCGTGCGCGACGGGGTGCTGCTCGCGCGCGCGCTCCGACACCTGGGCGGCGCGCTGTGGGACCTCGCGGCGGACTACCGGGGCGCCGAGCAGGCATTCTATGCCGCCGCCGCGCACATGCCGAAAGGCGGGCTCGAGCGCTACGCCCGCGATCTGTGGGAGTTCGCCGGCGCCGCCGACGCCTCGCGCGCGCTGGAGGAGCGGGCGGAGACGCTCGACGTGGGAGACCGCAGCGGGCGCGCGTCGCTCCTCGCGCTGCTCGCCATGCTCTCCGCCGACGAGGGTCGCTTCGCCGACGCCCTCCGCTTCGCCCTGATCGCGATCGAGTCCGACCCGGCGCAGGCCCACGCGGTGGCGACGGTCGAGCGCTGCGCGCATGTCGAGGGCGGGCTCGACGCGCTCGACACGGCCTATGACCTGCTCGCGCGCGCCGCGATGGGGAAGTTCGGGCGCCGCGCCGCCCACTACCGCGCCGCGCGCCAGCTCGAGCGTCGCGGGTCCCCCGAGCGGGCGCTGGCGCACGCGATCGACGCCTTCGAGTCGGTGCCGGAGGAGGGAAGCAGCTACCTCCTGCTGGCGCGCCTCGCCGACATCACCGACCGCTCGGCCCAGGTCACCTCGGTGCTGGAGCGCGTGGCGGAGAGCGCGCCGGCCGAGGATCGGCCCGGCTGGCTGCGCAAGGCGGCGCGGCTGCAGGGGCAGAGCCTCGACGGGGTGCGCACGCGCTTCGAGCTGCTGCTGCGCGCGCTCCACCTCACCATCGACGCAGACCTCCTCACCGGCGTCGGCGCGGCGGCGCGCGACCTGGTGGCCGCCGGTGAGCCCCTCGATCACGTCGCCATGCGCTTCGAGCGCGCGGTCTCCGCCGCGCTGCCCAAGCTGGAGGGCGAGCCCGGCGCGCGCGCGGCGCTGGTCATCGCGGAGACGGCGCTGACCTCGCTGGGCGAGGGTCGGCTCGCCGCGGCGGCGGTCGCCAAGGCCATCGCGCTCGGCCCCGAGCTCCCCACCTTCGACGCCCTGGTGTCGCACGTCGATGCGCTGACCGCCCTGCCGGCCATCGCGCGCGGGCTGGTGGCCGACGTCATGCGCGGCGTCGTCGACGCCGACGACGAGTTCGGCTTCGCGGCGACATTGCCGCCGGGGCCGCCGCTCCTGCGCCTGGGGCTCGCGCTGGCGCGCGCCCTGGGTGACGAGGCGGCGACCAACCGGCTCGGCGTCGCGCTGGCCAAGGCCGAGGCGAACCGCACGCCCGTCCCTCCGGCGCCGCACGCGACCGACGCGACCAGCGCGCCGCCGCCGTCGCTCAGCCGGCTCATGACGTCCGAGGGTGCATGGCAGGCCGATCCGGGGATGGCTTCGGCCTCGCCGCCCGCCACCTCGACTCCGTCTCCGCCGGCCGACGGTCGCGCCTCCGTCGCGCCGCGACGCACCAGCGCGCCGCCGCTGGCGCTGCGTCCGCACTCCTCGCTCCCGCCGCCGCCGGTGCGGCGCGCGTCGTCGCGACCGCCCTCGGGTCCGCCGATGAGCCCCGAGGCCGCAGCGATGAGCCTCGAGCAGCTGGAGCGCGAGGCGCAGCAGCGCGGCGACCACGACGCCGTCGCGGTGTTCCTCGCGCGGCGCATCCAGGGCGCCGACTCGCCGGAGACGCGGCGCCTGCTTCGTCTGCGGCGCGCCGCGGTGCTGGAGCAGCGCCTCGGCCGCCCGGAGGAGGCGTGCCGCGAGCTGGAGAAGCTCATCGTCGAGTTCCCCGACGACCGCAGCGCGCTCCCCTTCCTGGCCGATCTCTACGCGCGCCTGGGCGATGCGATGCGCTCGGCGCCGCTCTGGGATCGCATGGCCTCGCGCCCGTCGGCGACCGACGACGAGCGCACGGAGTACGGCGTGCGCGCGGTGCGCGCCTTCCTCGAGGCCGGCAACGCCATCGCCGCGCGCGAGGCCTTCGCGCGAGCCGCGGCCGGCGCGCCGGGCGACGTGGTGGCCGAGCTGCGCGCGGAGATCGCCCGCGCCTCAGGCGATCACGAGGCCATCGTCACCTCGCTCGACGAGATCGTCGCCTCGGGCGCGATCGAGGAGCCGGAGCGGCTGGCCACCCTGCTGGTCGAGGCGGCGCGCGCCGCGTCCGCCTCCGGCGATCTGATGGGCGCGCTGACGCGAGCGCGGCGTGCGGTGAAGCTCGACCCCTCGTCGGCGGACGCCGTGCTGGAGGCGACGCGGCTCGAGTACCGCCAGCGTGGCGGCGGCACCCCGCGCGAGGCGCAAGCGGCGATCGACGACCTGGCGCGCATCGCCGACGCGCTGCGGCCGCCCCAGGTCGAGCTCCACGCGTTCCTGCGGGCGGAGATGCTGGACGTGGTGCAGGGCGGCGGCGCCGGCATGCGTGAGCTCAGCGCGCGCCACGCCGAGATCGGCTCGACGCCGCTCCTCGCGCTGGGGATGGCGGAGCGGCTCGCCCGCGCCAAGTCGTTCGCCTCGGCGCTGCCGCTCTACCAGAGGGCGCTGGAGGGCGATTTCGGCGGCCTCCGCTCGCGCACCCGCGTCCTCCTCGCCGCGGCCGACGCGGCGGCGCACGCGGGCGATCCGACGCTCGCGCTGCGCCTCGCCGAGGAGGCGGAGGCCCAGCACGACGGAAAATCGCTCGCCCACCGAAAGCGTCTCGAGATCGTCGCCAAGCACGGGCCGCGGCCGTCGGCCCTCGCCGCCGCGGAGGAGCTCGCCACCTCCAGCACCGGCGCCGCTCGGGCGCGCGCCGTGGGCCTCCTGGCGCGCCTCTACGTCGACGCCGATCCCGATCGCGCCGAGGCGCTGTACGGCGACGCGATCAAGAGCGCCGCCGGCGATCGCCAGCTCGTCGGTCGCCTCACCGAGGAGCTCGAGGCCTTGCGCCAGGGCGAGCCGCCGCCCCCCTCGGTGGTGCCGGTGGCGCCCGGCGATCTCCACGCCGACCTCGCGATCATCGCCGCCCAGGTCACCGCCGCGGCCAAGGCGGAGCCGCCCGCCGCGGCACACGCCCCGCCGCCGATGCCGCTCCCCGCCGCCGCGCTGCCCGAGTCCGACGAGCGCGAGCTCGACTTCAGCGACGTCGGTCGCTCCATGCCTCCCGTCTCCGCCGAGGAGGAGCGGGTGGAAGAGCTGGTGTTCACCCCTCTGCCCGATGCCGACTCCATCCGCTCCGCTTCGCGCCCGGCGCCGCCGCCCCAGGCAGCGCCGACCGAGGCGCTGGAGGAGATCGAGGAGCGCCTGCCGGAGTCGCTCGACGTCGACAGCCTGGTCGACAGCGCGCTCTTCGAGGTGGCGACGCCGGCGCCGCCTCCGGCCGAGGCCCCAGCCGACTGGGTCCGCGACACCAACCCCGAGCTGGAGCCACTCTCGTCGCGGCCGCCGCCGAGCCTCCCGCCGGCATCGTGGGTCGTCCCGCCGCCGCCGCCGTCGTCACGCGTCGTCGCCGAAGGCGCGGCGGAGACGATGCTGCTCGACCGGCTCTACGGCGGCGACGCCATGGCCGGCGACGAGGTCATCGAGCTGTGGGGCAGCGACGCGCTGGCGCGCCGCCCCCACGACGTGCTCTCGGTGCGCCGCCGGCAGCTGGGCCTGATGCCCCACCGGATCGGGCTGCTCCGCGCGACCCGCGAGGCCGCGCTGGCCGACGGCAGCCCGGTGTATGCGCGGGCGCTCGAGCACGTCCTCGCGGTGGCGGGCGCGCAGGTCGAGCCGGTGCGACCGCCGGCGACGGCCGGCCACGTCCTGGCGCCCGAGCTCGCTCACTCGCTTCTCTTCCGGGAGCTGGTGCCGCCGGTGCTCGAGCTGCTCTCCGCGGTGTGGGAGACGGGCATCGCGCGCAAGGATCCTGCGGCGTACGGCCTGACAGGCGCCGAGCGTGTTTCGCTCGCCATGCCGACGCCGCTGGCGCGCCTGCTCGCCTCCCTGGCGCCGCTCTTCGGCCAGGCGCGGTCGGCCTACTTCCTTGCCGGGCCGGAGCCGCCTCGCGTCCGCCCGGCGCTGCTCGCGCAGCCGGCCATCCTCGTCACCGGCAACCCGCACGACGACGACCCGCACCTGATCTTCCAGCTCGGCTCGACGTGGGCAGCGACGCTGCCCGAGTACGCGATCGTGCTCGGCTCGCCGGAGTTCACCGTCCGCAACCTGCTCGACGCGGTGCGCGCGGCGTTCGGGCCGGTGGGCGACGCCATGAGCAGCGCGACGGGCGGCGACGTCGCCAGGACTGCGGCCGATCTCTACCAGCGCGTCCTCCCTCGCAACGAGAAGAAGATCCGCGCCATCTTCGCCGGCGATCCCGACGTCTCCTACGAGACCGCGCGCGACACCGCGCGGCTCGCGGCCCGTCGGGCCGGCCTCTTCGCCTGCGGCGACCTCTCGACCGCGCTGGCCTTCGTCGCCTCGGACCTGGGGCTCGACCTGGCCCATGCCGCGACGCCCGAGGGCTTCGAGCACGCCGTCGCGAATGTGCCCGAGGTCGCCGACCTGGTGCGGCTGGCGACGCGCATGGAATACGCGCAGGCGCGGTGGGACGAGGGCGGCGGCGGGGGCGGCTCTCGTGGCGCGCAGGCGCGCGCCGGGGTCCCGGGGATCGGATAGAGTGCCGGCGCGCCGGGGCCAGGCTCCGGCGGGGTCGATGGCGCGAGCGACGCGAAGGGGAACGCCAGGAGAGGCGGGAGCAGGCGCGACAGGGATGTCACGCCCCGCCGCGTCGTCGCGACCCGTGGCCTCCAGCCGGCGCCCGGGTCCGCCCGCCGGGGCGCTGGCACGGCGGTCGCTAGGCATCACCGTATTCGCCGTGTGCTGCGCCTCTTGCCTCGTGACCTCGACGCCCGACTTCGAACCGCCGGAGCGGACGCCGCCGGAGCTCGTCGCGGCGTTGGCCACCCCCGATCTGCGCGAGGTCATCCGGGTCGACGAGACGACGGGCACCGTGAACCTCGGTGCCGCCGTGCGCTCGGTCGAGGACGCCGGAGAGGGCGTCCGGTTTCGCCTCTTTCTCGACTACGGAATCCCGAACGGGTTCGACCTGCCCTACCAGGATGTGGTCGACGGTGGCGCGGTGACCGAGCCGACCGGGGAGGACGAGGTGCGCCGCGTCTCGGCGCGCTGGCGTCCGGGCAACGACCTCTCGAACGGCTGCCACACGCTGACCCTGATGGTGTCGCACGCGTTCGACGAGACCCCCCAAGGCCCCGCGCTCGACTGCCCCGAGCGTCTGGACGACTCGAGCCAGCTGACCTGGTTCGTGGACTTCTGTCGCGTCCCTCCATGTGTCGAGCAGCCCCCATGCGCGGAGGCGACCGTCGCGTGTCCCGCCGTCGCCGACGACGTCCCGAGCGAGGGCGGTGGCGCTCCGTGAGCGGCACGAGGTTCGCCGTCGCTCTGGCTGTGCTCGCGCTGACGGTGGGGTGCGGGCTGGAGCTGCAAGATCAGGAGATCCAGGTGCGGAACGTCTGCACCCAGGACTCCGACTGCGGCGAGGGCGCGTGCGCCACCATCGGCAGCGCCAATCGCTGCGTGGCGACCACCGCCGACCTCGCCGGCATCGTCTTCGAACTCGAGGGCACCACCGCCGACGGGCGGAGCATCTCGCACGTGTTCGACGAGGGCCTCTCGGTCCAGGGCACGCGGGAGAACGGGATCGTCATCGGCCACGATCTCGCGGTCCCGCTGCCGCTGATCCTCGGCGGCCGCTTCCTCCATCACGACGAGGGCGCCCTCGCCAACCCGGCCTGCGTGGCGAGCGACGGCAGCGTCCCGGCGACGGTCGAGGTGCGCACGACCGATCCGCTGGTGGGGCTGGAGCGCGTGTTC
This sequence comes from Polyangiaceae bacterium, assembly GCA_046596645.1. Classification (GTDB taxonomy): domain Bacteria; phylum Myxococcota_A; class Polyangia; order Polyangiales; family Polyangiaceae; genus JBKJLX01. Next base: position 39,199 of record JBKJLX010000258.1, read on the forward strand.
AACGGCGCGTCGGAGCTGGTGACGACCGAGACCGGCGCCACCACCCACGCCTTTGCCATCCCGGTCCCGTTCGGCACCTACGACGTGTACGTCGTTCCCGAGCCGATCGCGGCGTGCCCGATCGCGCCGCCCCCGCCCCGCATCTTCCCCGCGGTGAAGGTGGCCGGCGACGTGATGCTCGAGCCCGAGGCGGAGGCGCCGCGCCGCCTGACCGGCGTCGTCATCCCCGGAGGGGGCCTCGACCTCTCGACGTTCCGGGTCGAGCTGCTGGAGCCAAAGCGCGGCCTGCCGGTCAGCGAGTCGCCGCTGCTGGAGCCGCCGAGCGACGGCGCGTCCGAGCTCCTCGGCGGCCCCGGCCCGGTGGGCACCGACGAGCGCGGCCTCGCCTACTACTACACCGACGGTCTCGTCCTCCGCCTCAGCAACGCCGACGGCAAGCTGGTGGTGCACTGGAAGTTCGACGCGCTCGACTTCGACGGGGACGGCGAGGTCGAGCTCGACCTCGAGGACCTGACCGCCGACCGCAAGCCTTACAGGGCCAAGGTGGTGGACGCCGCGATCCGTCCGGTGGCCGGCGCCAGCGTGAGCATCAAGAGCGTCTCGTTGTCGGGGGAAGCGGCCAAGAACTCCTCCTTTCGCGTCAGCGCCGAGTCCAACGCCGAGGGCGACGTCGACGTCGAGCTGGTGCCCGGCATCTACCAGGTGCTGGTGACGCCGCCGGCGGCCGAGAGCATGGAGGGCCCGGCGCAGCTGGAGGACACCTGGGAGATCAAGCTGGACTCGTACTGCTGCGGCAAGAGCTTCCAGCTCCGCGCGCGCCCGCTCCTCACCGGCTCGGTGGAGACGGCGGCCGGCGAGCCGGTGCAGTCCGTCCCGGTGCTGGCGAGCCCGACCCTGCCGGGGATACGCGACTACTTCTCCCGTGCGCTGGAGTCGCTGGAGCTCCTGCCGCGCCAGTCGGCGAGCACGACCGAGGCCTCGGGACTGTTCGCCATGCAGGTCGATCCCGGCACCTTCGACATCGCCATCCAGGCCCCGACGGGCACCGGCTTCTCCTGGCTCGTCTTGCCGGCGACGGTGGTGGCGCCCGTGGAGCAGCAGCCGGGCGCGCCGCTGGGATCGCTGGTGCTGCCGAGCCCGGCGTTCGTCGTCGGCCGCGCCACGCTGCAGGGTGCCGCCGCGGCCAACGCGCTGGTCCGCGCCTACTTGCCGCTGGTCGACGAGGACGGCGACACGCCCACGCGCGTCGTGGCCATCGGCGAGGTGGTGACCGACGCCGATGGCAGCTTCGAGCTGCCGCTGCCGCCGAGCATCGCGCGCGGTGCACCGAGGACGCCCGATGGGACCGGTGGCGGGGCGACGACGCCCTGACCTGGGTCGTGTATCCTTCGAGCCGATGTCCTCGGCGCGCGACGACGACGCGGCGCGCGATCTGCCCGCGGCATTGCACGAGGTCGGCAACGCGCTGACGGTGGTCGTCGGTTGGATCGACCTCGCGCTCGCCGCGCTGCCCGTGGGCAGCCCCGCCACCGACGCGCTGGAGGTCGCCCGCGGCCGCGCCGCCCGGGCGCAGCGCCTGGCTCGCCGCGCCATCGGCGCCGAGCGCGATCTCGATCCGCCGCGCCCCATCGTCGACATCGTCCGCGAGGTCGCGCGCGGGGTGGAGGGCGCGCGCTCGGGATCGGTCTCGGTCCACACGGCCATCGACGACGACCTGCGCGGCGACCGCCTCACCCGCGGGGACGGCGCGGGCCAGGTCCTGACCAACCTCGTGCTCAACGCGGTGGAGGTCAGCGAGACGGGGGATGCCGTGCGGGTGGCCGTGCGCCGCGACGGCGATGACTTCGTCGTCCTCTCGGTGACCGACGATGGCCCCGGCGTGCCCGCCGAGCTGCGCGACGCGCTCTTCACCAGCGGTCGTACGTCCCGACCGGGGGGCGCCGGCATCGGCCTGCGGCACGCTTCGATGCTGGCCGCCGAGGTCGGCGGCGCGCTCGTTCTCGGCGAGCCCGGGGAAGTCGGGGCGACCGGGGCCGTCTTCGAGCTGCGCTGGCCGCTCGCGCTCCGCCCGTCCACCTTCGGCCTCGACCTTCCGGACGACGCGAGCGACGGCGCATCGCCCCCCTGGCCCCCGGGCGCCGCCCTTCGAAGCGACAGCTCCATCCCGCCGGCCTCGGCCGCCCGCGTGCGCCTCGACGGCGTGCGGCTGCTCCTGGTGGAGGACGACGAGGCGGTCGTCGACCTGCTGGAGACGGCGCTGGCCGCGCGGGGCGCTCTGGTCGAGGTGGCGCGCGACCTGCCGGCGCTCCACGGCGCGCTGTCGCTGGCGCCCTTCGACGTGGCGCTGGTCGACCTCTCCCCGCTGGGGGAGGACGTGGGCCGCGCGCTCGGTGACGTGCGGGCGCACAGCGCGCGTGCGCGCCTGGTCGTGATTTCGGGCAGCGTCGCCTTTTCGACGGACGTGCCCCACGTCGACGCGTGGGTCCGCAAGCCGTTCGAGGTGGAGGACGTGCTGCGCGCCCTCTCCGCCCCCCACGCTCCCATGAGTCGTCGCGACGACGGGCCCTGACCGGCACGCGCCGCTCGCCGGTCGCGAGGGCGCGCGGCCGCGCCGCCTCACACGGTCGTCGTCGGTCGTACATCGCCGCTGCCCGACGACGCCTGGCCTCGGGGGCGCGCAGTTCGGCCCGCGGCGCCGGCGTCTCCAGACGCAATGTCTGCGCGCGCGATCGCGCGCGCAGGGTCGCGAAACTCCGCGCCTCTCCGGTATGATGTGGACGATGCCGTCGATACCTCCCGAAGGCGCAGGACGAATTCCTGCGGACGAGGAGTATCGATATCTCTTCGAGGAGTCCCCGGTGTCGGTGGTCATCGCCAGCATCGATGGACGCATCCTCCGCACCAACGCCGCGTTCGCCGAGTTCGTCGCGCGCCCCATCGAGGAGCTGGTCGGCCTCGACGTCACCGGCCTCAGCGTGCACGAGGACGTGCCTCGCCTCGCCGAGGCGCGGCAGCTGCTGCTTGCCGGCGAGACCAAGCTGCACACGATGGAGAAGCGCTACCTGCGCGGCGACGGCTCGGTCGCGACCGGCCTGCTCACCATGCGCCTCGCCACCGACCGAGGTGGCCGCAGCGTGTTCGTCGCGCACATCGTCGACATCGGGGCGCGCAAGGCGGCCGAGGATCTGCTGCGCCACGGCTCGCTGCACGATCCTCTGACCGGCCTCCCCAACCGCGCGCTCTTCATCGATCGCCTGGGACAGTGCCTGCTGCGCGGCGACGCGCAGGTGGTGGCCGTCGTCGGGCTCGATCGCTTCCGCGCCATCAACGAGGCCTACGGCCACGCGGTGGGTGACCAGCTGCTGGTCGAGGTGGCGCGCCGCCTGGAGAAGATCGTCGCTCGTGGCGAGACCGTCGCGCGCGTCGGCAGCGACGAGTTCGCCGTCATCACCGCCGAGGGCGTGGATCTCCTGTCGACGGTGCGCGACATCAGCCTGCCCGTCTCTGCCTCCGGAAATTCAGCAGGGGCCGCGTCGGAGGACGTCTCGGAGCCGCTGGAGGTCACCGCGAGCGTCGGCGTGCGGCCGCTCGACGCCGGCGAGGGGCCGGACGAGCAGCTCGACGACGCGCAGCTCGCCCTCTATCGGGCCAAGGAGATGGGCCGCGACCGCGTGGTCGTCTTCCAGCCGGCGCTGCGTGGCCGCGCCTCGCGTCAGGTGAAGATCGGCCGCGGCCTGCGGCGCGCGATCGAGCAGGGCGAGCTCGAGGTCCACTACCAGCCGATCCACCGCGCCAGCGACGGGTCGCTCTCGGGGTTCGAGGCGCTCCTCCGCTGGCGTCACCCCACGCTGGGGATGGTCTCGCCCGTCGAGTTCATCCCGGTCGCCGAGGCCGAGGGTCTGATCAAGCCGATCGGCATCATGGTCCTTGAGGAGTCGATGCGGCAGCTCGCGGCCTGGCGCACCCGGGGCAACGGCGCGAACGAGCTGAGCATGTCGATCAACGTGTCGACGGTGCAGGTCCGCGACAGCGAGCACATGGGCTTCATGCTCCGCAAGCTGGAGGCGGGCCCCGTGCCGCCGGAGCGGGTGAAGATCGAGCTGACCGAGAGCGTGTTCCTCGACCGCACGGCGGAGGTCGACGCCACCCTGAGCGCGCTCAAGGCGGTGGGGGTCGAGCTGGTCCTCGACGACTTCGGGACCGGCTTCTCCTCGCTCAACTACCTGCAGGGCCTGCCCTTCGACGGCCTCAAGCTCGATCGCAGCTTCGTCCTCCGCATGACGGAGGAGGGGCGCCCCGGCGCAAACCAGCGCGAGCTGGCCCGCTGCCGCAGCCTGGTCCGCGCCATCGCCGGGATCGCCCGGGAGCTCGACATGCACTGCGTCGCCGAGGGCGTCGAGACCGAGGGCCAGCGGGACCTTCTCGTCGACGCTGGGTTCGACTACCTGCAGGGCTACCTGTTCGCCAGGCCGGCTCCCGCGCGGGACCTCATGGTGAGCCGGTAGGGAGATTCGCTCCGTGCCCCGACCGGTCAACGCCGACGCGCAGGCAACGCAACGCAAGATCCTGACGAGCGCGAGCGAGCTGTTCGCGCGCCGGGGCCGTGCGGGCGCGAGCGTGCGCGACATCGCCCGTGGCGCCGGCGTCAGCCTGGCGATGGTCCACCACTACTTCGGCAGCAAGGACGGCCTCTACGAGGCGTGCGTCGAGAAGATGCTGGAAGAGATCAGCACCCTGGGCCAGCGCCTCGCCATCGAGCTGGCCGACGCGCCGATGACCGCCGCCGCCACCTTCGAGCGAGCGGTGCGCGTCGGCTTCCGCTTCGCCCGCGACAACCGGGACGCGGTGCGGCTCCTCCAGCGGTCGATCATCGACGCCGGCGAGGTCGACACCAAGGTGCGCGAGAGCCGCATGATGCCGTTCCTCGATCGCGTCTCGGCGATGCTCGGCATGCTCACCGGCAAGTCCCCGGAGCAGATGCGACTGCCCCTGCAGAGCGGCGTGTTCCTGGCCGTCCGCTACGCCATCGCCAGCGATCGCGAGCTCGGCGACATCACCTACGGCCCCGACCGCCCGAAGAACATGACGGCCGAGCAGTTCGACAAGGCAGTCGAGGACCACCTGGTCGACGGCATCCTCGCCATGCTCGGCTTCCCGCCGCCCGGTGGGCCCCAGGCGCCGACGCCCTCGCGCTGAGGTTCTCGGTGCCCTCCGGCGCCCCGGCCCCACTCCACGCGGGACCCGGCGCCTGGGGTGGCGCCCCGCTCGTGGCGGGACGGCCTGCTAGAGTCCGCCGCCGATGCGCCCGTTCGTCGCCCCCGTGATGCCTCCCGCGCCGTGCACGCTCACCGAGATCGGGGGGCTGCGCGCCGCCGGGGTCGCCGCTGGCATCAAGGCCAGCGGCAAGCCCGACCTGGCGCTGCTGGTCGCCGACGACGCCATCCCCGCCGCGGGGGTGTTCACCCAGAACGCCCTTGCCGCGGCGCCGGTCCGCCTGAGCCGCGACCATCTCGCGCGGAGCGGCGGGCGCGTCCGCGCCATCGTCGTCAACGCCGGCAACGCCAACGCGTGCACTGGCGCCCGCGGTGAGGAGGACGCTGCCGCCATGGCGCGCGCCGTCGCCGAGCGCGTCGGATGCCCCGCGCACGAGGTGCTGGTGGCCTCCACCGGGGTCATCGGCGTCCAGCTCCCCATGGATCGCGTGCACGCGGGAGTCGCGGCGGCGTTCGCCGCGCTCTCGGCGGAGCCGGAGGCGGGCCGTCGCTTCCTCGCCGCCATCCAGACCACCGACGCGTTCCCCAAGGAGGCCGGCGAGCACCTCCCCGGTGGAGCGCGCGTCGCCGGCGTCGCCAAGGGCGCGGGGATGATCGCGCCCGACATGGCGACCATGCTCGCCTTCGTCGCCACCGACCTCGCCG
>JBKJLX010000027.1:0-2926 GCA_046596645.1 Polyangiaceae bacterium
ACGAGCGCTACCCCTGCCGCGCCCACGGCCCGGCGGCGGCCTCCAACGATCCCATCGAGCGCGTGGCGGCGCTGCTGGGCGAGCGGCCGCCGACCCATGCCAACGACGGCGTCGTGCCGCTCTACTCGCAGGTGTGGGGCGAGCTCGTCTGGTGCGGCCGCGCTGATCACCTCGACGTCGTCGGCCACTTTCCCGGCCATGCGCCGCGGAGCGGCGAGCTTCCCCACCACGACTGGCTGCGCAGCGGGTCGCGCTTCGACCGGTCGCGCTTCGATCACATGATCGATCGCGTCTTCACCGGGATGCTCGAGGGCGAGCGCGCGAGGGCCGCGACGCGCGGGGCCTGAGCCCACGCACGCCGCGCCAACCGACGCAACCAGCGTCCGCGCCGTCAGGTGCGGCGACGGGGCCGATTCACTTCGAGTAGAGCTGACCGATCGCCATGCCGGAGCCGCCGGTCGCCTTCATGACGACCTTGGCCGGCCCGCCGAGGGGCAGCGGGTTCTTGAAGCAGTTGCCCTTGCCGCCGAGGATGGCCTGGGCGCCGGTGGTGTTGTCCTGCGCGATGGTCTGCGCGGGGAACGCCGGGACCGGCTGCACCTGGATCATCACGTCGAGCTCGGTGATGCCGATGCCGACCGCGACGACCGAGTAGCACTTACCGGGCTGGATGTTGAAGGGCTGCTCGAGGACCTGACCCTGCGAGAACTGCCCGGCGAAGGTGGGACCGTCCGGCTGCATGCCGGGAACCTCGCTCATCGCCATGCCCTGCATGATCGGGGTGGCCGCCGCCGCCATCGCCGGGGCGATGGGAGTGGCCTGGCCGCCGCCGCCGCTCGCGGGCGCCGGCTGCTGCTGCGGCGCCGGCTGCTGCTGCGGCGCCGGCTGCTGCGGCTGCCCGGGCTGCCCGTACTGGCCGGACGGGTAGCCGGGCTGGCCGTACTGGCCCTGAGCGCCGTACTGGCCCTGCATCTGCGACGGATCGTTCGGATCGGGCGTGTCGCTGCCACAGCCGGCCGCGGTCACGCTGAGAAGGGTCACGGTCGCGAGGATGGTCGAGCGCATGCGGTCTCCTTGGAAGAGTCTGTCTCTTCGTTCAGCACCTGACGGTGCTGAAAAGTCGGGTCGGCGCGAGCCTGGAGCCCGGGGCGGATGCCCCCGCAGCTCCCACAGGGTAGGCCGGCGCGGCGGTTCTACACGGCTGGTTCGCGGATGGCGAGCCCACGGAGGGCCCGGCGGGGTTGCACCGGCCGATGTGCCGGTCACCTGATGGGAACGTTCGCTGCGGCGGGAGCTTACGAACCCCCGCCGCAGGGCCGGGCGCGCTGCCGGGGCGACGCGACCTGCTACGGTTGGACGCATGACTTGCAGTTGGCGGCTCGTCGCGGTGGCGGCGGTCGCGGTGCTCTCGGCCTGCTCTGGCGACACGGCCAGCAGCAGCGGCAGCGGCGGTGGAGGCGGCGGTGGCGACCCCGTCGCCGGCGTGGTGGTCGCCTTTGCGGAGATCGGCCCTCTGGTGCTCGCCCCCGGGCAGGTCACCGAGGTCGTCGTCCTCACCCAGCCTCCGGGCGCGCACGACGTGTCGTTCCTCTTCCTCGGCGAGTCGCTCGATGCCTCGCTCGAGGGCGACCTCCAGACCGACGTGGCCAAGGCGGACGCGAACGGGGCCGCTGCCATCACCCTGCAGGCCCCGAGCAAGGCGGCCTCGTTCCAGCTCCGCGCCGTGGTGGGCGACGGTCCGGAGGCCCAGCTGGTGGTGGAGGTGAGCGAGCTTGGCACCGGCGTGCTGCGCGTCGAGCCCATCTATGCCGGCAGCCGTCCCACCGAGACGTGGACGGCGGCCGTCGTCCCGCGCGCGACCTGCGAGGAGATCGCGCAGTCCGCCCCGGTCGATCCAGAGGGCGCGCTGGTCGTCACGGTGGAAGCCGGCGAGCCCCTGCTCGTCACCGACGTCCCGGTCGGTCCTCGCCTCGCGGTGATCGCGCGTTCCGCCCACAAGGTGTGGGGCTGCGCACAGGCCGTGCTGGAGGGCACCGGCGAGACCGAGGAGATCGAGGTCACCACCCTCGACCGCACGGTGCAGCTCGGGAGCGCCGACCTCGCCGTCGTGCTCGGCCTCGCCGGCGGCGACGCCGCGCTGGAAACCCTCCTCGATGGAGTCGCGTCAGGGATCGTCGAAGCGACGTTCCCGGCGGAAGAGGACGCGGCGGCGCGACTGCTCGACGCGATGGTGACGCACCTCCCCACCGACGTCGAGGAAGCCCTCGCCGCGGCGCGCGACGAGGGACTCGACGCGGCGCTGGCCGGGGACCTGCTCGATCGGGGCGTGTCCGCGCGCGACGTCCTGACCGATCTGCTCGACGAAGGCCACCAGGGCGAGCTCGGCGGCACGCAGGGGCGACTGATCTCCGAGGGCGGCGGCATCGATCACGCAGTGTTCGCGGTGGAGGGGTTCCTCGGCGTGCCCGCCGCTCGCGCCGGCGTCCCCGCCGATCACCTGGTGTCGTTCGTCGCCAACCCGGGCGACCGGGTCGTGGTGGGTGGAGTCCTGTATTTCCTGCCGTCCCGACTGGTCGGCGCCCTGGCGGAGGACGCGGTCGCCGCGGCGGGCGAGGGCGCGCTGGTACGCGACGCGCTCGCCGCCGCCATCGGGTGCGACGAGGTGGCGCTCGTCATCGGTCCGCTCGGCGACTGCGACGCCGCGTGCGCTGAGGCGGCGTGCCGCTTCGCGCTCGGTGACCTGTGGTCGCAGGGTCTGGACGCCTCCGCCGAGGCCGGGGACCCACTCGGCTCGCTGTCGTTCGCGGTCAGCGCCAGCGGCGCCGTCGACGACGACGCCGCCCTCGTGGGCTTCGACGGGACCTGGGTCGGCGTGATGACGGCCGCAGCCCTCGCGGCGGAGGTCGACGGCGACGCGGCGGCGGAC
>JBKJLX010000315.1:0-8375 GCA_046596645.1 Polyangiaceae bacterium
CTCGCGGGCGTTGGTCCAGGGGCCGGCGCCGATGCGGTCCCGCGCGTTCTCCGCCGAGGTGCTGACGTAGGCGCGCCACGTGCGCGAGCTGCCCACCGCCTCGGCGAGCGCCTGGCAGACGGCGTCTGCGCCCTCGGCGCCGCCGAAGTCGCCCCCCCGGGCGCCGTTGCCCACGCTGGTCACGAAGAAGGAGAGCGCGTCGTCGGCCGGGGGCACGCACGCCCCGGCGGAGCTGCAGACCTGGTCTCCGTCGCACGACCCGCACACGCCGTTGCAGGTCGCGTCGCAGGTGGCGTCGCAGCTCGCAGAGCACTCCGACGAGGGGTTGGCGGTGCCGCCGACGGTCTCGGCGGCGTCGCCGCAGGCGAGGGTCGCCAGAGCCATCGTGGTGGCCAGCGCCAGCGCGCCGGCGTGCCGCGTCGCCCTCACTGGACCGTCACGTCGATGGCCTTGGCCGTCCCGCCGCGCTCGATGTCGAACTTGAGCTTGGAGGCGGTCCGCAGCTTGGCCAGTGCCCCCAGCGCCTTCTCCGGGTCGTTCAGCGGGAAGCCGTTGACCGACTTCAGGACGTCCCCGTTCTTCAGGCCCAGCATGTTGAAGAGCGAGTCGCTGCGGATGCCGGAGAGGCGAACACCCTTGTCGGTGGGCCGCGTGCGTAGCGAGCCGGCGAAGGACATCGGATTCTCCATGATCGTCTCCAGCGCGCTGCGCTCGACCACGAACTCGGTGTCGCTGATCTTGTTGATCTTCGACGCGATCTCCTCGGGGACCTTGCTCTTCTTGGTGCCGGGCGGTGTGACCGGCGACGTGGTCGCCACCGCCTTCTTCGGCTTCGCGCCCGGCGCGCCATTGCGCACCATGCAGCGCTGCCCGCCCTCCATCATCCACACGCGCGGCAGCGCGTCGGGCGCGTCGGGGTACCAGCCGATGTGGTGGACTGTCATCGACCCCACAGCATCGCCCTGGCGCTTCAGGCCGGGGCCCTCGGCGCCGGAGAGCGAGGCGAAGGACCAGCTCGGATCCTCCGAGGCGACGAGCATCGACACCGTGACGCCGCCGCACTCCTCGTCCTCGTAGGGGTCGCCGTTGTTGGTCGGCCGCGAGACGGGCAACGGGCTCAGCGGCGTGGCGCTGCCGTCCAGCGGGCCGGTGACGCTGTCAAAGGCGTTGCGCGAGAGGATGGGCGACGCGCTGCGCTCGGAGAGCGACCGCGACGTGGCCGTCCTGGGTCGCGAACTCCGCGGGACCACGACCTCCTGGCCGTCGTCGATCGTGCCCGCGACCAGCTGGCCTAACCCCTCCGCCTGGAGGAAGGCGGCCATGGCGATGAACACGCCCAGGAAGGCGAGCCAGTAGCGCTTGATGACGGCGTCGATGCCCATGATGACCGCGGCGTGCGGCGATGCTCCCGGAGCCCTTCGATCCTAGCCAGACGCGTGCCACGCGTCCGCCGGCTTCTACCCTGGCACCTACCGCGTCGGCGAACGGCCGTCATCGTCACCTTGGCCGGGACGTGGGCGCTGCGCTGGTGGGGTTTGCCAAGTTGGCAAACGGGGAGGGGGTCAGTTCAGATCGGTGCCGGGCTTCAGGGCGACCTGCTGGAGGACGACGCGCTCGGTGACGAGCTGGACCCGACGGCGGACGTTGCGCTCCTCCAGGGCTCGCTGACGGTCGGCGCCGTCGAGGAGCAACTGCGCGGCGCAGAGGTCGGCGGCCAGGGCGGGCGACGCGTCGCGCGGGAGCTTCAGCTCGAATCCCTTCTCGCGCTCGCGGACAACGCGCGCGAAGCTCGCGGCGCTCGAGAGGAGCGCCGTCATGTCAGAGGCGGTGACCGTCTCCTCCTCGTCGGGGATCACGGTGGCGCGCGCACGGCGGTAGGGCGAGCTGAAGGGGAGCTCGGCGAGCCGCACCACACCCAGGCCCTTGAGCAGGATGTTGTAGCGACCCCCCGGCATCTCCATGTGGTCGATGATCACGCCCACGCCGGCCACCGCGGCGATGGGCGGGTGGCCGTTCTTGTCGACCGGCGACTGTGCGGTGATCTGCACGACGGACAGGATCCGGTGCGTCGCGAGCACGTCGCGCACCAGCGCCTGGTAGCGCGGCTCGAACACGTGGAGGGGGAGCGTCGCCCCCGGGAACAGAGCCACCTGCGGCAGCGGGAACAGCGGCAGCGCTTCCAGCGCCTCGCGCAACGCCACCCTCGAGCCGCTCTCCGACGTCATGGACACCACCGTCTTAGCGCCTCGCCGCGCCTTGCGCCCGCACCTATTGCCGTGCAGCGCCCCCGCCCCCGGCGCTACCCGAACATCTCCACCGCCGCCCCGTGCATGGCGGCGGGCGCGTCCAGCGCGAGCTGCACGATCGCCCGGGCCACGTCATCCGCCGTCATCGCCGGAGCAAAGCCGCTGCCGGCCAGCATCGCCGTGTCGACCGAGCCGGGGAGGATCGCCATCGTCTCCACGCCAGAGCCGCGCAGCTCCTCGGCCATGCTCTTCATGAGGCCCACCACGCCCCACTTCGACGCTGCGTAGGAAGCGGCGCCGGGCGAGCCGATGGTGGAGGAGATGCTTCCCACATGGACGAGGCGCCCCCGCGCCGCGGCGCGCATCGCCGGCACGTAGGCGCGTGCGACCAGGAACGAGCCCCGCAGGTTCACCGCGATCACGCGGTCCCAGTCGGCCGGCGAGGTCTCCTCCACCCTGGGCCCCCGGTGCACGACGCCGGCGTTGCTCACCACGACCGTCGGTGTGCCGAGGGCCTCCAGCACGATGTCTCGTGCGCGTCCGACCTCGTCCTCCACCGCGACGTCGCAGTCCGCGGTCAGCGCGCGCACGCCCAGCGTACGCACCTCCGCGGCGGCGGCCTCGAGGGCGTCACCAGGGCGACCGAGCAGCGCGACGTCGAGGCCGCGTCGCGCCAGCGCCAGCGCGGTGGCCCTCCCGATCCCCCGGCTGGCGCCGGTGACCACGGCCAGACCGCGCGGCGTCGCGCCCGCGCTCACCCGCCTCCGCCCGCGCCCGGTGGCCAGCCACTTCCGAGCCAGGCGAGCGCGGTGGCGCGATCGTCGCCAGGCCCGGCGAGAGAGCCGGCAAAGGCGATGGTGTCGACGCGCGCGCCCGCCTGTCGCTCGCCCCGGGCGACCAGGCAGGTGTGGACCAGCGCCAGCCGGCACAGCGCGCCGCGCGCCCCGAGCCCCTCGACCAGCGCGCGCGCGACGTCGGCGCCCAGCGTCTCCTGCAGGACCAGACGCCGCGCCGCCGCATGCACCACCTGCGCGATGGTGCCGAGACCCGCCGCCATCCGCCCCGGGAGGTAGGCGATCGCGGCGTGCCCGTGGCTGGGAAGGAGGTGATGCGGGCACATCGACGCCACGTCGATCCCCCGGAGTCCGACCAGGCCGTGGGAGCCCTCGCCCAGGTCGAGGGCGCCCGTACGCAGCAGGCCGGGGAGATCGGCGCCGTCGCCGGCGAGCAGGTCGACGTCCCACGCCTCGGCGACGCGCTCGCCGGTGCCGGCCAGCTCGCCGGTCGGCTCGTGGCCCATGGCACGGAGGAAGTCCTCGATGGCGCGGGCGGCGCGAGCGCGATCGCGCGGTCGATGCGTCACGGCACGACCGTCACGGCGCGGGATCGGTGTCGAGGGCCTGCGCCTCCATCCCCCAGAGGACCCGGAGCCCCCGCGGGAGCGGACCCTTGACCATCAGCTTGTCGCACTCGTGACAGCGATGCGGGAACAGCTCGGTCGCCTCACAGCCCTGACAGGCCTCGGCGTGGCGTACGGTGCTCTCGAGATCGCCTGCGAGGCGGTGAAGGACCTCGACCTTGGCGCGCATCGAGCCCAGCACGTCCCTCAGCGCGGTGGTGGCGGCGCGCGCCGCTTCTCCACCGCTCTTCGCCCTGGTCTTGAGCTCGAGCAGGGAGCGGATGTCGTCGAGGGAGAGGCCCGCCTCGCGCATGTCGCTGACGAGCCGCAGGCGCTCCAGCTCCTCCCGCACGAAGAGGCGGTGGCCGCCCTCGGTGCGGCGCGCCGGCCGGAGGATGCCCGCTTCCTCGTAGAAGCGGACGGTGCGCAGCGTCGTGTCGGTGAGGCGCGCCATGTCACCGGTCGTGAACAGCTCCTCGGTCGAGCCGTCGGCCGTCGCCGGCGCGCCGGCCGGTGCGGCCTCGACGGGCGCGCCCCGGGCGGAGGCCAGCCGGTTCTTCGGACGCGGACTTGGCACGGACTCCACGCTAAGCCCGGCCAGGGGGTCGGTCAATGCGACGAGCCGGCGGTGCTGCTCGGCGTGGTGGCCAGGTTGCTGGTTCCGTCGGGCTCGTCGTCCGCGTGCCCGCCAGCGCCCGGCTGGGTCGCCGGGCGCGCAACGCCCATCGCCAGCGCAGCCTCGAGCGCGCGGAGCACCTCCGCCGGGCTGAGCCGGCTGGCGGTGCGATAGCCCATGCCACCGTCGACCACCGCGTCGACGGCCTCCCCCAGCGGGCGGCCATCGCCCAGCACCTGCAGCAGCGCGACGATCGACGATGGCCAGGTCGTCCTCTTCGCCCAGGGCGGCATCGGCCGCACCTGCGCGAACGCCTCCTTCATGCGGCCCTGGTGTGCGGTGAGGACCACGTCGTCATCGCGGCTGCGCCCGAGGCCGGCCATGAGCAACGCCGGCACGTCGAGGTCGAGCCGGAAGTCGTTCCGCGTGGGCTTCACGCCGGCGTAGAACGTGGCGCGGCCGCGCGTCCAGGTGAACGCCGACGCGACGCGCTCGCGACCCTGCGCCCGGATCGCCTGGAACATCGCCACCGGGTCGACCAGGCCCAGCGCGATCAGCGTGTCGCCCAGCTGCCCGTCGTACTTGTGCATGATCAGCAGCGCGAGCTCGAGCTCGGCGCGGTCGAGCTTGCCGGCCTTCACCAGGTACTCGCCCAGCAGCTCGCTGGGCTCGGTGGAGGCCGCGAGCACCATGCGCCCCTCCTCGAAGTAGAGCTCCTTGCGCGGCGCGGCCGGCTCCCCCTCGGCGGGGTCGCCCGGCGCGTCGCTGGCCTTCTCGAGAAACAGCGCGCCGGTGCCGAGGCGCCGGAGCACCCAGGCCAGGGTCGCCGCCAGGGGCGTCTCCTCCAGGTCGACCTGGTAGTCGGGCACGCCGGGGCCGGTGACCCGCGTGGTGGTGCCCGTCGACGAGGGCAGGTAGCGAGCGAGCGCGGCGATGGTGCCGAGCTTGCGCAGGCCCTGCCCCAGGTCGACCTCGTCTTCGGCGCCGACGGTGCCGGTCGCGATCGACTCGATCAGCTTGGTGAAGGCGACCACGCGGCGGCCGCCGCGCCTGGTCCGCACCACACACGTCGCCTCGTCGACGTGCGCGGCGGCGTCGCGCACCGACTGCGGGGGGATGTCGTCGCCGGAGGCGATGCTGCCGACCAGCGCGTCGACGCGCCTGGTGATGGGCGCCGGCTCCTCGTCCGACTCCATCGTCACGCGGACCGTCGGCGTCGCTCCGGATCGGCTCGGAGGCGATGCGGCCGAGGGAGCACCGTTCTTCTTCGCGTCGAGGAGGTAGCCCTCGAGCCGCCGCGCGAGCGAGGTCGCGTCGCGCGCCCAGGCGACCAGCCCCGCGAGCTCGGCGCGCGCCGAAGCCGGGCTCGCGGCGTGGGGCGCCAGCGCCGCCGACAGCGCCGACGCGCTGGCGAAGCGGTCTGCGGGAGCGCGCGCGAGCGCTCGCTCCAGGATGGGGAACAGGCCAGCGGGCAGCTGGGGGGCGATGGCGCGGAGGCGATCGATGCGCACGTCGCGGATGGCGAGGAGGATGGCGAGCTGCCCCGCGCCCTCGAACAGCGGGCCGCCCAGGAGAAGCTCGGCGAGGATCACCGCCAGCGAGAACAGGTCGGCGCGGTGATCGAGCGACTCCGCCGACACCTGCTCCGGCGCCAGGTAGTTGTACTTGCCCTTGAGCCCGGTGACGGGCCGGCGCCCCGACGCCGTCCACACGATGCCGAAGTCGCCCAGCTTCACCTCGCCGGCGACCGACAGGTAGACGTTCGACGGCGTCACGTCGCGGTGGACCACGCGCATCGGCCGCCCCGAGTCGTCGCGCAGCGCGTGCACCGCCTCCAGCGCGGCGCACAGCTCGCGCGCCACGTGGACGGCGACACCCGGCGGCAAGGGGCGCTTCTCCGCCTCGGCACGGCGGATCAGTCGGTGCGCGTCGACGCCACGAACGTGCTCGAGCACCAGGAACGGCTCGCTCGCGTGCTCGCCAACCTCGATGACCTCGACCACGTTGGGGTGCTTGATCGCGGCGTGGATCCGACCTTCCTGGGCAAACGCCAGGCGCGCCTCGGGATCGACCGCGAGATCGGAGAGCAGACGCTTGATGACCAGTGTCGTGCCCGAGGTGTCTCCCACCTTGCGCGCGAGGAAGACCTCGCTCATCCCGCCGACCGCGAGCCGGGACTCGAGCTCGTAGCCCGCGATGCACGGACGGCGGCTCTCCGGCGGCGCGTCGTTCGCGCCCGGCTGCTCCTCACCCCCCATCGCGCGGCATCCTACCGCGCACCGACGCCGCGAGCCCGCCGTTCGGTCCTTCCGGAGCTGGCTCCAGCCGAAAGTGAAAAGGCGCGCCCGGCGGATGCCGGACGCGCCCTTCGCGCAGCGAGCCGAGATGGAGGGCAGAGGAGGATCGGCCCCTCCCCCTGCGCTCACTTCTTCTTGAGGGCCTCGGCCTCGCGGTACTTCTTCATGAGCTCCTCCGCGATGGAGCTAGGAACGGCCGCGTATTTGGCGAACTCCATCGTGAACTCGCCCTTGCCCTGGGTGCCGGAGCGGAGCGCGGTGGAGAAGCCGAACATCTCGGCCAGGGGGACCTCGGCCTCGACGTTCGAGAAGCCCGAGTCGTCCTCCGCGGTGTTGACGATCATGCCGCGGCGCTGGAGGAGCAGGCCGGTCATGCCGCCCTGGAACTCGGCGGGGCCGGCGACGCCGACCTTCATGATGGGCTCGAGGATCTGCGGGCCGGCCTTGGAATAGAACTCGCGCCAGGCGCCGCGCGCCGCTTCCTGGAAGGCAGCGTCGCTGGAGTCGACGGCGTGGAAGCCGCCGTCGTCGAGTGTGATCGATACGTTGGTCACCGGCGCGCCGATGAGCTGGCCCTTGGCGAGCATGGACTTGAAGCCCTTCTCGACCGACGGGATGTACTCCTTGGGCACGATGCCGCCGGTGATGTCGTCGACGAACTGGAACGTCCCCTCCGGCCAGGGCTCCATGAAGCCGGCGATCTTGCCGAACTGACCGGAGCCACCGGTCTGCTTCTTGTGGGTGTAGGCGTAATCGGTCTTCCGGGTGATGGTCTCGCGATAGGCGACCCGGGGCGGGCTGGTGATGACCTCCGCCGCGTACTCGCGCTTCATCCGCTCGACGTAGACGTCGAGGTGGAGCTCGCCCATGCCGGCGATGATGGTCTCGCCGGTCTCGGGATCGGCGCTCACCCGGAACGTCGGGTCCTCCTTGGTGAAGCGGCGGAGGGCCTTCGACATGTTCGCCTGACCCTTCTGGTCCTTGGGCGTGACGGTCAGGGAGATGACCGCATCGGGCACGTACATCGACGACAGTGCGTAGTTGAGCTTGCCGTCGGTGAAGGTGTCGCCCGAGTTGCAGTCGATGCCGAACATCGCGACGATGTCACCCGGGTCGCTGGACTCGATGTCCTCCATCTCATCGGAGTGCATGCGCACCAGGCGGCCAGCCTTGTGGCGCTTGCCGGTGCGGACGTTCGTCACCTCCATGCCCTTCTGCAGCGAGCCCTGGTAGATGCGCACGTAGCTGAGCTGGCCGAAGCGACCGTCCTCCAGCTTGAAGGCGAGCGCGACCAGCGGGGCGGTGGGGCTGGGGGAGAGAGTGACCGACGCCTCGGCGTTGTCGAGATCGACGGCCTTGTTCTCGACCTCGGCCGGGTTGGGCAGGTACGCGTGGACGCCGTCGAGCAGGAGCTGCACGCCCTTGTTCTTGTAGGCGGAGCCCATCATCACCGGGGCGATCTTGAGCGCGATGGTGCCCTTGCGGATGGCGGCGCGCACGTGCTCGGGCGTGACGTTCTCCTCCAGGATCGCCTCGGCCAGAGCGTCGTCGAAGAGCGAGAGCTGATCGAGCATCTCGGCGCGGTACTTGTCGGCCTCGGCCTTGAGGTCGGCGGGGATCTCCTCGTTCGAGATCTCCTCGCCGTTGGGGCCGGTGAAGCGGTGCGCGCGCATCTCGACGAGATCGACGACGCCCTCGTGCTTGTCCTCCACCCCGATCGGGATCTGGATCATCACCGGGTTGAGGTTCAGCTTCTCGCGGAGCTGGTCCTTGACCCGGAAGGGGTTGGCGCCGGCGCGGTCGAGCTTGTTGACGAA
>JBKJLX010000353.1:0-7269 GCA_046596645.1 Polyangiaceae bacterium
GGTGTGCGTGAGCACGAGCGGGCGAAACAGGCGCCCGGCCTGGCCCGTGAGGCTGAGCAGCGGGATGAAGCTGACCGTGACCAGCAGGAGCGAGACGAACGTGGGCCGGCCGACCTCCTTCAGCGCGTCGAGGATGACGCGCCGCCGATCGGCGCCCGCGGGCGCCAGCGAGAGCTTCCGTGCGCCGTTCTCGACGAACGTGGTGGAGGCGTCCTCCAGCTCGCCCACCGCGATGGCGATCCCGGCCAGGGACATGATGTTGGTCGTCATCCCCAGGTGAAACATCGGGATGAAGGTCATCAGCACCGCGAGGGGAAGAACGACGATCGCGGCGAACGCCGAGCGGACGCTGAAGAGGAAGATGATGCAGATGACGGCGACGATGATCCCCTCCAGGATCAACGTGCTGGTCAGCGTGGCGACCGAGCCGCGAATGAGCTGGGAACGGTCGTAGGTCGACACGATGCGGACCCCCTCGGGCAAGCTCAACCTGGAGATCTCCGCCTTGACCGCGTCGTTCACCTCGAGCGCGTTCGACCCGATGCGCATCACGACGATCCCGCCGACCGCCTCGCCGCGCCCGTTCCAGTCGGCGGCTCCGCGCCGGATCTCGGGACCGAACTGGACGCGCGCCACGTCACGCAGCCGCACCGGCGTCCCCCCGGCTCCCACCGTGACGACGCTCGCCTCGAGGTCGGCGAGAGACTGGATGTAGCCGCGCCCCCGCAGGATGTACTCGCGCCCTGCGCTCTCGAGCACCCGAGCCCCCACCTCGGAGTTGGCGTCCCGCGCGGCGCGGGTCACGTCGGCCAGCGATAGCCCGTACGCGGCGAGTCGGTTGGGGTCGAGGACGATCTGGTACTGACGCTCGAAGCCCCCGAGCGACGCGACCTCGGCGACACCGGAGACGGCCTGGAGCGTGGGACGGATCGTGAAGTCCTGGAGCTCGCGCAGCTGCGCGAGATCGAGCCGGCCCGACGTGTCCTCGAGGACGTACTGGTAGACCCAGCCGACGCCGGTCGCGTCGGGGCCCAGGACGGGGGACACGTCCGGCGGCAGCAGCTGCTGCACCCGCCCGAGCTGCTCGAGGACCCGGGTCCGCGCCCAGTAGGGGTCGGTGCCGTCCTCGAAGATCACGTAGATGAAGCTCATCCCGAACATCGAGTAGCCGCGCACCGTGCGCGCGTGCGGCGTGCTCTGCAGCGCCCGCACCAGCGGGTAGGTGATCTGGTCCTCGACGAGATCGGGGCTCCGGCCCATCCAGTCGGTGAAGACGATGACCTGGGGCTCGGAGAGGTCCGGGATGGCGTCCAGCGGCGTCCTCTTCAGCGCGACGACGGCCCACACGACGAGGAGCGCCGTCGCGCCGAAGACGACCCACGGGCGCTTCGCGCACAGCTCGATGATCCGCTCGATCACTTCGGCGCCTGGTGCCCCTCGTGGCCTGGGCTCGCGCCCGATGGAGGAGGCGGGGCGGCTGGAGGCGGCGGGACGGCTTGAGGAGGCGGGGCGGCTGGAGGCGGCGGCCGGGCGGATGGCGCCGCCGACGCGGCCTCAGCGGCGCCGCCGTGGACGTGCCCGGTCCCTCCTCCCGAGGCGCGCAGCCGGCTCTCCGAGTCGATCAGGAAGACGCCGGAGGCGACGACCGACTCACCCTGGGTCAGTCCCTTGCGCACCTCGACGCGGTCGCCGAGTCGGGCCCCCAGCTCGACGGCGCGTGGCACGAACCGGCCCTCTCGCTCGACGACGAAGACATGCTGCGTTCCTCCGGTGTCGACGATCGCGTCACGGGAGACCGTGAGCGCGTCGTGCGGCTTCACCTCGAAGGCCGCCGAGCCGTAGAGGCCAGGGCGCAGGGTGCCGTCGCCATTCTCGACGACGAAGCGAACGCGCAAGGTCCGCGTGCGCTCGGTGAGCGTCGGGTAGAGGAAGTCGATCCGTGCCTCGAAGGGCGGACGGCCCGATGCCACGAACTCCAGGCGCGCCGGATCGCCGTGCTGCACGCTCGGGATGTCCGCCTCCGGGATCTCGGCCAGCACCCAGACCTGCGACAGATCCGCGATCGTGACGAGCTCGGTCGACGGATCGACGGCGGTGCCGATCGAGACACCGCGGTGGACGACGACCCCACCCCGGGGAGCTGACACCGTGACCAGACGCCTGGGCTCACCTGCGGCCTCGATGGAGCGGATCTCGGCTTCGCTCACGCCCAGGACCTTGAGGCGTGACCGCGCCCCCTGGAGGACGACGCTCGGCAGCCCGAGGCCGTCTCCGCGGCGCGCCACGAGGTACTCGGTCTGCGAGGAGAGCAGCTCCTGAGAGAAGATGCCGGCGATGGGCTGGCCGGCACGGACGCTCTGGCCCGTCGTCGTCACGTGGAGCTGCTCGATCCAGCCCGACACGCGGGTGTGCACGTGCGAGATGCGGGACTCGTCCGGGACCACCGTGGCGACGGCGCGGAGCGGCCTCGAGGTGGACTCGCGGCGGACCTGCTCCAGGCGCACGCCGATCGCGGCGAGCCGGGAGGGCTCGAGCTCGACCGGCCCGCGCGGGTGGGCTGGCTGTGTCGCGGAGGCCGGACCTGGTGCGGCGCCAGCATCGGGTGCGGAGCCAGCCGGGGACACCTCGGGCGCCGCCGCGATGGGGTGAAGAGAGAACGGCCATCCGCCACGCACGTGCTGGACGGCCAGCGGGCCGGCGATGAACGCCAGCATGGCCGCGCCACCGACGCACAGCCCCCTCCATTCGAGCGCAAGCGTCATCGCCGTTCCGCCTTCCCGGCGATGGCTCGGTCGAGCCGCGCCCACGCCAAGCCCAGATCGAGCTCGGCGGAGACCAGCTCCGCCTCCGCCGACCAGAGCGCCGCCGCCGCCTCGATGACGCTCACGAGCGGCAGCGTCCCCGCCGCATACCCGGCGATCGAGGGGTCGATCACCCGGCGGGTGCGGGGGATGACGTCGTCGCGGAGGGAGAGATATCTATCGCGCGAAGCGAGCACGACGTGGCGGGCGGCTGCTGTCTCGCCCTCGACCATGCGGGTCATCGCGCCCAGATCGGCGCGGCTCATCTCCACCATGGCCTCCGCTTCCCGGACACCGGAGCCGAGGCCATCGCGCCAGATGGGAACGCTGACGCCGACCATCAACATCCACCCGGGGCCGTCGGCCATCGTGTAGGCGGGACCCGTGCGCACCAGCGCCATGGGGGAGTACATGGAGCTCATGACGGTGACATCGGCCTCGGCGCGGCTGATCGCGGCGCGGCCGGCGGCGAGCTCGGGGCGAGCGCGCAGCGCCGCCTCGCGCACCGGTCGCCATCCCGCTGGAACGGCCACGGCAGCGGCGCTCTCCAGCGCCGGAAGCTCGGCGTCCGCGGGCCGTGCCAGGCTGGCGTTCAGCATCGCCTCGGCAGCGCGGACCTCCCCGCGGATCGAGCGGACGGCCCCCTCGAACCGCGCAACCTCGACCTCGGCGCGGAGGACGTCGGCCTGTGCGCCCGTGCCCCCGGAGTAGCGAGCATTCGCGGCGGTGACGAGCTGCCGCGCGAGGGCGAGCTGCTGATCGAGGACCGGCATCATCTGCCGACGCTCGTGCAGCATGAGAAAGGCGTCGGCCGCCTGGAGCTCGACGTCGAGGCTCACGCGAGCGGTCTCGGCGCGGAGTCGGCTCGCCTCCGCCTCGGCGACCCGGCCCCGGTTTCCACGGACCCCGGAGAGGGGGAACCGCTGCTCGATCGCGAGGCTCACGTCGGCTCCCATCAGGTGGAATGGCAGGTGGTCCACCGATGCCGAGATCATGGGGTCCTCCAGCGCCGACACGACGCCCGGTCGCTCGGCGGCGGCGCGTGCGCGCGCGCGGGCGGCGGCGAGCTCCCCGCGACGCTCCCGGGCGATCTGCACCACGTGCGCGAGTCGAAGGGGACTCGGCACGTCGTGGGTCCGCTCCTCGCGCGCGGGCTCCTGCGCCTCGGCGCGGCCGGAGGCCGTCAGTGAGCTGATCATGAGCGCGAGCGCCAGCTCCGTGATGCTCGGGCAGCACGCCGCGCTCCTGGACCAGTTCACTGCCTGCACGCGGGACCTCGGCGGCCATCCACGCACCGTTCGTGCCGCGGCGACTAGCAGGCGAGCTGCCACACAACCGGGCCCCTCCAAGTATTCCGGTCTGGCGATGCTGGGTGCAGCGCCTGCACTCGTCTGGTGCAGCACATGCACCCGCGGGGGGCTGCCGCGCTCTCGCGGTGTGCCCCCCGGAGACCGCGCCCGGCACGAGGCTTGCCGTCGGTGCAGTCCATGAACCGTTCAATCTCGTGGACACCGGTGCTCGCCCTGGTCGCCACGGCGTGTGCGACGACACCTGGCGGAGCTCCCCACGACATGAGCGCGGCGCAGCACCAGCAAGCGGCCGAGACGCAAGCCTCCGCGGCGGAGGGGCACGAACGGCAAGCGGGTCCGGACGCGACCGTCGAGCGCACCCGATGCTCCCCCAGGGGTCGCACCGAGGGCGAGGCCGCGGACGGGTGCTGGACTTCGTCCACCAACCCCACGGCGGCGCACGGGCGCGCCGCCGCAGACCACCGCCGACAGGCCGCCGATCATCGTGCCGCAGCCGCCTCGCTGGGCGTCGCCGAGGGCCGCGCGTGTGCGGGCGTCAGCCCTGCGGACCGCGACGCGAGCCCATTCGTCCACGTCGAGGACATCGTCGGTGTCGAGCCGCTCATCGAGCCGAGCGGCCCCTCCAAGGCCCCTTCTTCGCGCACCGCAGGCGCTGTCGTCACCTTCCGGGCAGTTCCGGGCATGACGACCGAGTGGTTGCAGCTGATCATGGACTGCCATCTCGCGCGGAACGCCTCGGTGGGCCACGCGGTCCCCGAGATGCCAGCGTGCCCGCTCGTGCCCCACGGTGCAGAGGCGCGCGTGACGTCAACCGGCAACGGGTTCGCGGTGGCCATCCGCTCGAACGACGCCGAAACCTCGCGGGAGATCCTTTCCCGGGCTCGCAGCTTGCGCAGCATCGCCAGCAACTGAAGCCTCAAGGCCAACCAGCTGCGGCCCGCCCTGTCACGGTCCGGCCACCATGCGCCCAGGGGAGACGTGAAGCTAACCACCGCGACGAACGAAGCCTCCTCCGGCATCGGCCGGATCAAGGACCCCGTCTGCGGGATGATGGTCGATCCCGCGACGTCGAAGGGCGGTCGCGTCGAGCACCGCGGGGTCACATTCGCGTTCTGCAGTCCGGGCTGTGCCGCGAAGTTCCGCGCCAACCCGGGCACCTTCGTGAACCGCGCGACTGCCGATGCTCCCCCGCAGCCAGCTGCGTCGGGCCCCTACACGTGCCCGATGCACCCCGAGATCGTGCGCGACGGTCCCGGAGATTGCCCGATCTGCGGGATGGCGCTGGAGCCGATGGTCGCCACGGCAGACGACGCGCCGAACGAGGAGCTCGCCTCGATGACCCGCCGGCTGTGGATCAGCGCCGCGCTCGCGGTTCCGCTCTTCCTGATCGCGATGTCGGAGATGCTGCCGGGGGCACCCCTGGTCGAGGCCCTCGGTGGCGCCTGGGTCTGGGTCCAGCTCGGCCTCGCAACGCCCGTCGTCCTCTGGGGAGGCGCCCCCTTCTTCGCGCGGGGCTGGTCCTCGATCGTCCGCCGCAGCCTCAACATGTTCACGCTCATCGCCATCGGGACCGGCGCCGCCTACGGCTTCAGCCTCGTGGCGGCCCTCGCTCCGGGCGCCCTGCCTCACGGCTTCGGCCATGGCGGCCGCCCGCCGCTCTACTTCGAGGCGGCCGCCGTGATCGTGACGCTCGTGCTGCTCGGCCAAGTGCTCGAGCTGCGCGCGCGAAGCGCGACCTCGAGCGCCATCCGCGCGCTCCTGCGCCTGGCGCCGAAGACCGCGCGGCGCATCGCCGCGGATGGTTCCGAGACGGACGTCCCGGTCGCGGACCTCCACGTCGGCGACCAGCTGCGGGTACGGCCCGGTGAAAAGGTGCCGGTCGACTCCACCGTCGTGAGCGGGGCGAGCGCCGTCGACGAGTCGATGGTGACCGGAGAGCCGGTCCCCGTGGAGAAGACCGACGGTGCGGGTGTCATCGGAGGCACCATCAACGGCACCGGTGCGCTGGTCATCGAGGTCCAGCGCGTCGGCGGCGATACGCTGCTCGCGCAGATCGTCCGGCTCGTCGGCGACGCACAGAGGACCCGCGCACCGATCCAGAAGCTCGTGGACCGGGTCAGCGCCATCTTCGTCCCGGCCGTCGTGATCATCGCGCTCGCCACGTTCGCCATCTGGGCTGCCCTCGGCCCGGATCCGAAGCTCGCCAATGGCCTCGTCGCGGCGGTGGCCGTCCTGATCATCGCCTGCCCGTGTGCGCTCGGTCTCGCGACGCCGATGTCGATCATGGTGGGGACCGGCCGCGGCGCGCAGACCGGCGTGCTCGTGCGGAATGCAGAGGCACTCGACGCCCTCGAGCGCGTGGACACGCTGGTGCTCGACAAGACCGGCACCCTCACCGAGGGACGTCCGCGGCTCGACCGGGTCGTGGCGCGCGCACCGTTCGCCGAGGATGAGCTCCTCTCGCTCATCGCCGCGGTGGAGCGAGCGTCCGAGCACCCGCTCGCCGCCGCGATCGTCGCCGGCGCCGAGGAGCGAGGTGCCGCGGTCCATGCAGCCACGGCGTTCGCCTCCCACACCGGGCGCGGCGTCACGGCGAGGGTCGACGGTCGCGAGGTGGTTCTCGGCAACCGCACGCTGCTGGAAGAGCGCGGCGTGAAGGTGGACACGCTAGAGGACGAGGCGGAGGCGCTCCGTGCCACCGGCGCCACCGTCATGCTGGTCGCGATCGACGGCGCGCCAGCGGGTCTGGTGGCGGTCCGCGATCCCATCAAGACGACGACGGCGGAGGCGCTCGCCAGCTTGCGCAGCGACGGGCTCCGACTGGTGATGATCACGGGAGATGCTCGCAGGACCGCCGAGGCGGTCGCCCGCGAGCTCGGCCTCGACGAGGTCCACGCCGGCGTCCTTCCCGAGGGAAAGAGCACGATCATCGCGCAGCTGAAGAGGGATGGGCGTGTGGTCGCCATGGCCGGCGACGGCGTGAACGACGCGCCGGCGCTCGCTCTGGCCGACGTCGGCATCGCCATGGGCTCGGGCACCGACGTGGCGATCGAGAGCGCGGGGGTCACGCTCGTGCGCGGTGACCTCCGCGGGATCGTCCGTGCGCGGCGCCTCAGTCGCGCGACGATGGGGAACATCCGCCAGAATCTGGTCTTCGC
>JBKJLX010000394.1:0-3314 GCA_046596645.1 Polyangiaceae bacterium
CTCCGACACCGTCTCCACCGTGCGCGCCTGCCTCCTCGCCAACAACGGGATAGTCGCCCTCGGCACATCGCTGGATCTGGCGTTCCGTCTGGCGCGCACGGTGGAGACGGTGTCGGAGATCTACTGGCGCGCGCTGTCGGTGGGTGAGCCGGTCATCCTCGACCGCGAGGAGATGGATCGCGTGATCGCCAAGCTCGGCGCCTACGGCCGCGGCTGACGCAGGGCGGTCAGCACGCCATCGACGCTCTTCTTGGCGTCGCCGAACAGCATCTTCACGTTGTCGCGGAAGAAGAGCGGGTTGTCGACGCCGGCGTAGCCGGTGGCCATGCCGCGCTTGGTGACGACGACCGCCTTGGCCTTCCACACCTCGAGCACCGGCATGCCGTAGATGGGGCTCGACACGTCGTCCTGCGCGCCGGGGTTGACGATGTCGTTGGCGCCGATGACCAGGACCACGTCGGTGGTGGGGAAGTCCTCGTTGATCTCGTCCATCTCCAGCACCACGTCGTAGGGGACCTTGGCCTCCGCCAGGAGGACGTTCATGTGCCCCGGAAGCCGGCCCGCCACCGGGTGGATGGCGAAGCGGAAGGTCGCTCCGCGCGCGCGCAGCAGCTGCGCCACCTCGTAGAGCGGGAACTGAGCATGCGCGACCGCCATGCCGTAGCCGGGGACCACCACCACGCTCTTGGCCTCGAGCAGCATCGCGGCCACGCCGTCGACGTCGACCTGGAGCACCTCGCCCTGGTCCTTCGCCTCGCCCGCGGGCCGGGGCTTGCCGCCGTCGCCGGTGCCGAAGCCGCCGAAGATGACGGCGACGATGGAGCGGTTCATCGCGCGGCACATGATGATGCTGAGGATGGCGCCGCTCGAGCCGACCAGCGCGCCGGTGACGATGAGCAGATCGTTCTCGAGCATGAAGCCCGCCGCCGCCGCGGCCCAGCCCGAGTAACTGTTGAGCATCGACACCACGACGGGCATGTCGGCGCCGCCGATGGCGAGCACCAGGTGCGCGCCGAGCACGCCGGCGATCGCGCTCATCGCCGCCAGCGCCCACAGGCCGTCGTCGCCGCCGGCGGCGATGAACGGCGCGCCGAGGGCGAAGCAGGCGACCAGCATGATGACGTTGATCGCATGGCGCGCGGGTAGCAGCAGCGGCCGGCCGGAGACGGTTCCGCGCAGCTTGGCAAAGGCGACGATGGACCCGGTGAAGGTCACCGCGCCCACCAGCACGCCAAGGAAGACCTCGACCAGGTGCACGACGCGCGCAGCCTCGCCGCCGATCACCGGATCTCCGTGTGCGCCCTGGCCCATGTAGCCGGAGAAGCCGACCAGCACTGCGCCCATGCCGACGAAGCTGTGGAGGATGGCCACCAGCTCGGGCATCGATGTCATCGCCACGCGGTTGGCGACCATGGCGCCGATGGCGCCGCCCGCGATGAGCACCGCGGCCAGGAGGCCGAGGCCGCTCACGCTGGGCGTGCCCGCGGCGGAACCAGCGGCGGTGGCCACCACGGCGAGCGCCATCCCCACCACGCCGAGCAGGTTGCCGCGCCCGGCCGTCTCCTGCGTGGAGAGGCTGCCCAGGCTCTTCACGAAGAGCACGGCGGCGACGAGGTAGAGCGCGGTGACGACGCCTTGGTCCACGCGCTATCTCCGGAACATCCGCAGCATGCGCTGCGTGACGAGGAAGCCCCCGGCGACATTGATCGCCGAGAAGAAGATGGCGAGCGCGCCCAGGATGGTCGCGGGCGCGCCCAGCGGGCCGCCGATCGACAGCATCCCGCCGATGAGGATGATGCCGCTGATGGCGTTGGTGACGCTCATCAGCGGCGTGTGCAGCGCCGGAGAGACGTTCCACACCACACGCCAGCCGACGAAGCACGCCAGTACGAACACCGTGAGGTGAGAGAGGAAGCCGGGCGGCGCGAATCGACCGATGACGGCAAAGGCGACCGCCAGCCCGAGGAGCGCCCACGAGCTGCCTCCGCTCGCGGCGACGGCGTGGCCGTGGGCGGTGGGTGGCGCCTTGACCGGCGGCACGGTGTGGGGTGCGGGGCGAACGCTGGGCGAGCGCTTGGGCGCTGCCTCGTCCTTCCTCGGCTCCTTGCGCGGGGGCGGCCAGCGCAGCTCGCCCTCCTCCAGCACCAGCGCGCCGCGGATCACCTCGTCCTCCAGGTCGACGTGGAAGCTCTTCGCGCCGCCCATGTCGGCCAGCAGATGGCAGAGGTTCGCGCCGTAGAGCTGGCTGGCGGTGGGGGCGAGGCGGCTGGGGAGATCGACGAAGCCGATGATGGTGACGCCGTGCTTCTCCACCACCTTCCCCGGCTCGGTGAGCGCGCAGTTGCCACCGTTCTCGGCCGCCAGATCGACGATCACCGAGCCCTTGTGCATGCTCTGCACCAGCTCGCGCGAGAGCAGCACCGGCGCCGGCTTCCCCGGGATGAGCGCGGTGGTGATGATGATGTCGACCTCGCGTGCTTGCTCGCCGAAGAGCGCCATCTCCGCGGCGATGAACGCCGGGCTCATCTCCTTGGCGTAGCCGCCCTCGCCCGCCGCATCCTCGTCGAACACCAGGGTGAGGAACTCGGCGCCGAGGCTCTCCACCTGCTCCTTGACGCCCGGCCGGGTGTCGAAGGCGCGCACGATGGCGCCCAGGCTGCGCGCGGCGCCGATGGCGGCCAGGCCGGCGACGCCGCCGCCGATCACCAGCACCTTGGCCGGCGGCACCTTGCCCGCCGCCGTCATCTGCCCGGTGAAGAAGCGACCGAAGAAGCTCGCGGCCTCGATGACCGCCCGGTAGCCGGCGATGTTCGCCATGCTGGAGAGGGCGTCCATCTTCTGCGCGCGGCTGATGCGCGGGATGAGGTCCATCGCCAGGACCGTCGCCTTGCGGGAGACCAGCCGGGCCAGGAGCTCGGGGTTCTTCGCCGGCCACACGAACGAGATCAGGAGGCCGCCCTCGCGCAGGAGGTCGACCTCGTGGCGGCCCTCGCCGGACGATGAAGGCAGCGGCTCGGGCGGTCGGACCTTGAGGACGACGTCCGAGGCCCACACCTCGGCCGGGTCGTCGGAGAGGGTGGCGCCCGCCGCCTCGTAATCCGCGTCCTGGAAGCTCGCCAGCTCGCCGGCGCCGCGCTCGACGATGACGTCGAAGCCCAGCTTGAGGAGGCGCTTCGTCGTCTCCGGCGTGGCGGCCACGCGGCGCTCGCCCAGCCCGATCTCCCTCGGGATTCCGACGCGCATGCGGCGGCGACTCTACACGCCCGCGGGAGATCGGGCTGGGCGAGCGCCGCGTGGCCGCCACGCCCGACACG
>JBKJLX010000680.1:0-2962 GCA_046596645.1 Polyangiaceae bacterium
GTCTCGACTTCCCCGTGGATGCGGTGATGCTCCCCCCGCCGCCGACCCCGCTGCGCCGCGCCGCCCGCCTCGGCGCGTGGAGCCTGCCGCTGGTCGGGGCGTGGGCGCTGGGGCTGCCGGTCTGCCCCTACGCCATCGCGCTGCGCGAGCCCTGCCCCGGCTGTGGGATGACGCGCGCCGCCGAGGCTCTGCTGCACCTCGACCTCCACGCGGCGATCGCCATGAACCCGATCGCGCCGGCGGTGGTGCCGCTCGCGGCCTGGCTCGCGCTGGAGGGCGGCGCCCTCTACGTGATGCGGGGAAAGACGCGGCTGAACGAGCCGCTGCGCATGTGGACCGGGATCGCGCTCTGCGCGGCCTTGGCGCTGGTGTGGCTGGCGAGGAGGTGCCTCGGTGTCTTCGGCGGGCCCGTCGACGTCTGAGGTCCCCAGGGCGACGACCACCCGGACCGGGCGCGCCGCTCGCGTCGGGGCGGTCGCCGGGGTGGTTGGCGCGCTTGTGATGAGCGGCCTGCCGCTGTGCCCGTTCGCGTTCCTCAGCGGCATCCCCTGCCCCGGCTGCGGTCTCACCCGCGCCGGGCTCTGTCTCCTCCACGGGGACGTGCAGGGGGCGGTCGCGCTCTCGCCGCTGTCGCCGATCGTCGTCCCATTCGTGGGGCTGGTCGTGGCGCGGGCCTCCTGGCTCTACGTCCGCGGTCGTCCCGAGCTCCCGCCGCGCTGGGTGACGCGGGGCACGCTCGGGCTTTGGGCGGCGATGATCATGGTGTGGGGTCTCCGCTTCGCCGGGCTGCTGGGCGGCCCGGTGGCGGTGATGAGTCCCTGGCGCTGACCCCGCTGGTCGTCGGGATTCCCGCCCCCGCGGCGCGTGATGCCTCTCCGATGGCGCGTCGCGTCGACTATTCTTCTCCGATGCGGAGCGCACCCCCGGTGCTGACGTCGGCACGCCTGGTCCTTCGACCGATCATCGAGGACGACCTGTGGCCTCTCGTCGCGATCCTCGGCCAGCCAGGCGTCGCCCGGTGGTGGGGCGAATGGGATCACACCAAGGCCAAGGCGGATCTGCTGGAGGCGGAGGACGTCGTCTGCTGGACGATCGTCCAGGGCGACCGCGTCGCGGGCGCCATCCAGATCGGGGAGAACGGCGACCCGCAGTACAAGCACGCCAGCATCGATCTGTTCCTCGCCGAGTCCTTCCAGGGACAGGGCCTGGGGCCGGAGGCGATCCGTCGCGTGGTGCAGCACCTGATCGACGACCTCGGGCACCACCGCATGGTGATCGACCCCTCGGCGGAGAACGACGCCGCGATCGCCGCGTACGAGCGGGTCGGCTTCCGCCGCGTCGGCATCATGCGCCGCTACGAGCTGCGCGACGGTCAGTTCAAGGACGGCCTGCTCCTCGAGCTGGTGGTGCAGCGCCCGGAGGATGCGGCGTCGCGCACCATCGCGCCCGGCGGCGCGCGGCTGCGGCGGGCGACGTCGGAGGACGTGCCGACGATCCTGCCGATGATGCGGGACTTCAACCGCTTCGAGGGCATCGCGATCGAGGACGACTCGCTCCTCCCCGCGCTCGAGATCCTGCTGGCCGACGCCTCGATCGGCGGTGTGTGGCTGATCGAGCGGGAGGAGGAGGTGGCCGGCTACGCGGTGATCACCTTCGGGTTCGATCTGGAGTGGGGCGGCCGCGACGCGTGGCTGACCGAGCTCTGGATCACGACCGAGGCGCGCGGCGACGGCCTGGGTCGCGCGGCGCTGATGGCGGTGGAGAAGGAAGCGACGGAGCTCGGCGCGCGAGCGCTCCACCTGATGGTGCGGCACGAGAATACGCGCGCGCGGGAGCTCTACCGGAGCGCGGGGTTCAAGACGCCGCGGCGAGAGACGCTGACCAAGCGGCTGGGGTGATGGTCGGCATGGCTCGCGTCCTTGCGTCGATCCTCGGGGCCGCGACGCTCCTCGCCGGCTGCGGGAACGCGTCGGAACCACCCACGCCCACTGCGGCGAGCGCTTCACCGAGCGCCACCATGGCGCGAACGCGCGAGCCCTGGGCCGGCTGCAAGACCGCGGGCGACGCCGAGTCCCTCGCCGTGGCGTGCGGCGACGCCCGCTTCGCGCGGAGGGACATCGTCGTCGAGATCGACGAGACCAAGGTGAAGGCCCACGCGGGGAGCTTCTACTTCGGCACCACCGGCAGCGAGGAGCTGGCCGAGGTGCGCGAGGGCAAGCTCGACGACGGGACGCCCGCGTGGGTCTCGACATTCACCGGAGCGCTGAAGGGCGCGCCGGGGGCGGATGGCCAGCCGAGGGTGCGGGCGCTGGTGTTCCTTGGCGTGAGTAGGCCCTACGGCGGTGGGGTCTTCATCTCGGCGGCCGGGCTGGACGCCGAGAGCGCGCTCCGCGACGCCAACGCGATGTGGTCGTCGCCGCCGCCGCTGCCGTAGAGACCGGAGGCCGGAACCGGAACCGGAGGACCGGAACCGGACCGATGGTCACGGCCCTGCAGGCGCCGAACGTTTCGTCGCCCGGCACCCACACCTGGCTCGCGCCGTCGGCGGTCAAGAGCGCGCGGAGGTCGAGCGGCCCGGCGACCACATCGGTCTCGAGCATCGTCGCGACGCATTGCCAGCCAGGCAGCGGTCACGCGCGCCGAGCCACCCTCGTCGGGGACGTCGAGCGGAGCCGCTCAACCCTCGGGCCGGGCGAGCGAGGCCTGCAGCTTCGCGAGGAGCTGCAGCGCATCGAGCGGCGTCGTGCGGGCGACGTCGAGGTGCCGGATCGTCGCGAGCGCGAGGGATTCGGCGGGATCGGCCTCGCGGACCACCCCGGCGGCGCTGAAGAGATCGAGCTGGGGGATGGCGGCGCGCCGTCGCGACTTGCCGGTGGGTCGCGACGAGGGCTCGTCGGCCCCACGGCCGAGCGCGGCGCCCGGCGCCTCACCCTGCGTCGCCTCCAGCGACGAGAGCACGGCG
>JBKJLX010000778.1:0-27034 GCA_046596645.1 Polyangiaceae bacterium
GCCGCCGTCGCTCGCCGCCGAGCCGGTGCGGCTCGAGGTCCCCCTCCCGGACGACGCGGGTGACGTGGCGCTCAAGCTGGTGGTCGGCGAGGGCGCAGAGCTCCCCTTCGAGGTCTACCGCGGCGAGCTGCGGCCCCGCGCCAGCAAGCTGTCGCGCCCCACCGTGGTGCCGAAGGACATCGGCCTCGAGGTGGTGCGCGGCGGCCGCCGCGAGCGGGCGGTGCTGGTGGCGCGCGGATCGGGGCTGCCCACCGAGTCCTCCCACGTGTTCTTCACCGCCGATCAGAGTGGCGCCGTGGTGCTGAAGCTCCTGCAGGACCGGATGCCGATCAAGACGCTGATGCTCCAGGTGCCGAAGGACCTGGCGGTCGGGACCATGGTGGAGATCCGCGTGAAGTGCGACGAGGCGATGCGCCTCGAGGCGCGCGCGCGGGTCTCGGGGCAGGAGCTGTGGGCCGCGGTCGAGCCCAGCGAGCAGGCGCGCTTCGCGTCGGCGGCCGACGTGGACGCGCTGCTCGACCGCGCCGAGCGCGTGAAGAAGGGCCTCTGGGGCAGCTACGCCGCCGCCTACGCGGCCGAGGCCGATCGCCTGATCAGCGGCGTGCGCGAGGTGGTGGGGACCGACCCCGCCAAGCTCGACGCGCTGTGCGCGCAGCTCCGCACGCTGGTCGACGATTTCGAGGGCGACCACGAGGCGCAGCTGGCCCCCCCGATGACCCACTTCGAGGCGACGCTCAACGGGCTGCGCCGCGTGGTCTACCGCACCAGCGCCTCGCTCCTCGGCCTCACGCGCGAGGAGTGGGAGGAGAAGATCCGCACGCTAGACGCCGAGGCGCGCTCGGCGTGGGACGCCCGCGACGGCAGCGGGTGGCGCAGCGTGTTCAACGAGCTGCAGGCGCTGCACGAGACCGCGACCCAGGAGGAGTTCGCGCAGATGCGCCTCGACGACCCCGCCTACCTGGCCCGCCACATGCGCGGCACCATCTTCCACGCGAACGAGCTGGAAAAGGCGATCGTCGACTTCGTCCCCTCGGCATCGCCTGACGTGCGCATCCTGCAGGTCGCGGAGCGCGATCGCCTCCACGCGGCGCTGCGCGAGAAGGTCGCCCGCGTCATCGAGCAGGCGCGCGAGCTGGAAGAGAAGGACGCCAACGAGGCGCGACGCCGGCTCGACGTGGCCAGCGCGGAGATCGATCGCATCGAGACCGCGCTCGCGCGCATCCCCTCGATGGGCCTGGTCACCGAGCGGGGAAGCGGCGGCGCGACGTGAGCGTGACCTCGGCCGGCCGCCTCGACGAGTGGGGACTCCGGGCGGCGGAGCAGCTCGAGACGAGCGTCGGCGCCTGGGTCGCCCTCGCGTCCTACAAGCGGCTGCTCGAGGCGGCGCCGCCCATCGGCACCCGCGCCCTCCTCGGCGCGCTGCGCTGTGCCGCGGCGCTGAAGGACGACCGCGAGCTGGAGTCTCTGGTCGCGCGATGGTCGCGCGCCGCCGCCGACGTCGTCACCGACGAGCCCATCGCGATCGCCCGCGCCGAGCTGGCGCGGGGAAGCACCGCCATCGCCGCGGGCCTGGCACGCGCCGAGGTGGCGCGGCGTCCGGGCGCGCGCAGCGCCTACGCCGCGGCGCGGCTCCTGGAGGCTGCGCTCCAGGAGGACGCGGTCGCCTCGCTCGAGCGCGCCCAGGGCGTCGCCATGCGCGAGGGCGACCACGGGATCGCGGCTGCCTGCGCCGCGCGGCGGCTGGAGCACCTGGAGGAGGCAGCGCGCGCCCTGCCCGGCTCCCCCTGGCGAGCAGAGGCGGTCGCCATCGTCGACGAGGTCGATCCGGCGCATGCCGAGGGCGCGGTCGCGCTGTGGATCGCGCGCGCGCGGCTCCTCGCGCCCGGACGCTTCACGCGGGCCGGCGCGCTCTCGGTCCTCGGCGATCTGGTGGCGCGGGGCCGGCCGCCGGTCGCGGCGGCGGCGGCGGCCGTCGTGGCGCGACACGTCGACTCGATGGCGGCGCGACTCACGCCACTGGAGGCGGAGCGCGCGATCGCCGCCCTGCGCGCGATGCCCGAGGGCGCGGCGCGTGAGGTCGCCATCGCTCGGGTGGAGGCCGTCCGCGCGATCGCCGCGGCGCCGCCGGGGACGGAGCGGGACGCTGCGGCGCGCGCGGCGGCCGAGGCCGACCCCACCACCCGCGAGCTGGCGGCGCGCACGCGCGCAATGGACGAGGTCCCGGTCTCGGTGCGGCTCGGTCGGGAGCGGTTCGTCGACCCCTTCGCGCGGCTCGCGGCGCTGGGCGTCGAGGCGCTCTCCGCGCTGGGGGCCCGGCGAAGCGACGCCGCGATCGAGGTGCTGGGGGACGCCTTTCGCAGCGTGGGCCCGGGCGAGGCCATTCCGGCGCCGCTCTGGGTGGCCACACGGACCGCCCTCGCGGCGCGCGGCGACGTGCGCAGCGCGGGAGCGCAGCTGGGCGCCGCGCTGATCGCGCGCGCCGCCGGCGAGCCACCCGAAGGTTTCCACGCGTTCGGCGAGGCGCTCGCCGCGGCGGGCGCGGACGAGGCGGCGCTGGAGGCGACGCGACGCGCGCTGCGGGCACGCGAGCCCGGCGCCGCCGAGTCGATGGTCCGGATCGCGGTCGCCGCAGCGTGGCGGGCGCACGCGCGCGGGGACGTCGTGCGCGCACGCACGCTGCTGGTCGAGGCGCGCGCGGCGGCTGCCCGCCCCTGAGCGGGTCCAGCGCCGAGGGGCCGACACCGGCTTCACCGAGGCGTGTCCAGCGCTGCCGCCGCGTTGACAGGCGGCGGCTCGGCGGCGTTCGCGTCCTCCGAGGCGTCGAGCAGCATGACCAGGGCGGCGATGGCGCCCGCTGCCAGCACCGCGGCGAGGGCCGCGAAGCGCAGCGCCGGCGTCACCCGCGAACGCGGAGGCACCGAGGCTGGGCCCGGGATCGGGCCGACATGCGTCTCGTCGTCGACCAGCATGCGGAAGACCGACCCCAGCTCGTGGACGGAGCCGAAGCGGCGCTCCGGGTCCACCGAGAACGCGCGACGGAAGAAAGCGTCGACCGACGGCGTCAGACCGCGCCGCAGGGTGGAGGCTGAATCGTACGACGCGGAGAGGATGCGCTGCTGGGTGTCCGCCGCGGTGCGCCCGACGAACGGGCTGCGACCGGTGAGCGCCAGGTACAGGGTGGCGGCGAGGGCGAAGGCGTCGCTGGCGGGTCCGATGGCGGGCTGGGTCGCATCGTCACGGCGCGTGCGAGAGGCGTCGGCGGCGAGGATCTGCTCCGGGGAACGCACGCCCGCGCCCGCAGCGGGGAACAGTGCGCCACCAGCCTCCAGGATCGGGGCGACCCCCGTTGCCAGGAGCAGCACGCGCGCCGGCTCGTCCGCGCTCGTCGGCCGCTCGAAGAAGATGCTGCGCGCGTCGATGGCGCCGTGGGTGGTGCCGCGATCGTGCAGCGCCCCGAGAGCCTGCGCGATCTCGGTGAGGAGCCGCGCGCACTCCCGGGTCGGGAGCGAGCCCTCGCGCTCCATCCGACGCGCCAGCGTCTCCCCATGAAGACGTTCGACCACGGTGAAGTCGGTGTCCCCTGCGGTCCCTGCGTCCGTGGGGGCGAGCACGCCGCTCGCGCCACGCTCGAGCGGCTGGAGCTGCGTCGCCTCCGGGACGGTGGGCCTGCGCTCCACCAGCACCTCTCGCGCGAGGAACGTGTCGTAGGCGCTCCAGACCGAGGTCGCCCCGGAGGTCCCGATCTCTTCCTCCAGCTGGTACCGGTCGGCGAACAGCAGATCGACCTCGAGGAGGCTGTCGACCGGAGGGGGCGGTGGGAGGGGCGGCGGTCGCTGCGGCACGGGAGCGCGCGCCGCGGCGGCTAGCGCCTCGGCGACGCTGATGCCCGGCAGCGTACTCTCGTGTCGGACACGAGGGCGGACGCGGAAAGGGGGGCTGGTTTCCGGGCGCGACATCGGAGGCCGAACTAGCAACGGGTGCGCCATGGGGCATCGCCGCTGCGGCCGGGCAACGGAGGGTCCCGTCTCGAGATCGGTGTGGCACGTCGCCGCACGCGCGCGGTGTGGGCACGCGCGCTAGGCCGATGTCGCGGGTTCGGCTTCATCGACCGCGACGACCGTGATCTCGCGGCCGCCTACGTCGACCCCGACTGCGCACGCCGCGGGGCGGGGCGCCACCTGGTGGTGGCGCTGCAGGCCGACGCGGCGACGTCGGGGCTCACCAGCCTCGCCCTCTCCTCGTCCCTGAACGCCGTGCCGTTCTACCTGGCGCTGGGCTGGTCGCCAGGTCGACGGGAGGTGTGGCGACACCCGGGCGGGTTCGGGCTCGCGTGCGTCCGGATGCACAAGGACCTGGAACGCGAGAAGTGACGCGGTCGGCTCAGGCGAGCAGCTCGAGCAGATCGGCGCGCGTGATCTCGGCGGCGCCGGCGGCGTCGCCCACCGCGGCCTCGGCGATGGTGCGCTTCTTCTCCTGCAGGGCGAGGATCCTCTCCTCCACCGTGTCCTTGGCCACCAGCCGGTGGACGAGCACCGGCCGCTCCTGACCGATGCGGTGCGCGCGATCGGCAGCCTGATCCTCCACTGCCGGGTTCCACCAGGGGTCGAGGAGAAATACGTGGTCAGCGGCGGTCAGGTTGAGTCCGGTACCGCCGGCCTTGAGCGACAGCAGGAACACTGGCGGCCCGCCCTCCGCCTGGAAGGCGCGGACCACCTCCTCGCGATCGCGCGTCGAGCCGTCGAGCCGCACGAAGCCGAGACCAGCGCGCTCCAGGTGCGGCTCGACGCGATCGAGCAGGCTGGTCCACTGCGAGAAGACGAGCGCGCGGTGCCCCTCCGAAGCCAGCTCCTCCAGCTCCTCCACCAGGCGGTCGACCTTGGACGACGAGGGCGCTGTCATCCCCGGGAGGAGCCCGCGGTGGCACGCCGCCTGGCGCAGGCGGAGCAGCGCCTCCAGCGCGGCGAGCACGCTCCCGCCCTCGGCCAGCTTCTCTACGACCTCCTTCTTCGTGGCCGCGCGCACGGCGTCGTAGGCGGCGCGCTCGGCGTCGTCGAGCTCGCACAGCTCGGTCACGTCGGTCCGCGGAGGCAGCTCGGCCAGCACGTCCTTCTTCTTCCGGCGGAGGAGGAAGGGCCCGATGCGCGCGCGCAGCTGCGCCGCGGCCCCGCGATCGCCGCGACCGATCGGCCGCGACCAGCGCTCGGAGAACGCCTCCTTCCCGCCGAGCAGGCCGGGGACGGCGAAGCGGAACAGGCTCCACAGCTCCTCCAGCCGGTTCTCCACCGGGGTGCCGGAGAGACAGACGCGGAAGCTCGCGTCGAGCGCGTATGCAGCGCGCGCCGACTGGCTGCTGGGGTTCTTGATCGCCTGCGCCTCGTCGAGGACGACCGCGTCCCAGCGCACCGCGGCGAGCGCCGCCTGGTCGATGCGCAGGACGCCGTAGGTGGTGAGGGTCACGTCGGCCTTCGGGTCGAGCGCGCGCCCGCCGCCCTCGTAGCGCGCGACGCGCAGCCCCGGCCGGAAGCGCTCGATCTCCCGCGCCCAGTTGTGGACCACGCTGCGCGGCGCGACGACCAGGCATCGCCCGCGCATCGCCGCGATCGCTTGCAGGGTCTTGCCGAGGCCCATGTCGTCGGCGAGCAGGCCGCCGAGCTCGCCGTCGCGCAGGAAGGCGAGCCAATCCAGGCCGCGTCGCTGGTAGTCGCGCAGATCCGCTCGCAGATCCGGCGGCGTCTCCGCAGCGGGGATGGCGCTGCGGTCGCCCACCAGCGCGGCGAGCTTCTCCAGCGCTGCCGGACGAGGCTCGCCGACGGCGTCGCACAGCTCGATGGCGAGCGGCGCCGCGGCGCGCGGCAGCGGCCCCCCGTCGCCCTTGGCCAGCACCAGATCGGCGACCAGGTGACCGTGCTTCTCCAGGAACTCACGGGGGATGGGCGCGAAGCCGCCACCCTCGAGGGGAACGATGGAGAGCCCCTCCTCGAACGCGGTCCACACCGCGGCAGCGCTGGCGCGCGGCACCGCGGCGCTCGCCCCCGCACCACCGGGGGCCTCGCCCTCGAACCACAGGTCGACGTCGCCGGCTGCGGTCGCCGCCAGGCGAGGCACGAGGCGGATCGCCTCCACCGCGTCGCCGGCATCGCCGCCGGCGGCGCCGCGAAATGCCTCCAGCTTCGACGCGAAGCGCGACGCCTCGCCGCCCTCGAAGGCCACCAGCCGGCCGGGGACGAGCTCCAGCCGGTCGCGCAGCCGCGCCACCAGATCCCGCTCGCGCACCTCGTCGCGCACGATGCCGGGAGCGTCCTTGACGAGCAGCACCAGCCTGCCGGCATCCACCCGCGCCAGCGGGGGCTGGCCGTAGACCAGCGTGGGGAGCACGTGGAGTTTGGGGCCCTCGAGGCGCAGCTCGAAGTGGAGTCGCGGCAGCACGCGCTTCGCGATGCCAGGGAGGCGCCGCGTCTGGATCAGGACCTCGGCATGCTCCTCCAGCCGGGGAAGCAGCCCCCCGACCAGCTCGCCCAGCTCGCGAGGGGCGAACACCTTGCGGAGCGGCAGCCGCTCCAGCGAGTGGCCGTAGACGTCGGCGGCGCCAGGCGGTTGCAGGACGTCGCCAGCGAGCACCGCGTAGGCGCCGGCGATGGCGGTGATCGACGGGTGACGCTCGACGAGGAGCTCGACGCCACCACCGGTCGCGTCCTTCACCACCGCGCGTGGAGCCAGCGGATCGCCACTCGTCCGCACCTTGCGGCCCGCGTAGGTCACGTCGGGGTGGTGCGCGAGCGCTTCCAGCACCTGGCGGATGCGATCGACAGGGACGTCGCCGCGCAGCTTGCGGTTCATGATCCGGTCGATCTCGACGTCCTCGCGGCTCGGATCGAGCGGCGGATCGGCGAGGCGACGGGCGACGATGTCGACGATGGGGAGCGCCAGCGGCGACTCGCTCCCGTCGGCGCGCACCACGATGCGATCGAGGTAGAGGAGCCCGTGCGTGGTGGAGAACGCGTAGCGGAGCGTCGCTCGCGTGGTCGCCGGGGCGCCGGGCGTTCCGGCCGCCTCGCCCAGGTCGCCCTGGGCGAGCGCGATGGCCGCGGCCACCACGTGGGCGCAGGGCGACGCGCGACCACCGCAGTCGCAGTCCCACTCCAGATCCCCCGGATAGAGGATCACCGAGGGGGCGATGGGGTGCGCCGGGTCCTTCACGCGCAGGGTCACCGCGTCGGCGTCGCGCGCCGACAGGGAGACGCCGCCGCCACGCGACAGCTTCACGCCGCTCGACCACAGCGCGGATGGCGCGACCTTGCGCACCTCCGCCAGCAGCTCCTCGCTCATCGGCTCCCGTCCACTTGTCGCGCTTCTTTAGCGCATTGCTCCATGGTTCAGCACCTGACGGTGTGATCCGGCACCGTCAGGTGCCGAACGAGGAAACAATTCGCGGGCCGGTATCGGTACCATGCGCCTCCCATGGCTGACGCCACCCCGTCGATCCGCTTCGCCATCGTGTCGGGCGCGCCCGCGGCGCACGCGCTGCTGGACGCCGTCTGCGGCGAGCTCGCCAAGCGCCTGTCGCTCGACGTGTCGCCGCTGGTGCTGCGCAGCTACGGCAGCCTGGCCGAGGAGATGAATGCGGGGAAGGTCCACCTGGCGTGGGCGCCACCGCTGCTCGCCATCGAGCTCGAGCGCGCCGGCTCGGCCAGCGTGGCCCTGTGCTCGAAGCGCGCCGGGCGCGTCGACTACCAGGCCGCGCTCTTCGTTCCGGCGGCGTCCGAGATCCGCACCGCCGCGGACCTGTTGGGCAAGAAGGTGGCGTGGGTCGCGAAGGAGAGCGCCGCCGGGTACATCTTTCCCCGGCTCAAGCTCCAGGCGGAGGGGCTCGACCCCGATACGCTCTTCGGCGACGAGTCCTTCCGGAGGACGCACGAGGCCGTGGTGCGCGCCGTCCTCGTCGGCCACGCCGATGTGGGGGCCACCTACGTCTCCTATCCGACCGGGGGCGGGGCCGAGCCTGCTGACGTTCCACTCAGCGCCGGCTGGCTGGAGGCGGGCACCGAGACCCAGGCGGTGCGGGTCGTCCTCACCGCCGGGCCCATCCCCGCCGACGTGATCGCCTTTGCGAAGTCGCTGGAGGCGCCGATCGCCGAGAAGCTGAGCACGGCGCTGCGCGAGCTGGGCACCACGGCGAGCATCCGCGCCCTTCTGAACGCCGACGGCTTCGAGCCCGCCGGCGCCGCTCACTTCGACGAGCTGCGCAAGCTCGTCGCCGGCGCCAGCAAGCAGAGCTAGTCGGCCCGCGGGTCAGTCGGCGCGAGCGAGGATGGCGGGCGGGGCGACGCGGAAGGGCTGCGTCCACGCCTGCTGGCCGTCCTCCTCGTCGACGCGCACGCGGACGAAGGTCTCACCGCCGTGGAGTGTATAGCTCGCGCCCTCCAGCCCCGGGCGCACGGCGGCCAGCGCCACGTTGCCGCGGCCGATGAACGTCACCTCGGCGTGGGGATCGTTGGGCCACACCGTGACCGTGCCCTCGGCCACGCGCAGGCGATCGATCCCCGCGCCGCTCGACGCGTAGAAGCGGCCGTCGCGCAGGGCGCTGCAGATCGCGTCGCGATCGACGTCGGCCCCGGGCGTCGCGTACACCGAGACCCAACCGCGACCCGGTCGGGCCGCCTTCTTCGGGGAGGGGTTGATCGTGATGTGGTGCGTGTCGTCGACCGCGGCGCCCGCGAACACGGCGCCGCGATCGATGAGGCTCGCCCACAGGACCTCGTGCGAGCGCCGGCCCTCGTCGCCCTTCGAGTACACGTAGGGGTGACCGCTGTAGATCTCGAGCAGCGGCGCCTGGCGCCCCTCGAAGACGTCATCCTCCGACAGGGCCCAGTCGAAGTTGGGGTGGTTGATCAGCGCGACCCCGCCCTGCTCCTGGATCCGGGGGATGGCCCACTGCAGGGCCTCCTTCTGGGTCGCAAATTTCCCGCCGCCGATGCGCTCGCGCGTGCAGAGGGCGTTCACGTGCACCTCCTTGCCCGCGCCCTTCATCGTCACCTCTTCACCAGCGAGGATCTTGAATCCAGGACGCTCGAGGTGGGCGTAGACCTTGGGCTCGACGCGCGTGTTGTGGTCGGTGAGCGTGACGAACTGGTAGCCGCGATCGCGGTACCAGCCGTAGACCTCGAGCGGGTGCGCGTCGCCGTCGCTCACCAGCGAGTGCGTGTGCAGGTTGCCCTTGTGGAAGGTCGTGATGTCGAGCTCGACCTCGAAGCGCGACGGCTCGAGGGGCGCGGCGCGGTGACCGGCGCCGGCCTCGGGATCGGCGAGCGCGATGGCCAGGCCGCCGGTCGACAGCGCGGCGACGGCGGTGACGAGCGCCGCCAGGCGCCGGCGACGGCGGGCCAGCATGGCCGAAGCCAGCGCCGCCGGGGCCGACGACGGCGTCGACGCGGAGGCCAGCGGGGTCGCATCCGCGGCTCCATCGCCCGACGGCGACGCAGTGGCATCCGAGACTTCCAGTGATTTCAAGGACAGCCTCGCAAGATAGCGTGGGGCGCGAGGCTCGGCCAATCCACGACGTCGCCGTGGCTCGGCCGCGCGTGGCATTGATGGGCCGCTCCGGCTCGGCTACTTCGACGAGCGGTGAGGGGGAACCATTCCAGCGCGCTCCGCGCCTGCCTTCTGGCCGTATGCAGCCTGGCCGGGTGTGGGCACGACGCGCCCTCCCCCCCTGAGGCGCCACCCTCCTCTGTCGCCGCCGCCCCCCGCGAGGAACCCATGCCCGCCACCGCTCCCACCGACGGCGCAGCGAGCGCTTCCGCCACCCCCTCCTCCACGCCCCCGGGCGGCGCGGTGGACGAGACCGTGCTCCCCCGCGTGGTCGACCTGCACGTCGACACCCCCTGGCAGGTGCATTTCAAGGGCCGCTCGCTCGACCTGCCGGAAGGGCAGGCGACGATGCAGGGCCTGCGGACGGGCCGCTACGCGGCGATCACCTACCCGATCTACATCGCCGACCACCTCCACGGCGGGAACCCGACCATCGCCGACGCCGACGCGATCCTGAGGACGATCGACGCCCTCATCCTGAAGCACCCCGAGGTCCTGTGGGACCCGCGGGCCGGCGGCACGGCGCCGAGTGACCGGGTCGAGGCCTTCATCTCCATCGAGGGCGCGGGCGCCTTCGCCGCCGACGTCACCCAGATCGACCGGTTCATCGCGCGCGGCGTCCGCTTCGTGGGACCGGTGCACGCGGCCGACAACAAGCTGGCCTCCTCGGCGACCGGCAAGCGCCCGGGCCACGGCCTGACCGACGCCGGCAAGGCGCTCTGCCGGCGCGTCTACGCGGCGGGCGCCCTGGTGGACGTGTCGCACATGTCGGACGCGGCCTTCACCGACCTGCAGGCGATCGCCACCGACGTGGGCGCGCCCATCGTCGCCACGCACTCCAATGCGCGCGCCGTCGCCGACAAGTCGCGCAACCTCACCGACGAGCAGCTGCGCATCATCGCGAGATCGGGCGGGGTCGCGGGGTTGAACCTCCACGGGTCGTTCCTGCGCGCCGAGGGGCTGGCCTCCATGGAGGACGCGGTGAAGCAGGCGAAGCACATGATCGACGTCGCGGGTTACGAGCACGTCGCCATCGGCTCCGACTTCGACGGCGCCTCGCCGCCCGCCGACCTGGCGGACGCGTCGCGCATGCCGGCGCTGGCCGAGGCGCTGGAGCGAGCCGGCGTCTCCCGGAAGCAGGTGCGCGCGATCTGGGAGGGGAACGCGCGGCGCGTCCTCGCCTGGAAGCCGCGCCCGAAGCCCTGACGCGCTGCTCGCCCGGTGCTCAGGTTCGTCGCGGGCGCGTGATCCTGCGCAGCGGCGCGAGCAGCGCGATCAGCCCCAGGGCGAGCACCGACAGCTTGGGCCGGGCGCGGAGGACGCGCCGCACCGAGGGTCGCTTCGTGGCGCGGGTGGCGGCCGCGGCCACCGCCGACTCGTCGCAACCGCAGCCCGAGTCGCCCTCGCTGCCGTCGCTGCCGTCGCTGCTCCCCCCGTCGTCGCCGCCGTCGTCGCTGCTGCCTCCGTCATCGTCTCCGTCATCGTCTCCGTCGTCGGCGGAGTCGGACGTGTCGCCCGAGCAGCCGTCGCCGCTGCTCTCGGCGGTCTCGCTGGTTTCCCCTTCGCAGCCGTCGTCGCTGCTGGTCTCCCGGGTGTCGCCCTCGCAGTCCTCGTCGGTCGGCTCCTCGTCGACCTCGCTGGTCTCGTAGGACTCGGCGGTGTCGCCCGAGCAGCCGCCATCCTCCCCCTCCGCGTAGTAGCTGCCGTCCTCGGGGACCTCCTCCTCCGGCACGTCGAGGTAGTCGACGATGACGTACTCCCCGCTGCACCCGCAGGTGACGTCGTAGACCCGGACCGGGACCTCGACGTAGACGACGCCACCACCGGCCGAGGCGCCGGGCAGCGGGCCGGAGCCGACGCTGGTGGTGGGGCCGGATCCGGAGCCGCCGGTGGTCGACGACGCCGTGGTACTGGCACCCGCGCCGCCCTCGCCGCTGCCTCCGCCCTGGCCGCAGCCTGAGAGATCGACGCTGCCGGCCTGGAGCACCGGCGTCACCTCCTCTCCCTCCCCGGCGGAGACGGCGCGATCGAGGCCGACCTGGCCGGGCGCGATCCGAGCCGCGATGCGCGTCAGCCACGCGTCCTCGCCGGCGAGCCCGGAGAACGCGAGCGCGAGATCGTCGGCGTCGCCCCCGCAGCGGAGGAGCACGGGATCGACCTCGCCGCCCGCCGGCGCCTCGACGCAGGCGGGGCCGCCGCCGACGACGCCGAGGTCGGCGCGCGGGCACGCCGCCCCGAGCACCGCGGGCTCGCCGAGGACACCGACCACCAGCGAGGTGCAGGCGTCGGGATCGTCGGTGGCGGCGCCGTAGGCGTCGGCGCGCGCGAAGTACTCGGCGACCACCGCGGGGATGGCCTGCTCCCCCGCGAGAGCGACCGAGGCCACGAGCGCGCCGTGGCCCGCGGCTTCCACCAGCCAGGCGCCCGCGTCGTCGAGCGCGCTCGCGCGTGCCCCGCGGTAGTCGGAGGTGGCGGAGTCGGCGTCGAACTCGAGCCGCGACGGATCGATGGCGACCAGCTCGCCTGGCAGCGACACGCGACCGGCCGCGAGCGCGAAGACCGTCACGTCGAGCTCCACGTCGCTCGCCTGGACCAGCGCCAGCGGCAGCGTCGCCTCCGCCGTGGGGAGCGCCACACGCAGGGTCGGTGTCCACGCCTCGCCCTCTGGCGCGGCGAAGCGCAGCGCCACGAAGTGCGTCGCCTCGCTGTCGGCCAGGGCCTGGGCCACCTCGGGGGACACCACCAGATCGCGCTCTGCCGCCCAGAGGAGGACCTCGCCGGCGCCGGCGAGCACGTCGGTCTCGGCGGGGACCAGCGTGGCCCGGTGCTCCAGATCGCCGACGACGTGCACCGGATCGGATCCGCCGTCCTCGGGGCAGACGGCGTCGACGCCCGAGGGCGGCAGGACGCGCCGGGCGGTCGCGGCCTCCAGCGCCTCCAGCCAGGCGTCGGTCGCCAGGTCGAGCCCGGCGCCCGTCGCCGCCGGCACCACGAGCGCGAAGGCGCCGGCCTCGGTGGTGGCGTGGACCTGGGTCCAGACGGTCGTACGCGGCCCACCGAGGGCGATCGCGGTGCGGAGCTCGATCGGCGCGTGACCGGCGCTGGACACCGTGGTCTGCCCACCAGCGACCGAGGGGACCGTCAGCAGCGCCGCCGTCGCAAGCAAGGCGGCGGCGCGCCGCCGCCGCTCACGTAAGAGGCGCATGCGCGCGCTCTCCGCCCACCGGATGCGCTCGCCCGAGGCGAGGACGTCCGACACCA
This sequence comes from Polyangiaceae bacterium, assembly GCA_046596645.1. Classification (GTDB taxonomy): domain Bacteria; phylum Myxococcota_A; class Polyangia; order Polyangiales; family Polyangiaceae; genus JBKJLX01. The sequence goes on from JBKJLX010000778.1 coordinate 12,850, forward strand.
CGGAGCGACGCACGGACGTAGAATACAGCCTTGCGCCGTCCGCCGTGATACACGGCGTGGAAGGGGATCGGCCTTGGAGCTGGGCGGAAAATGGCCGGTGTCCATCGTCGCGACGCCCGACGTCGCTGCGGGCGCGCGACTGTGGCGCACTGCGGGGGCCTACCGGCTCACCATCGTGGTGAAGGCCACCTTCGCGCCCGCCCACCAGCAGCCGATGCAGGTGGTCACGCCCGACCCGATCATCGTCGACGACACCCACGTCGACGGCGACGAGTCGCGAAGTGTCCTCGCAGCGAGTGATCTCGCGCCCTACCTGCCCCGGGGGGAGGTCATGTTCGCCGGGCACGCCTGCTCCCAGACCGGCGGTGTGCCGGCGCTCAGCGTGCGGCTCGCCGTCTACGGCCCCAAGCCGCTGGTGGAGAAGACGCTCCACGTCGTCGGCCCGAGGACGCTTGGCGAGAACGGTGCTGGCCCTCCGGAGCTGTTCGTCGATATGCCCATCACCTACGAGCAGGCGCTCCGCGGGGCGATGGACGAGAACCCCGCCGGCATCGTCCCCCAGCCGGGGGCGCCATGCCGACCGTGCTCGACCCCGATGACGCGAGCGGGCCGGCGGGCTTCGGCCCTCTGTCGCCGCGCTGGGCGGGCCGCCGTCGCCTCCTCCGCCAGCTCGATCCGACGATCCTCGACGCCGCGGTGCCCGAGCTCCCGGACGCGTTCGCGTGGAGCTACTTCCAGGCCGCCCCGCCCGACCAGCGGTGCGCCTTCCTCAACGGTGACGAGTGGGTCGTCCTCGACAACCTGTGGCGAGGGCTGGCCCGCATCGAGTCGCGGCTGCCCGGCGGCCGGGGCGCGGCAAGGGTCTACGATGGTCAGCAGCACGTCGATGTGCCGCTGGTCGCCGACACGCTGTTCATCGACGCCAACCGCGGCGTGTGCTCGCTGGTCTGGCGCGGCAACGTGGCGGTCGACCCGAGTCGCCTCCAGTCGATGGAGGTGCTCGCCGGGCTGGAGCTGCCCGGTCGGCCCATCCCCTGGCCGGGCGGCGCGGCGCAGCCGCGGGCCGAGGGCCCGGCGATGGCGTCTGCAGCCGCTGGCGCGGGGAGCGCCCCGCCTCCAGCACCTGCGCCAGCGCCCACCCCCGAGTCCGCTTACGCGTATTCGCCGGCGGCCCCGCAAGAGCAGGCCTACCCGCAGCAGAACGAGCAGGCCTACCCGCAGCAGCCCCCGCCGATGACCGGCTACGAGGCGCAGACGCTGCCCACGCCGGAGCACGACCTGCAACCGCACGGCGCGGCCCATCACGAGGCGCAGCAGGCGCAGCGCCCGCCGTCCGAGCCGCCGCAGCAGCAGGCGCCACAGCAGCACGTCTCGCAGCCGACGCCCGCCTCGGGCCAGCACGCCGTCCCGTCGCCGCGCAGCCCCAGCGGCTCCTACCAGGCGGTGGCGAGGAACCCGACCGGCTCGCACCAGGCCGTGGGCGCGGCGGATCCGGGCCGGGCCCCGATGCCGAGCTACGGCATGCGCTACCCGACGCCCACGCCCGGCTCGCAGCCTGCCGCGCGGACGCCGACGTCCCCGCCGATCGAGCCGCCCCCGCCGCCGACCGTGGCTCACCGGTCGGAGGACGACGACGGTGGTCACACGGTGATGCGACAGGTGGACGCGCGTCTCCTGCAGCAGCTCAGCGCGGTGGACGGTCCCACCACGGTCGGGCGCACACCGCTTCCCCTCGCCGCGATCCCGGCGGCGCCCGGCGCCTACGACGATCGCAACGAGAGCACAGCCCTCTTCTCCATCCCGGCCGACACCACGCTGATGCGGATCGCCCGCGGCGATGCGCCGAGCCCGATGTCGCAGGCGTTCGCGGCGTCGGCCCGAGCGCAGGTCGACCACGGTGACGCATCGCTCATCGCCGAGTCGGTGGTATCCCAGGCCGCCGTGTCGCAGGCGGAGACCGCGCGCCGGCCGACCGCCGAGCACGAGCTGGTGGACGAGCAGACGTTCGTCCACGACGACGCCGAGATCCAGCGACTCCTCGCCGACTCTACCGCGGTCTCGTCGCGCGGCCAAAATGCGGAGCAGACGGTGCCGAGCTCGGTCCCGCCGGTCTCCGAGGGGCCGGCGACCCAGCAGGCCGGGCGCGCCACGGCACCGCCGCCGACGATGGCGACGCCCGCCACCGTCCAGCTGCCCGACGCGGCGCGGAGGCAGCTCAGGGCGACCTCGCGCGGTCTGGGTCCGGTGCACGTGATGGAGGCCTCGGCCGTCGGCGGCGACGACGCGGAGCCGGCGGTCGACCCCGCCGCGCCGGTCGCGCTCGCGACCACGACCGCCTCCGCCGGCGGATCCATGGCCGTCACGCGCCCCGGCAAGGACTCGATGAAGCAGGCCCTCCGCGACGAGCTGATGCGTCGCCTGATGTCTGGCCAGTCGCTCGCGGACGCCCACCTGGAGAATGCCGACCTCTCGGATCTGGATCTCTCGGGGCAGAACCTATCGCGGGCCCTCCTGCGGGGCGCGCGCTTCGATCGCTCCCGGCTCGACGGCGCCGACCTCACCGGCGCGCGCCTGGAGGGTGCGCAGCTCGCAGGCGTCAGCCTGACCGGCGCCTCGCTGGTCGGCGCCAACCTCGACGGTGCGGTGCTCGACGGCGCGCAGCTCCTGAGCGCCGCGCTCGACGACGCCTCGCTGGTCGGCGCCTCGCTGATCGGCGTGATCATGGTCGACGCCACCGGGACCCGCGCCAGCTTCCGCGACGCCGAGCTGCGTGACGCCAAGTTCGATCGCTCGCGGCTCCGCGGGGCGGACTTCGAGCGCGCGCGCCTGACCAACGCGACCTTTCTCTCCACCGATCTCGCCGAGGCCAGCTTCTTCGAGGCCGCCGGCAACAGCGCGAGCTTCGTCGAGGCGACGCTCACCGGCGCCCGCTTCGATCAGTCGCACTTCGCGCTGGCCCGGTTCGCACGCGCCGCCGCGACCGACACGCTGTGGAACGAGGCGGTCCTCGACGGGGCCTCCTTCGAGGCGGCATCGCTCACCGGCGCGAGCTTCGCCAAGGCCTCCTGCCAGGGTGCCATCTTCTCGTCGGCCGATCTGACCGAGGCGCGCTTCCAGCGGGCGGGCCTCGACGGTGCGGTCTTCACCGGCGCCGACATCGAGGGCGCAGTGTTCGACTCGCCCGACGGCCCGTCGACCGGCCCGATGTCGACGCGCTGAGACGAGGCGTGCGCGCTGATGGACCCGGTGCTACCGACGGAGGCGGTCGGCGGCGAGCCGCCGGATTCAGCACCGTCGGGTGATGAACGAGAGAACGATGCGCGCGTGCTCCTCCGCAACGCCGACGGCACCGTGCGCATGGAGGGGGATGTGGTGCTGGTCGCGGAGTGCGACGGCCTGCACCTCGAGCACATCGTGAGCCGGGTGACGACCTTCGCCTTGGTCGTCGCTGGCTTCGTGGGGACGCTCGCCGCCTCGCGCGTGGCGCCGTGGCCGGTCGGGATCTTCGCGCTGTCGTGGCTTCTGGCGGCGGTCGTGGCGCGGGTGTGGGTCGCCGCGCGCCGCGCCGAGCACGGGCGCTTCACCCTCGACTTCGCCGACGACGTCGTGCGCGCGGTGACGCGCGCGGGCACCGTCGAGTGGACGCTGGACGGCGCGGTGGTCGCCGAGCTCAGCGATCTCGACGACGTCAGCGACCACCCGCGATGGCTGATGCTGCGGCGAGGCGCCGCGCGGCTCCGGCTGGCCCACGCGCCGCCGGCCGATCTGCGGCCGATCCTCTACGTGCTGCGTCGGCAGGGCGTACCCGCTCCGAGGGTGTGACGCAGTCGCTGGTGGGACGCGCGGGGCGCCGCTACTGGATGCGCTTGAGCGCGCTCTCGACCTTGGGGTTCGCCATGCAGGCGGTGGCGCCGTCCATGAGCTTGTGCATCGCCTTCTCCAGGCGCGCGCCGTACTTCGCGTCGAAGGTCTTGCGCTGCTCGCCCTCGAGCCGCCCCAGCTTCTTCAGGCCGTCGAAGCGCAGCGCGTTGCCGGCGGCGAAGGACTCGAACTCGGTCCCCAGCACGTCGCAGTCGGCCTTGTGCTGGACGAAGAGACTCGCCATCTCCTCGACCAGCTCGACGCTGCGCTCCTCGTCGCTCTTGCAGCCCGCCAGCGCGACCGCGCACGCCAACGGCGCCAGCAGTTTGACCGCGATCGAGCGCCAGGAGCGGGTCACCGGAAAGTCACGGTAGCAGGGGCGACCGCCCCCGTCGCGCCGCGCGGGCGACGGCGACGAGGCGGAGGAAGGGCGACGGGTCGACGTCCCAGCGGATGCGGCGCGCCGACCGGAGCATGGCGCTGGCCTCGGCGATGGCGCGCGCCGAGCCGCGCGCGTCCCCGCCGTCGAGGGCACGCAGCGATGCCAGCCCCGCCAGGCCCGCGCGGGCAAGCGCGGCGAGCTTGCGCGCGGTGCCGCTCACCTCCAGGGCGAGCGGCACCTGGTCGACCAGCGCCTCGGCGAGGACCTCCGGGGCACGGGCCAGCTCGTTCAGCGCCTTCTCCGCCCGGTCTCGCGCCGCCGCCCGCGACGCCGGAGCGCGCAGCTCGGAGGCGACGACCCAGGCCACCGCGTCCTCCAGCGCCGGCAGGTCACGCCGCGCCGGCGCCGCCAGCGCGTGTCGCCGGGTCGCGGCGAGGAGGGGCGCCAGCGCGGCCGCCGCCCTGGGCCCGAACGCCTCCTCCACGCCGCGCGCGAACGAGGCCTGGGCGTCGTGCCGGATCGGGTCCCGGGCCCACGCCCCCAGGCACCACAGCGCGGGCCGGGTCATGTCCGCCTCGCGCGCCCCGTTCAGGGCGATGAGCGGCGTCGCGTCGAGGACGTCCGCCGCCAGCGCGTCGGGCCACGCCCCTGGCAGCCGCTCGGTGGCGGCGCGACCCAGCGGCTCGCCGCCGACCAGCGGCAGCCAGTCGTTGGTGGTGGCGTTGCTCCACACCCAGGGCCGCAGGCCGGTCGCCGCGGCGACCGCGCGCACGTCGCTCCCCCTGATCCACGGCGAGAAGATGCGCGGCCCGGTCCACGCTGCGGGCAGCTCGGCGGCGCGCTCGGCGAGTCCGCGCAGGTAGTCGAGCCCACCGCGTGGCAGGTCCTCCACGCGCCCGGCGTAGATCGCCGGGACCACCAGCACCTCGACGTGGGGATCGGCGGCGCGGAGGGTCGCTGCCACGTCGGCGGCCAGCGCGCCGTGGGCGCGACCGGCCTCGCGCGAGGCGAGGCGCGGCAGCAGCGTGGGCCACGTGTCGTCAAAGGCGATGGCGAACGACCGCACGCCCGAGGCCTGCAGCGGCGCCAGGCGCCGTGCGACCCGGTCGGCGTCGCGCGCGACGCCGGCGACGTGCACGGCGGGCGACAGGCCGTAGATCCAGCGCATCCCCAGCCCCGTCGCCTCGCGCGCGAGCTCGGCGGTCCGCGCGACGTGCTCGGCCGACGGCGGCTCGCTCCATCGCGCTCGGTGCGCTGGGTGGCTCTTCGGCGCCCAGAGGTACGCGGAGAAGCCGCAGCGCGCCGCGAAGCGGAGGACGCTCCTCCGCGCCTCGTGCGACCAGGGCGGGCCGTAGAAGCCCTCGATGACGGCGAGCGCCGCCCTTCCGCTCACGCGCCGAGGATGCGCGCGAGGTCGCGCTCGACGTCGCGCACCCGTCGCGCGCGACCGCCCAGCGTGACGAAGAGGTGCTCGCGCCCGCGGACGACGATGCGGTGGACGAAGAGGTCACCGCGCGTGGGGGTCACCGCTTCCCCGCCGTTCGCCACGTCCTCGGCGGCGGCCGCGATCTGCGAGAGGTCGGCGACCGGCAGGCCCGCGCCGGCGACCAGGCGCCGCGCGTCGGCGACGACCGCGGCGCGGACGCCCCGCGCCTCCGTCACCAGCCGATCGAGGTAGAGGCGGGCCGCGGCGACAGGCTCGCGGGTGCGGCCGAACCGGCGGTCCATGAGGGAGACGGTGCTGAAGAACGCGAGGCCTTGCACGGCGTCGGACCCTGCCCGACACGCCCCAACCCGGCCAACAAACGCGGCCTCGCCGGGCACTTGAATGTGCAACCGACGAACCCCGCTCCGTGTGGTATGGTGGTCGAACGGGGCCGATGTACGACACTGCGCGCAACGTCCAGGTGCCAGAGGCGCCGGCTAGCCGGTCGTCGGCGGGCCTGCCCGTGGCGCCCGGTGACGTGATCGCGGGCAAGCTGGTCGTCGAGCGGGTGCTCGGCACCGGCGGGTGCGGCGTCGTCGTCGCCTGTCACCACCGCGACCTCGGCGAGCGCGTCGCGGTGAAGCTCCTCCAGCGCTCCGCCATGCGCTCGCCGGAGACGGTGGAGCGCTTCGCGCGCGAGGCGCGCGCCGCGGCCCGCCTTCGCACCGAGCACGTGGCTCGGGTCAACGACTTCGGCACCACCGAGTCGGGCATCCCCTACATGGTGATGGAGTGCCTCGACGGCGAGGACCTCGGCGCGACGCTCGCGCGCGAGGGTCGCGTGTCGATCGAGCGCGCCGTCGACTACGTGCTCATGGCGAGCGACGCCGTGGCCGAGGCGCACACGCTGGGCATCGTTCACCGCGATCTGAAGCCTGCGAACCTCTTCCTCACCCGCCGCATCGACGGGCGCGCTATCGTGAAGGTGCTCGACTTCGGCATCTCCAAGCTGATGGCGGCGGAGGGCGCGGAGCCCTCGCCCAGCATGACGCGCACGCAGGCCGTCATGGGGTCGCCGCTCTACATGTCGCCCGAGCAGATGGAGGCCTCGCGCGACGTCGACGCGCGCGCCGACGTGTGGGCGCTGGGCACCATCCTCTACCAGCTCATCGCCGGCGCCCCGCCCTTCGAGGCCCCCACGGTGCCGCTGCTCTACGTGAAGGTCCTCTCCGGCGAGCGCCCGGTGCCGCTGGAGAAGCGCCGCCCCGAGGTCCCGCTCATCGTGGCGCGCGCGATCGATCGCTGCCTCGCGCGCGAGCCGTCCGACCGCTTCCCCAGCGTCGCCCACCTGGTCGCCGCGCTGGCGCCGTTCGCCAGCGTCGATATCGCGCCGCTCGCCGAGCGCATCGCGCGCACCGCCGGGGTCGAGGACGCCAGCCCCTCCTCCGGCGTCCGGCGCGTCACCACTGTTCCGCCACCGGCAGGCGAGCCGGGTCGCCCCTCGGTGGTGGCCGCGCGCCGCTCCGGTCTGATGATCGGGCTGGTGCTGGCCGCCGTCGTCGGCTCTACCTTCGGGGCGATCGCAGTCGCCTCCTCGCTGCGAGAGCCCTCGTCGGTGCCCGTGCTGCGCGGCGCGACGCGGGTGGCCGCCGCCAGCGCCCTCGCCCAGCGCGCCGCCCTGGCCGATCTCACCCTCGCCGACGCCACCTCGATGAGGGACGCGTCGCGGCGCGACGCCTCGAGCCGGGCCGCGGCCGACGCCGAGGCGACGTCCTCGCCCGTAGTGGCGGCCCCGAGCAACGCGCCTCGGGCCGCGGTCCGCCGCCCGCCGCCTGCGGCTCCGGCTGCGCCGGACCCGACCGATGTCATGGACGAGCGGTAGCGGCGCCTTCCCCCGGGTGTCCCGCGAGGCCTGGCGTCGTAGGATCGGAGCTCTGGTCCGTCCGATCACCTCGAGGTCTGCGTCCGGCGTACGCCGGGCCGTCGGCTGGGCTGCCTGCGCAGCCGTCCTGCTGACGGTGGCGCCCTCGCTCGGGCAGGACGCGCCTCCCCGCCCCGAGGACGAGGCGCTCGCGCAGAGCCTGTTCGACGCCGGACGCGCGTTGATGGCCGAGGGGGACACCTCGAAGGCGTGCGAGAAGTTCGAGGCCTCGAACCGGATCGCGCCGAGCGCCGGCACCTCGCTCAACCTCGGCAAGTGCCTGGAGAGCAGCGGCCGCACCGCCAGCGCCTGGGCGGCCTACAAGCGGGCCATCGGGCTCGCCCGCGCGACGGGGCAGACCCGGCACGTCTCCGCAGGAGAGGCCTTCGTCGCGGAGATCGAGCCCCGGCTCTCCAGGCTGCGCGTGGAGGCCACCGATCCGCCACCCGGCCTCACGGTCAGGCGCGGGGGCGCGACGCTGGGCAGCGCCGCGCTCGGCGTGCCGCTCGCCGTCGACCCCGGCCCGCACGCGATCGAGGCCCAGGCTCCAGGGCGGAGACCGTGGACGACGACCGTCGTCGTCGAGCCGGGGAGCGCCGAGGTCGTCGTGGTCATCCCGGTGCTGGCGCCCGCCGACGCCGTCGCGCCACCGCCGCCGCCGCCGCCGCGCGACGACGAGCGCGACACCCTCCGTCTGGCCGGCATCGTCGTGGGGGGCGCCGGGCTGGCCATCGTCGTCGTCGGCGCGGCCTTCGGCGCCATGACCCTCGCCGATGCCACCGCCGCGGAGGAAGACGCGTCGCTCTGCCCCGACAGGCGCTGCACCCCCGCTGGCGAGGCGGCGATCGCTGACGCCGAGGCCAAGGCCTGGGTCAGCAACGTCGCGCTCGGGCTAGGCGCCGCGGCGATGGTGACCGGTGGAGTCCTGGTCGTGCTGTCGCTCGCCGACGAGAGCCCGGCGGCCGCGCCGCAGGCGTTGCGCTGGGCGCCATGGGCGACGACGTCCGCGGCCGGCGTCGTGGTGGGGTGCGCGCTGTGAGGGTGGGTCGCGGCGTCGCGGTGCTCGGGGCGATCGCCGCCATGCTCGGCGCCGCAATGGGGTGCCAGGCGGTGGCGGGCCTGGGCGACTTCACCCCCGACGACGACGGTGCGACCACCTCCAGCGGGCGGGGCGGTGCTGGCGGCGAGGCGGCGGCGAGCGCGCAGGGCGGCGCGCCCGGCGACGGCGGCGGGACGACGGGCTCGTCGACCTCCACCGGCTCGACCGCGAACACCGCCACCGTCACCTCCACGTCGACCTCGACCGGATCGGGCTGCGGCGTGGACCACGTCGTCATCTCCGAGGTGCGGACGCGCGGCCCGGAGGGTGGCAACCAGGACTTCATCGAGCTGTTCAACCCGACCGACGCGACCGTGGTGCTCGACACCCGGTGGCGGCTCGACTCCCGGGGGGAGGAGTCGGCCACCTACACGCCGCGCTGGACAGGCGACCCGCAGCTCACCATCGGTCCTGGCGAGCACGTGCTCCTCGCCAACGAGGAGCCGGGCAACCCCCTGGGAGGTGCGACGGCGGACGCCCTGTACAACTCGGGCGTGCCCGACGGCGCGAGCGTCGTCCTCTACCGGGACGACGCCGTCGTCGACGCGGTCTGCTTCGTCTGCGTGCTCGGCGAGCTGCCTGCCGACTTCGAGTGCGAGGGCGAGCCGCTGTCGCGCGACGCCGGGTGCCAGACCGGCGGGGACCGCAGCGTCAACCGCCGCGCCGCGGGCGGGGTCGCCGGTTGTGCCGACACCGACGTCAACGCCGCCGACCTCGAGGACCTCGAGCCCTCGACCCCCACCAGCGACTGATCGCCCGGGGTCGACCCGCCGCCGCGCCGCTGCTAGAAGCGCCTCATGACGCAGCTGGATCCCGCGACGCGAAGCCAGATCGAGGACACGGTCAAGGCGCACAAGATCGTCGTCTTCATGAAGGGGAACAAGATGTTCCCACAGTGCGGCTTCTCCGCCGCCGTGGTGGGGATCCTCAAGGAGCTCGGGGTCCCCTTCGAGGCGAAGAACGTCCTCACCGATCACGCGCTGCGCGACGGCATCAAGCTCTACAGCGACTGGCCGACCATCCCCCAGGTGTACGTCGACGGCCAGTTCGTCGGCGGCTGCGACATCGTGAAGGAGATGCACGCTAGCGGCGAGCTGGCGAAGCTCGTCGGCGCGGCGCCGGTGGCGCCCCCCAGGCCGCCGACCATCAGCATCACCGACGCCGCCGCCAAGGCCTTCAAGGACGCCGAGGAGCCGGGCGAGGACGTGCTGCGGATGGAGATCGACGGGAGCTTCCGCGTCGATCTGTTCTTCGGGCCGCGCAAGGCGGGCGACCTCGAGGTGTCCGCCAACGGCGTGAAGGTCGTGATCGATCCCGGCAGCGCCCGCCGCGCCGAGGGGGTGACGGTCGACTTCGTCGACGGCCCCGAGGGCTCGGGCTTCCACATCGAGAACCCCAACGCGCCGGCCCGCCCCAAGGCGGTCACCTCGCAGGAGCTGAAGGCCCGCCTCGACGCCGGCGAGAAGCTGCACCTCTTCGACGTCCGGTCGGAGAAGGAGCGCGCAACCGCCAAGATCGAGGGCTCGACCCTGCTCGACGACGAGGGCAAGGCGGCCCTGGAGAAGCTCCCCAGGGACGCGACGCTGGTCTTCCAGTGCCACCACGGCATCCGCAGCCAGGCCGCCGCCGAGCACTACGCGACGCAGGGCTGGCGCAACGTCTGGAACCTGACCGGTGGCATCGACGCCTGGTCGCGCACCGTCGATCCCAAGGTGCCGAGGTACTGACCCGTGCCGAAGAGCCTGCTGCGCATCGCCGACCTCGGCCCCGCCGACGTCGCGCACCTGGTCGAGCGGGCCGCTAGCTTCAAGCTCGACCCCCGTCAGCGCCGCGAGCTCCTCGCCGGGGAGAGCGTCGTCCTCTACTTCGCCAAGCCGTCGACGCGCACCCGCGTCTCCTTCGAGACCGCGGTGCACCGGCTCGGCGGGCACCCCATCTTCGTCGGACCGGTCGACCTGCAGATGGGGCGAGGCGAGACGGTGGAGGACACCGCCCGCGTCATCAGCCGCTTTGCCCGGGTGTTCGTCGCGCGCACCTTCGCCGACGACGACCTGGTGCGCTTCGATCGCGCCGCGTCGATCCCGGTCATCAACGCGCTGACCGACGGTCACCACCCCTGCCAGGCCATCGCCGACCTGCTGACGCTGCGCGAGCACTTCGGCCGCATCGACGGCCTGACCGTCGCGTACGTCGGCGCCGGCAACAACGTGACGCACAGCCTGATGGAGGCGGCAGCGCTCGCAGGCGCCCACGTGCGGGTGGCCACGCCGCCCGATCTCGAGCCCAGCGCCGCGATCGTGGAGAGCGCGCGCGCCCTGGGCGCTTCGCGCGGCGTTCGCGTCGAGCTGTTCCATGACGCCGCCACCGCGGTGGAGGGCGCCGACGCCGTCTACGCCGACACCTGGCTCTCCATGGGCGAGCCGGAGGAGGAGCGCGCCAGCCGCGTCACCACCCTCGGCCCGTTCCAGGTGAACGAGGAGCTGATGAAGCGCGCCGCGAAGGGCGCGGTGTTCCTCCACTGCCTCCCCGCCCACCGGGGGGAAGAGGTGACCGACGCCGTCGCCGACGCCGAATGTTCCCTGATCTTCGTTCAGGCGGAGAATCGCCTGCACACCTCGCTCGCCATCCTCGAGGCGGTGGTCGAGGGCCGGCTGGCGGGTCGCTGAGCTGGCGGGTCGCTGAGCTGGCGGGTCGCTGGGCTGGCGGGTCGCTGGGCTGGCGGGTCGCTGAGCTGGCGGGTCGCCGAGTCGCGCTAGCTCTTCCCCCGCGGCGTGACCCAGCCGGCGCCGACGCCGTCGCGACCGCGCGCACCCGCGCGCGCGATGGTGCCCTCTCCGAAGCGGTTGGACACCTGGAGAAGTGACTGCTCGAGGCGCTCGCGCCGCTGGCGCGCGCGATCGGGAAACAGCGCCAGCGGGCCGGCGCCGCGCGCCTCCAGGCCCCCCAGCGACACGCCGGTGAGGCGCACCCGCTGGCCCTCGATGGGGACGCGACCGGCGAGCTCACGCACGACCTCGAAGATCGACGCGGTGTCGGCGAGCGCCTCGGGCACCGTGGCTCGCCGCGACACCAGGCGGAAGTCGCCGTACTTCACCTTGATCACGACGATGCGCGCCGCGAGCTGGTGGCCGACCATCCGCGCGACCACACGCTCGGTCTGCGAGAGCATCCGCGCCAGCGCGTCTTCGAGGGTCCGCACGTCGTCCTCGAAGGTGTCCTCGGCGCCCATGGAGACGGCAGCGCGCTCGGGCTCGACGTCGCGCTCGTCCTCGCCGCGAGCCAGGCGCACGATCGACTCGCCCCAGCTCGACCCCAGCGCCCTGGCGATGCGGCGTGTCTCGGCCCGCGCGAGATCGCCGATGGTGCGCATGCCCGCGGCGTGGAGCGACGCGGCGGCCTTGGGCCCGACGCCCCACATGCGCTCGACCGGCAGCGGAGCGAGGAACGCGGCCTCCTCACCCGGCGGCACGACGACGATGGCGTCGGGCTTGCGCAGGTCGCTCGCGATCTTGGCGACGAACTTGCTGGTCGCCACGCCGGCGGACGCTGTGAGCTGCAGCTCCTCGCGGATGGCGGCGCGGATCGAGGCCGCGATGCTCTGCCCGTCTCCGAACAGCGAGCGGCTCGCCGTCACGTCGAGGAAGGCCTCGTCCAGGCTCAGGCCCTCGCAGAGCGGGGTGAAGCGCTCGAGAATGCCGAACACCGATCGGCTGACCGCGGCGTAGTGGTCGATGCGCGGCGCCACGACGATCGCCTCCGGGCAGCGGCGCAGGGCCTCGGTCATCGGCATCGCGCTGCGGACGCCGAAGGGGCGCGCCTCGTAGCTGGCGGCGCAGACGACCCCGCGCCGCGACGCACCGCCGACCACGACCGGCCGGCCGCGCAGCGAAGGATCGTCGCGCTGCTCCACCGCCGCGTAGAAGGCGTCCATGTCCACGTGGAGGATCTGGCGGGGTGCCTCCATGGGAAACCGAGTCTGCCAGAGGCGGGCGACGAGCTACCGCCGAAATCCTGCGGTCGGGTGAGCGGGAGGCGCGCAGGCTCCGCCGGTCTGGGCCGGTCCGTGCCGCGGGCGGACCTGTCAGGAGGTGCACACGAGGTTCTCCAGGCTCGTCAGTCCACTGACGACGGCGCCGGAGCCCCGGGAGATTGCGGCGAGTGGTCGCCAGCGTACGGCGTAGGATCGCGCCCGTGGTCGCCTGACGAGCGCTGGCCTGCTTCCTGCTCCCGCTCGGCGCCGACTGCCCCATCGACCATCGAAGGAGGGGATCCTCATGCGCAAGAGCCTCATCATCTCGGCTGCCATCGCGGCGTCCACGTTGTTCGCCGGAATCGCCTCGGCAGACGAGGGCCGCGGCGTGGAACGGCCCACGGTCCAGAACCTGCGGGCGGGTCGCAACGTCGACGCCGCGGAGCGTACGGCGGCGAAGATCCGCGAGAAGAGCGAGCACACCACCCGCTCGACGTCGTCCTCGAAGCAGGTCGAGCGCAAGCTCGAGAAGAACCGACCCCGCGCGGACATGGTCGACGCGAAGGGCACGAGCACGCGCCACGCGGACCGCACCGCCCGCACCATCGCCAAGAACAGCAAGGGCGAGCGCCTGGTCTCGAGCCGGACCCGCCCGAAGGGCGACGTCGTCGAGAACAACAACGGCAACGTCCGCGCCTTCACCATCGCGAACGACCGCAAGAGCCGCACCGACTCGAGCGGCCCCCGCTCTATCGTCGACGTCATGAAGCGCCGCGAGGTCCTCAGCTTCATCAGCGGCCTCGGCGTGAAGGTCAACTGCAGCCAGACGGGCACCTGCACCGAAGAGACGGCGATGTGATCGCGCGCCCTCGCCGTCCTCCCTGGTGAGGTCGGCGACGCGGCGCCCTCGAGGGACGGGGCGGGTCGGTCGACCGCTCCGTTCTTCTTTTTTGTCTGTAGTTCCGTGGCCACCCTCGTTTGGTGGACTAAACGGAGGACTATTCCCCCCCGTCTTGGGGTCCAGGTCGGCGAGCTGGATGGTCGCCACGGCGGCCGTCAGGCGGGCCCACTGCTCGGGGGTCTCGCCCCGGTAGTGGCGACCGCGGACGCTGGTGTCGACGTGCCGGATGAGGCGGTCGGCGACCTCACCGGGTACCCCGTGCGCGTCGAGCCACGTCGCAAAACTGCGTCGGGTGGACCGGAGCTCGAAGGGAGCGCCTTCGTACTCGGTGGGCAGGCCAGCCGCAGCGAGGTCGGCACGGAAGATCCCGGCGGCGTCGTGCATCCTGAACGCCTCCCCGGCCACGTTTGGCAGGATCGGATCGTCCGTCGTCGGCTCGCGGCCGACGTACGCCGCCCAGCCCTCGCGCTTCCACGCTTCCAGCACCGCAGCGGCGAGAGGGTGCAACGGGACGGGGCGCTTGCTGGCCTTCGTCTTGGGCGCGCGCCTGGTGTCGGGCCCGGTGTCGCCGATGAGGGCGACGGCGGACGTCACGCGCAGGATGGGGAAGCCGTGCTCGGTGGCC
>JBKJLX010000013.1:0-13967 GCA_046596645.1 Polyangiaceae bacterium
GGCGATGGTGACCCGGTGCTCCTGCATCGCCTCGAGGAGTGCGCTCTGCGTCTTGGGCGTGGCGCGGTTCACCTCGTCGGCGAGTACGATGTTGGCGAAGATCGGCCCCTTCCGGAAGGCGAGCTGCGCGGCGCCGCGACCGTCGGCCGTGGTGTCCAGCACCGTGGTGCCGAGGATGTCGGCCGGCATCATGTCGGGGGTGAACTGGATGCGCGAGAACTGCAGCTGCACCGCCTCGGCGATGGTGCGCACCAGCATCGTCTTGCCGAGGCCGGGGACGCCCTCGAGGAGCGCGTGCGAGCTCGCCAGCATGCAGGTGATGACGCCGTCGACGATCTCGCGGTGACCCACGATCACCTTGCCGACCTCCTCCCGGAGCCGGCTGACGCTCTCCTGGAACGCCTGCACGTCGGCGCGCGTGTCTTCCTTCGTCTTCGCCATGGCTCGTTTCCCTGTCTCAGCGCCCGACGGTGCTGAGCTTTGTGTCCCGTCTCTCATCGGCGCGGCCGCGGCCGCGCGCGGTGACGCTGGCGCGCCCTACTCGCGAGGTCGGATCAGCTGGAAGTACCGCTGCACGTAGAAGCGGTAGCCGTCCGGGATGTTCTCCTTCGCGATGTTCTCCTCGGCGACCGTCCGGTACTGGGTGAAGACCTTCTTGTAGTCGGTGCCCTTGAAGCCGCGCTCGGCGGCCGAGAGGATCACCTCGCTGTTGGTGGGCCCGGCGCCCGCGTCGAGCCCCTGGGCCTCGACGTCCTGCGTCCCCATCTCGGGATCGGTGGCCTTGCCGGCGATGGGTCCGCCGCTGCCCTTGCCGGCGCCGTCTCCCTTGCCCTGGCCCTCGCCGCCCGGCTCCTTGCCGCCGCCCTGCTCGCCCGAGCCGGCGCCAGGCATGGGGATGGGCTTGCCGCCCGGGCCCAGGGTCAGCACCGGATCGCCACCGCTGCCGGGCTGCTTGCCGCCCTTGCCCTTGGGACCTCTTCCGTCCTTGCCCTCGCCCTCCTCCCCCTCGCCGTCCTGGCCCTGGCCCTGCTTGCCCTGGCCCGGCTCCTCGCCCTCGCCCTGCTCGCCCTGGCCACCGGAGCCGCCGCGGGCGCGCTTTCCGAACTTCACCATGCGCGCCATGCGCTGCTTTCCACCCTGGCCCTGCTGGCGGAGCACCTCGCGGAGCTCCTCGATGCGCTTGCGGAGCTCTTCCTTCTCCTTCTGCGACATCTCCTGCTCGTCCATGCGGTTCAGGTCCTCGGCGGCCTTGTCCAGGTCCTCCGCGGCCTTCTGCATGTCCTCCTCCGAGAGGCCGAGCTCCTTCATCAGATCGGCGGCGGCCTGGGCCAGCTCGCGATCCAGCCGCTCGAGCTCGCTCGAGGCGCGCTGCACCCGCTCCTTCTCCCGATCGCGGCGCACGAGCTCGCGCTCCTTCTTGCGAAGCAGGCGCTCCTCGTCCCGCTTCTTCTTCGGGTCCTTCTCGTCCTCGGCCTGCTTCTTCTTCTTGAGCAGCTGCTCCTGCATCTCGGCGCGCTTCTGCTCGAGCGCCTCCAGCGCCTCCTTGCGGCGCTTGGACGCCTTCTCCAGCGCCTTGCGGAGCTTCTCGATGGCGGCCTTGTCCGGCTTCTTCTCGGCGCGGAGCTTCTTCGCCAGCTCCTGCATCTCCTTCCGGGCCGTCTTCATGTCGCCCTTTTGCAGGGCATCGGCGACCTTCTCGGCGAGCTCGCTCTCCTTCAGCTGCTTGCCGGTCTCGGCCAGCTGCTCCTTGAGGGCGGCGGCGTCGGCCTCCTTCCCCTTCAGCAGGTCGTTCTCCAGCGACTCCAGCTGCCGGAAGGCCTCGGTGCGCTCGAGGCGCTTGTTGGCGAGGTCCTCCACCAGCTGGTTGAAGCGGTCGACGGCGGCCTTCACCTCCGGCGTCTGGTCCTCGCGCGCGAGCTCCTTGGCCATCTCCCGGAAGAGCTCGATGTCGTCCGGCGAGACGACGAGGGCGTCGATCGTCGCCTCCCGCGGGATGATCCGCACCACCGGGATCTCGAGCCAGGCCACGCCGCACAGCGCGAGGATCGCGGGCACCAGCGCCACCATCTCGGCGGGCGGTCGCAGCGGGTGCGCCTTCTTCGGCGAGAGCCGGGCGGCGTGGGCCACCGCGTCGTCGATCGCCATCTCCATCAGCGGCGTGCGCTCGGCTGCCGGCAGCTTCGTGAACTCGAGCGCCGAGGTGAGGCGATCGGAGAGACCGTGCGAGCGGTCGAGGGCCACCGAGCCCGCGCGCGGCGGCAGGCGTCGCGCGGCGGCGACCAGCAGGGCCACCACGGCCGCCACGCCCACCGCGACGAACAGCCGGACCGCGAGCAGCTCGGGCACCCGGTGCGGCCAGATCTTGTGGGCACCCAGGACGAACGCCGCGGCGGCCAGCGCGCCGGTCGCGACGTAGGCCAGCACCTGCAGCGCGCCGTCGAGCCGCATGCGCAGCTCGACCGCCCGGGCCGCCCCGCGGATGCGTTGGAGGCCGGCCTGTGGGGCCACAGACGGCGGCGCCTCGTGGGTCTCTGGCTCGGTCACGTGGGTCTGCTGGGAGGACGTCGGGAGTCTACCCGTCGGACAGCCGACGGGCCCGTGGGTTTTGGTGGGAACGCACGCCGTGCCGCGTCCTTACGACCCGGATGGGACACATTCGTCGCGCTCACAGGAGACGCCCGGGCAAGCGGCGATGTTCCGGACGATCCGTCGTCGAGGCGACGAGCGACGCGCGGCCGAGGCTGCTCGCTCACGAGCCCTTGGGCGGAACGAGCCGCACCCCGCGCAGCCGCAAGCTGCCGGGCGTCTTGAGCTGGGCGCCGAGAGGCGACGAAGCTGTGCCATCGCTTCGCTCCTCCCGTGTGGACGCCGGCGATGTGAATCCGAAAGAAGTATCGACCCATCGTCCATGCCCTCTATCTGGATAATTCCCGTCGGGACCGCGGATCGCCGTGGAGCTCGAGACCGCTCACAGGGGCCAGGTCGAGTGGGCAGTCTAGCCGCGGCGGCCGACGTCCCCGCGCGGTCCGGTGGGACGCGTGAGGCGCCACCTTCGACCGAGGAGCACATCGGTCGCGCTCGTTGCAGCCGCCCCATCGCACCGCGATGTTCCGCGCGATCGCCGTCACGGCTTGACCGACCGCCCTCCGGCGCGTCCAATGCCGGCCGATGACGGATCGCGGAACGCTCAAGGTGCTCGTCGCCGAGGACGAGCCGGCCATGCTGAGCCTGGTGGCTCGGCATCTTCGCCGGCTCGGCTTCTCGGTGACCGAGGCTGCGGACGGGGACATGGCGTGGGAGCTCGCGCAGCAGGTGCGCCCCGACCTCGTGTTGCTCGACGTGATGATGCCCGGCATGAGCGGCTGGGAGGTCTGCAAGCGCCTCAAGGGCGACGGCATCGAGAGCGCGCCCTTCCGGCGCACCGGCGTCGTCATGCTCACGGGCATCGGAGACAACCTCAACGAGATGACGTCGCCCCTCTTCGCGGCCGACGCCTGGCTCAACAAGCCCTTCTACTTTCCCGACCTCGAGCGGAAGATCCGCGAGACGCTGGGCAAGCACGGCCGTCCGATGCCGGTCGCCGACCTGGAGGACGACGAGGAGGCCGCGGCGGAGGAGGAGGCCACGCTGCTCGGCGTTGACGACGACGACGACGACGACGACGACGACGACGACGAAGGCGAGGGCGAGGGCGAGGGCGACCGCGGCGGCGTGGTCCGGCGCGCCGGCAAGGCGATCGCCGACAAGGTGAAGAAGGCCGTCAAATCCGCAGTGGCAACAGTCACCGGCCGCGTCGCGGCGCCCAAGGCGCCGTCCAGCGCCAGGGCGTCCGCCAAGCCCGCGGCGTCCGAGAAGGTCGCCCCCAAGAAGGCCGCCCCCAAGAAGGCAGCCCCCAAGAAGGCAGCCCCCAAGAAGGCAGCCTCCAGGAAGGGCGCTGCCAAGAAGGCCGCTCCGAAGAAGGCCGCCGCCAGGAAGGCCGCTCCGAAAAAGGGCGCTGCCAGGAAGGCGGCTCCGAAGAAGGCTGCCGCCAGGAAGGCCGCCGCCAAGAAGGCCGCTCCGAAGAAGGCCGCCGCCAAGAAGAAGAGCGCCCGGCGCTGATGCGCGGGCTCGCCGCCCCCCTCACCGTGGTGCTGGGCGGCTGCTTCTACGGAACCCCGCCCGCCCCGTACTTCGCGCGGACGGCGGCGCAGCCCGTCGCCGCGTACTGGTCCGGCGGCACCGTCTTCCTCCAGGGCGAGGAGGGGCTGGGGGCGCAGCCCCTCGAGATCGCCCCGTAGCGACTAGCCCTCGTGGTCCGCGGCGGCCTCGCCGAGGATCATCTTGCTCGGCCCCTCGAGGATGAGGTCGGCCAGCAGATCGCGCTGCGCGGGTGTGAAGATCGACAGCACCGAGTCGGCGCGGTCGCTGGCGCGGGCGACGCGCGCGCGGAGGACGCGGCTAACCCGGGCGTGAAGTGCATCCATCGCCGGGCGCACGTCGTCGCTCGCAAAGGCGTCGACCAGGCCGTACATCTCCTCGCGGCTCGGGCGCAGCTTGTCGGCGTCGCCCATCAGCTCCTTGCGCGCGGCGGCCAGCTCGTCGACCTGCTTCTCCGACAGGACGAGGTGCGAGGCGAAGCGCGCGAAGCCGTTCCGGTGCCGCGCCTCGTGGTCCTTCTTCGTCTCCGCGAAGCGCTCGTCGAGGCGCGCGCGCAGCCCGTCGGCCACCGCGGCGCGCTGATCCGGCTCGAGGATGGCGTGAACGACCTCGATCGCATCCATGGTGCGCAGCACGTGCTCCTCGATGGCGGCCACGCCCTCGGCGACCAGCCGGTCCCGCTCACCCGGCTCGATCGCGCCGGCGCGCACCACGGCGACCGCGGCGGCGCGGGCCTGCTCGCGCAGCGCGCGGAAGCCCTCCTGATCGTCCTCCAGCTCGGCGGCCAGCTCGTCGAGGGCCTGCTCCTGCTCCAGGGACAGGAACGCGTCCTGCCGCGCCACCTCGATCAGCGCGAGGACCGGCCCCGAGCGGTCCTGGCGGGCCTGGGCCTCGCGCGCCTGCTCGGCGGCCTCCCCCTGGGGGTCCTGCTCGGCGGTGGCGCAGCCCGCGGCGGAGACGGCAAACATGCCGGCGGCGGCGGCGGCGCGGAGGACACGAAGACCATGGGCTCGGCTCGTCATGAGGACCATGGTAGCGCTCGCTCGCGGTCGCGCTCCGGGTGACGGGCGCGCGCAACACTTCTTCAGAGACCGAGAACAATGAACCGCCTGCGCTCGATCCGCCTGGTGGCCGCCTTCGACCTGCGAGAGTCGCTGAGCTCGCGCAAGGCGGTGGTGCTCATCGCGCTCTATGCCCTGGGCGCGCTGGGAGCGTCCGCGCTCTTCATCCGCGCGCTGACCGGCATCCAGCAGAAGCTGGAGGAGGACCTCGGCCAGAAGGTCGACATCGCCACCGTCATGGCCGGGCCCGGCGTCGCGAAGATCGCCGGTGCGCTCGCCGGCGATGCCCAGGTCGCCGAGGCCCTGGTGGCGATCCCGCCCATGGCCCTGTTCTACGGCTGGCTCGCGATGAGCTTCGTGCCGCTGCTCGTGATCTTCACCTCCGCCGACGCCGTCGCTGGCGACCTGGCGAGCGGCGCCGTCCGCTACTCGCTGTTCCGCACCGACCGCATCAGCTGGGCCGTCGGCAAGCTGATCGGTCAGACCTGCCTGATGGCCGTGGGCACCGTCGTCGGCGCGATCGCCTGCTTCGGGATCGGCGCGGTCTGGCTCGACGGCATGCCCCTGGCGGACACGGCCTACTGGCTCCTCCGCATGTCGGGGCGCACCATCCTCTACGGGTTTCCGTATCTGGGCATGGTGATGTGCGCGACGCAGATCGCGCGCACCTCGATCCGCGCCGGTGGGCTGGCCCTGGCGCTCGCCTTTGCCGCCTCGCTGGCGGGCGGCCTGGTGCAGGCCGAGCCCATCGCGACGCGCGCGCCCGACATGTTCCGCGCGCTGTCCAAGCTCTTCCCCAACGGCCACTACCTGCAGCTGTGGCACCCGGGCGTGGTGGAGAGCGTCGGCGCGGCCGTCGGGCTCATCGTCATCGGCCTCGCCTTCTTCGCCCTCGGCTTCCTGCGCTTCCAGGGGAGGGACGCGTGAGCGACGCCATCGCGCTGCGCGGCGTTCGCAAGGCCTACGGGCGCACCGTCGCCCTCGACGGGCTCGACATGCGCGTCCCCCGGGGCGCCATCTGCGGCTTCATCGGCCCCAACGGCGCCGGGAAGACGACGACGTTCGGCATCCTCGGCGGGATGATCCGCCCCGACGCCGGCGAGGTCGACGTGCTCGGCCACGGCCCGCTGTCGCCGCTGGAGCACCCGGGCTCGCTCACCATGCTGCCGCAGGACTGCGAGCTGAGCCCGCACGTGACGCTGCGCCAGCTCCTCACCCACTACGCCCGCCTGCAGGGCGCGACGGCGGGCGAGGCCGCGCGCGACGTGGACGGTCGGCTCGACGAGGTCGCCCTCCGCGATCGCGCCGGCGCGCGCATCAAGACGCTCTCGCACGGCATGCGGCGACGGGTGGGCATCGCGCAGGCCCTCCTCGGCTCCCCGGCGCTGGTGCTGCTCGACGAGCCCACCAGCGGGCTCGACCCGGAGCTGGTCGTGCGGATGCGCGACGTGTTCGCGTCGCACCGCGAGAAGCGGACGCTGGTCGTCAGCTCCCACAACCTCCTGGAGCTCGAGGCCCTCTGCGATCACATCGTCTTCATCGAGCGTGGGCGGTGCACCCGCTCCGGCACCATGGCCGAGGTCACCGAGCAGGGCCTGGTGATGCGCTACGTGATGGAGCGCGTGGCCCCGCTGGAGCCGCTGGCCGCCGCGCTACCTCAGCTCGAGATGACGTGGGACGCGACCACCCTGGTCGTGCGCGGCGGCGCCGGCTGGGCCCCGGCGGACGTGAACCGCGCCATCCTCCCCCACCTGCTCCAGGCGGACCTGGGCCTCCTCGAGATCCGCCGCGGCAAGTCGCTGGAGGACGCGTACCTGGCCGGCAAGGCGGAGGCCGACGCGGCTGCCACCCCGTCGGCGGACTGAAGCGCGGGCGGGCTCGCGCCACGCCCGCTCTCGACATGGCCCGTCGTCAGAGCGACGCGCGAGCCCCCGCGTACCAGAGCTGGGTCGCCGGCGCGTCGTAGCCGAAGAGCTTCTGCACGTAGCCGAGCTCGAGGGCGGCGTGATCGGTGATGGCCATGTACGGCAGGATGGCCACGCCGAACTTCATCGCGCGGATGCGGTCGGTGCGATCGGGATAGTCCGCGGTGTAGGCCGCGTCGTAGACGTCGTCGAAGCGCTGCGTGAGGTCCCCCTCGAAGTAGGGGCCTAGGGCGACCCCTGCCTTCCACGGGAGGAGCCACTTCTGGGCCTCGAGCACGTACAGGTTGGTCACCGCCACCGCCGCGTTCTGCTTGCCGAAGGCGCCAGAGCCCACGTAAAGCCGCGCGGTGGCCCCGAACCACTCGGTGACGTGGACGCCGAGCTGCGTCCCCCCGGCGAGGTAGTCCACGCGTGGCAGCGCGAAGCGCTCGAGGTCGACGGCGACCGGAATGGTGCCCTGCAGGTACAGCCCGAACGAGAAATCCTTGGTGTGGACCACGTCGGCGCCGACCTGCGGGGTGAAGAACGCTCCCGAGTCGGCGCGGTGGAACTCGCAGAAGCCGCCGGCCAACCTTTTTCCGAGGCAGGCGGCGGCGGCGCTTCGATCGGGGAACTTGGCGACGTCGGGCTCGTTGGTCTCCGCCGGCGCCAGGTAGAACTGCTGGTCCAGCCGCAGGTACAGGAACTCGAAGGGCCCGACGGTGCCGATGGTGTGGCCCACGCCGAGCTGGAAGATCTCCCAGTTGGCTTTTTGCCAGGACCCGTCGAACTCGTTGGGCTCGATGAGGCCGCGCTCGAAGCCGACGCGCATCATGAAATCCGTCTCGCCGGGATGGCCGCCCACCGGGATGGGGACGAAAGCCAGAGCCTCGCCACCGAGGAGCGCGCCGGCGAGCGCGAGGAGCGAGGAAGCGACGAGTCGGCGGCTGCTCATGTTCGGATGCTACCTCTGGGTGCGCAGATCGCTGTTGCGGCAATTGCGGAGTAGCTCGCAGCGCCGCGCCCGCTCATCACGGTACGGGTGTGTAGACGAAATCGCGGCCTCCCGGCGTCGGCGTGTGCGCCTCGTCGACGCCGGCGCCCACGTGGCAGCCCACGCAGATCGACTTCGCAGGCCCGGCGTCACCCACCCCGTCGGCCACCACGCCATCGCCGATGCGCTCGTACCAGTACCAGCCCGCTCCCTCCGCGCTGTCGCTGCCCACCTTCATGTAGACGGCGACGCCCGAAGGCTCGGTCGCGTCGATCGCGTCATAGAGCTCCTTCACCGCAGCTGCCCCCTGCGGCCAGTCGCCGTCGGCGCCCGCCGCAGCCGCGATGGCGTCATTGGAACAGATGCGATTGAAACCGTGCGGAGACGGGGAGCGCGAGGCGTGGATCTCTCCCTCACAGGCCCAGTTCAGGTAGGCGCCGCCCGCGACCCAAGCCTCCACGTTTGCGGCCCCCTGCGGTGGGGTCTGCGCATCGCCGCCCGCGCCGGAGGTGGAGGACGAGGTCGAGGTGGTGGCGCCGCCCCCCGTACCGCTGCTGCCCCCCGCGCCGTCGGCGGCGGAGTCGTCCCCGCAGGCGACGAGCGCGAGACCACACGAGATGATGACGACCAGACCTGCCAGGTTTTTCATGCTTCCGCTCCCCGCCCGCTTCGAGTGGGCTGGCGGCTCTACGTGGCGTCGCTGGTCTGGTTTCGCGGGACGTGGAGGTCTCGCCGGAGCGGCTCACGCCGCGAGCGCGATCTCGACCTTCTCGCGCTGCCCGGCCCCGTGGAAGTCGCGCAGCGCTCTGCGCACCTGGCCCCCTCGCGCCGCGAGCTGTCCCAGCTTCTCGGCGAAGCGGGCTGCGAGCTGGTTGGCGACGCGGTAGCGCTGCCCGTCCTCGGTCCCTTGCTCGTGCACGAAGGAGACGTCGACGAACAGCCGCTCGCGCAGCCGTGCGGCCCGCCGCGCGTCGAACCGCCGGCGGTCGTGGAGCCCGGCCAGCAGCGCGAACTTGTCGACCTCCGCCTGGAGCTCCAGCTCGAGGAGGGTGGTGGGGAGCTGCCGCCGCGCCCGCTCGGCCAGCACCATGAAGTGGCTGACGCCCTCGGCGACCTGACAGAACCCGTCGAGGGTCGGCGACGCCTCGCGCAGCACCGACTCCGGGAGGTGGACCGCCACCTCGAGCTCGTCCTCGGTCTCGCGCACCCACACCACCTCGCGCCCCTTCTTCCGGGGGCGGACGAAGTCGTCGACGCTCGGCGCCTCGAGGCCGTAGAGACGCGCGAGCTGCTTCTGGATGCGGGACGGCAGCGAGGCCCCGTTCAAGCGGTCCCCGCCCCACGCACCGGGAGGAGGCCGCGCTCGGCCAGCCCGGAGGCCAGCGCCGAGGAGCCGGTGCGGAGCCAGCGCTCGTAGAGCTTCACCACCCCCTGGGAGCCGCGCGCGCTCAGCGCCATCGCCCCGTCGGCGACGTGCGCCAGCACGCGGACGAACTCGCGGAACTTGCGGCTGAGCTCGGCGAGCACGTCGTGGCGCTCCGGCGTGCCGCTGCTCGAACGCGAGACGCGGAGCATCGCGGCCGCGTGGTCGTAGGCGGCCGAGCCCACGTGCGCGACGTAGCTGCGGTCGACGCCTCGCCCCTCGACGTGCTCGCCGAAGAAGCCGAGGCCGTAGAGTGTGCCGTCGCCCAGGTTGCGCAGGCGCTTGAACTTCTCCGCGCCCGGTGGCGCGTGGATCGCCTCATGAAGGAGGAGCGTCGGCGACTCCTTCATCGCCTCATCCATCTCCTCGTCAGGGCGGCCGAAGTCGGTGAGGAGCTGGACCAGGTAGACCTGGGTCGCGGCGGAGGCCTCGACCTTCTTGGCGCGGAAGGCGTCGTCCACGATGTCGCGGAAGTAGTCGGCCATGCTGGCGGCCAGCTCGATGCTGGGCGTCTCGAGGGCAGAAACGTCGGCGGCGGGGGACTGGGTCACGGCAAGCACCTCCTGGGGGGGTGCCCCGCCGATCGTGCGTCCCGGGCGTGCCGCCGGGCCGTGGCCCCGTCGCCGGCGAACCGGCTGCCGGGGTCCCCGGCCATTCGGCACTCCCGTTCCACGCGGAGCGGGGCGCCTATCGGAAGAATGACCTGTGCAACCGCCGGGCCCAACTTATTCGTTGGCGAGCTTCTCGTTGTCTTTCGACATCTTGTAGCAAGTCCCCTCGAGGACTGCTGCACCGGTTGCGGGCGCAAAACCGCGTCTTGACACGCCGTGAGCGCAGGCTATGTTCCGCCCGCTGCTAGCACTCCCCTCTGGTGAGTGCCAACAATCGCCCCCGCGCTTTCAGCGCAAAATGGGGGGGACCAGCTTTCGGGGCCGGAGTGCACGGGGGGTGACCCATGACCGCGCAGTCGCGGCTTCCTTGCACGACCGTGGCCGGAGCGCACCTCGCACCCGCCCGACTCACAGATTTCGACGGCGCCCCGGGGCGCCGTGCGCAGGAGGAACACACATGAAGATGCGACCGCTCCAGGACCGCGTGATCGTCAAGCGAGTGAAGGAAGAGGAGAAGACCAAGGGGGGTCTGTTCATCCCCGACACCGCCAAGGAGAAGCCCATCGAGGCGCTCGTCGTGGCCGTCGGCAACGGCAAGGTCCTCGAGGACGGCACCGTGCGGAAGCTCGACGTGAAGGAGGGCGACCGCGTCCTCTTCGGCAAGTACTCGGGCACCGAGGTGAAGCTCGACGGGGACGACGTCCTCATCCTCCGCGAGGACGACATCCTCGGCGTGATCGAGCAGTGACCTGACGACGGGGCCGCTCTGTCCCTGGCCCGCCCTGCGGCGCCTCGGCGAGCGCTCCGTCGCGTCGCTCCCTCCCTCCCTCAGACCTTCAAGAAACGAGAGAACTCCATGGCCGCCAAAGAGATTTACTACCACGAGACCGCCCGCAACATGATCCTCGCCGGCGTCAACGCCCTGGCCGACGCGGTGAAGGTCACCCTCGGCCCCAAGGGTCGCAACGTCGTCATCGAGAAGAGCTTCGGCTCCCCCACGATCACCAAGGACGGCGTCACCGTCGCCAAGGAGATCGAGCTCGAGAACCGCTTCGAGAACATGGGCGCGCAGATGGTCCGCGAGGTCGCCTCGAAGACCTCGGACATCGCCGGTGACGGCACCACCACCGCCACCGTGCTCGCGCAGGCGATCTACCGCGAGGGCGCCAAGCTCGTCGCCGCGGGCCACAACCCGATGGAGATCAAGCGCGGCATCGACAAGGCGGTCGAGGTGATCGTCGAGAGCCTGAAGAAGGACGCGAAGTCGACCAAGGACGCGAAGGAGATCGCGCAGGTCGGCACCATCAGCGCCAACGGCGACGCCGAGGTCGGCAAGCTGCTGGCCGACGCGATGGAGAAGGTCGGCAAGGAGGGCGTCATCACCGTCGAGGAGGCCAAGAGCTCCGAGACCGTGCTCGAGGTCGTGGAGGGCATGCAGTTCGACCGCGGCTACCTCTCGCCCTACTTCGTCACCGACCCCGAGAACATGAAGGTCGAGCTGACCGACTGCTACATCCTCATCGCCGAGCGCAAGATCTCGAACATGAAGGATCTGCTCCCGGTCCTCGAGGCGATCGCCAAGAGCCAGAAGCAGCTCCTCATCATCGCCGAGGACATCGAGGGCGAGGCCCTGGCGACCCTGGTCGTCAACAAGCTGCGCGGCACCCTGCACTGCGCCGCCGTCAAGGCGCCGGGCTTCGGTGACCGCCGCAAGGAGATGCTGAAGGACATCGCGACCCTGACCGACGGTCAGGTCATCAGCGAGGAGCTGGGCCTCAAGCTGGAGAACGTCACCATCTCCGATCTCGGCCGCGCCAAGACGATCCTCATCGACAAGGACACCACCACCATCGTCGATGGCCACGGCAAGAAGGAGAAGATCAAGGCGCGCCAGCAGGAGATCCGCAGCCAGATCGAGAACACCACCTCCGACTACGACAAGGAGAAGCTCCAGGAGCGTCTCGCGAAGCTCGTGGGCGGCGTGGCGGTGGTCAAGGTCGGCGCCGCGACCGAGACCGAGATGAAGGAGAAGAAGGCGCGCGTCGAGGACGCGCTCCACGCGACGCGCGCTGCGGTCGAGGAAGGCATCGTCCCCGGCGGCGGCGTCGCCCTCATCCGCGCCCAGAAGGCGCTCGAGAAGATGACCGTGTCCCCGGATCAGCAGTTCGGGATCACCATCATCCGCCGCGCCATCGAGGAGCCCCTCCGCCAGATCGCCGCCAACGCCGGCGAAGAGGGCTCGATCGTCGTGAACAAGGTCCGTGAGGGCAAGGGCTCCTTCGGCTGGAACGCGGCGACCGGCGAGTACGGCGACCTCATCGAGATGGGTGTCATCGACCCCGTCAAGGTCGTCCGCTCGGCGCTGCAGAACGCCGCCAGCGTGGCGAGCCTCATGCTCACCACCGAGGCGATCATCGCGGAGCGCCCCAAGGACAAGGAAGCCTCCTCGGGCGGCGGTCACGCGGGCCACGGCCACGGCGACTTCTGATCCGACCCGTTCGCGCCGCTCCTCGTGAGCGGATCGAGCACCCGGCGCCCCGTCGGCCCTCTCCTCGGAGAGGGCCGGCGGGGCGTTCGCCATTGGCGCGCGCGTCGTTCGGAGCGCGCAGCCAGGATCGAAGGCCCGGACGCCTCGAGCTCGGTGCCGTCGAGGCTCCGATACGAGCCATCGCCACGGTTGGACAGTGCTCGTACTGTTATTACCATTGCAGTATGAGCAAGACGAGGCTCACCGTCACCGTCGATCGCGAGCTGGTCGATGCGGCGAACCGCGCCGTCGCCGCCGGAGACGCGACGTCGCTCAGCGGCTGGGTCAACGCCGCGCTCGCCGACCACGTCGCGAGGGAGACGCGGCGTCGCGTCCTTCGTGAGCTCGTCGCCGAACACGAGGCGCGGTCCGGCCACATCAGCGCCGAGGACATCGCGGCCCAGGCGCGAGCCGACCGCGCCGCGGCGATCGTCGTGCGCGGACGACGTGCGACCAAGAAGACGAGGGGCAAGCGGAGCGCAGCGTGAAGCTCGTGCTCGACACCGGCGCGCTGCTGGCGCTCGCGCGAGACGATCGCGCGATGTGGCGCCGGCTCAAGGGCGCACTCGTCGCGGAAGCAGACCTCGTCACGCACGGTGGAGTCGTCGGTCAGGCCTGGCGCGGCCGTGGGCCACGAGAGGCGCTCCTCGCGCGGGCGCTCCGTGCCGTCGAGGTCCGACCGCTGGACGATGCCCTGGGTCGTCGAGCGGGTCGCCTGCTCGCCGCGTCTCGCACGCGCGATGTGATCGACGCCGCGATCGTGATCCTGGCGGACGACGGCGATCAGATCCTGACATCCGACCCCATGGATATCGAGCTGCTCGCCCAGGCTCTCGGAAATCACGTCGAGATCGTGACGACGTGAAATGGGCGGCAGGGAACGCCCGGCGGCACGACCTCACCCGAGCGCCGCCACCCTCGCCTCGAGCGCGTCGAGCACGCCGTCGACCTCGTCGCGAAACTCGGCGCGCGAGCGCGGGGCGCCCACGGTCGGCGGTGACGACGACTAGGCCGATCTGGTGGCGTCCTCACCGAAGAAAGCGGTCACCGATTCTCCATCGACGCGACGGCCGCCCGCGTTGGACGATGCGCCGATGACCGACTCTCGATTCTTCGTGGGCGCTCTCGTTCTCTTCGGGGTGGCGGGGTGCGGTGACGATTCGGGGGGAACGGGTGGTTCGAGCTCGACTGGGGGCACCACAGCGACCTCGGGCTCGACCTCGGCGACCACCGGGGCCAGCACCACCGCCGCTCAGAGCTCCGGGCAGGGCGGCCAGGGTGGCAACGGCGGCGACGGCGGCGACGGCGGC
>JBKJLX010000069.1:0-27780 GCA_046596645.1 Polyangiaceae bacterium
CGAGCTCAAAGAGCACCCGGTGCGCGGGGCTCGGTCACTGGGGACCTTCTGCGCCGTCTCCGTTGAGGGGCGCGCTCTCGCCTGCGCCTGCACCTCCGCCTCCGCCTCCGCGGAGCCGCGTTGCGAGCTCGGCGACGGCGCTGGCATCGCGCGCGAGGGCGGCGCTCCGACCCGCGTCGTGGGCGAGGAGGCCGGCCGCCTCCGCCGCGCGTGCCTGGATCGTCGTCGTGGAGCGGGCGAGCTGCGAGGCCACGGCCGCCTGCTCACCGGCTGCCTGGGCCACCTGGTCGAGGGACGCCGTCTGCCGCACGGCCGAGCTGGCGAGGGAGGTCAGCGCGCTGGCCTGCTCCGTGACCGATCGGGCCACCTGCCGACCCAGACGGCGCACGTCCTCCGCGCCGCGGGACAGCTGGGCCAGCGCCTTGGTCTGCTCGCCGGTGGAGCGGCTGACCTCGAGCGCGAGCCGGGCCACCTGCCGCGCTGCAGCCTCCTGCTGCTTGCTTCCGCGCGACTGCTCGGCGACGGCCTTGGCGGTCTGCAGCACCTGCCGCCGGGCCTCGTCCATCGCCTTGGCGACCTCGCTCGCGCCACGCGACTGCTCGCTCAGCGCCATGGTCGTCCGCTGCGTCGCCGCGGCGACCTCCTCCGCGCTCTTGCTCACCGCCGCCAGCCGCTTGCCCTCGCGGGCCATCGCCGCGGCGGTCTGCTGGGTGAGCGTCCTCATCTGCGCCGCGGCCTTGGCCAGCTCGCTGGTGCTGACGACCTGCTCGGCGGTGGCACGCGACACCTTCTCCGCCGACGCCGTGAGCTCGGCGTGGGCCCGCGCGACGTCCCGCAGGGTCCGCGCCTGCTGTGCGCTCGCGTCGCCGGCCTGCTTCGCGAGCCGACGCATCTCCGACGCGCCCTGCGCGATCGCGGTGGTGGCCTGGGTCTGCTCGGTGGCGGCCCGCGCGATCGATCGACCCTCCTCGCTGAGCCGCGCGTTGCCGACCGCGAGCTGCTGGACCGCCTTGACCTGCTCGCCCGTCGCCGCGTCGATCTCGCGGACCGCGCGGCCGAGCTCTTCCACGCCGCCCAGGATGCCGCCCAGCGCGCGATCGGCCTCGACCGCCAGGTCGCCGTTCTCCTCGGTCACGCGGACGCCCTCGTTCGCTGCGGTGACCGCTTCCCGTGCGACAGACTGGACCGAGCGGACGATCTTGCCGACGTCGCCGCTGGCGGCCGCGGCGCGATCGGCCAGCGTACGGATCTCCTCGGCGACCACGGCGAAGCCCCGGCCGTGCTCCCCGGCGCGCGCGGCCTCGATGCTGGCGTTGAGCGAGAGCAGGTTGGTGCGATCGGCGATGAGGTTGATCGTCTGGACGATGTCACCGATCTCCTCGACGCGCTTGCCCAGCTCCTTCATCACCGCCGCCGCGTCGACCATCGCCTGACGGATCCGCCCCAGTCCCGCGACCGAGCGCGCGACCGCGGCCCCTCCCTCCCGCGCGACGATGCCCGCCTTGTCGGCCGTGGCGCGGGCCCCCCGCACCGTCACCGCGATCGAGCGGGTGCTGGCGTCCAGCTGCGCCGCCGCCGAGGCGTTGGCCGCGGCCAGACCGCTGACCTGCTCCGCGCCCTGCGCCGTCATCGCCGAGGAGCGAGCGATCTGCTCGATCGCGGCGGCGTTGGCGTCGACCACCGACGCCACCTTCTCCGCGACGCCCGCGACCATCTCGACCGACGCGGCGACGTCGGCGACCGAGCGCCCGGTCGTGGTCGCGGTCGCCTCCAGCGACCGGCTGTGCTCGGCGACTCCGCGAAGAGACCGCGCCACCTCCTCGGTGGCCGCGGCGGTCTCCTCCACGGCGCTGGCCATGGACTGCGCGTCGTTTCCGACGGTGAGGAGGGCGTCGGCCACCGCGGCGACCGTGCCGCTCGCGGCCAGGCTGCTCTCGCCCACCTTCGCGGCGTCGGCGCTGAGCCGGGTGATGCCCTTGGCCATCTCCTCGATGGTCGCCGCGACCTCCTCCACCGTGGAGGCGGTGGCATCGCCGCGCGTCGCGAGGTCCGAGCTGGTCAAGGCGGCCTCGGTCGCCGCCGCCAGCAGCTCCTCGCCCGCCGCCGCCAGGTCCTCGCCGTTGCCGGCGACCCCCTTGAGCGACCGGGCGGTCTCCTCCAGCGTCGCCAGCGTGTCCTCGGTGGAGGAGGCGAGCAGCTCCGCGTCCTTTCCCACGCCGGTGATCGAGGCCGAGAGCTCCTGCAGACCCGATGCGGTGGCGTCGAGCCCGGTGCGCGCGTCGCGAAGGGACTCCGCCGAGCGACTGGCCGACGCGCCGAGGGCGGCCAGCGCCGGGATCGCTTCGTCGATCTGCCCGGCGACGATGGTGAGCGCGGCGCGCGCCGCGGCTCCGCCCTGGGAGAGGTCCGCCGCGGTCTCCGCGAGGCGCCTCGCGCCAGCCTCGACGCCGTCGATGGTGGCTACCGCCCCACGAACGCTGACGCTGGAGGTGGAATCGGTTTCAGCCATGGATGTCCTCTTCTCCGATGACGCGATCGCAGTCGATGAGCAAGACGAGCCGCGGACCGACCTGGGCGACCGCCTCGACGAAGCGAGCCGACTGCAACGCCACCGCGTCCGGTGGGGGCGCGAAGGCGGCGGGTTCGATGCGCGCGACCTCGCGCGCGCGATCGGCGAGCAAGGCGACGCGACGCCCGTGGCGGTCGATGACGACCAGGCGCGCGTCGAGGCCGCGCTCGATGGCCGGCAGGCCGAAGCGGACGCGCAGGTCGACCACCGGCACCACCGCGCCGCGGATCTGCACCAGCCCCATCACGTGAGCCGGGGCCCCCGGGACCGGCGTCGCGCCGTCGAACGATTCCATCTGCGCGACGGTCGATGCCGGGAGAGCGTACGTCGCGTCTCCGACGGTGAAGAGGACGTGGAGAAGGCTCACGCTGCGCGCTCCGTGCCGCCGTGGATGGAGGGGGCCAGCGCGGCGAGGTCGAGGATCAAGGTCGGTCGCCCGTCGCCCATGTCGGTCGCACCCGTCACGCCCCGCACGGTCACCAGGGGGTCGCGCAGCGCCCGCACCACCACCGCGTGATGACCGAGGAGGCGGTCGACCCCGAAGGCCAGGGGGCGCTCGTCGCGGCGGACGAGGATCGCCTTGGGCGCCGAGACCCCGCGACGGAGGCCGAGCGCTTCGCCGAGATCGATCAGCGGCACGGCCACACCGCGGACCGGCACCAGGCGCGCCACCGCCTCGCGGCCTCGGAGGACGGGACCCGTGATGGTGTTCCCGGCGGCGATCTCGATGAGCTCGTCGATCGACGCCACCGGCACCAGAAAGGTCTGGCCCTCGCACTCGAACGCGACGACATCGATGATGGCGATGGTCACCGGCACCCGGAGCGTGAAGCGCGTGCCAGCGCCCGGCGTCGTGGCGAGCATCAGCTCGCCTCCCAGCCCCTCGATGGCGCGACGGACGATGTCGAGCCCCATGCCCCGCCCGCTGGTCGCGTCGGCGCGGTCCCGGGTGGAGAAGCCGGGCCGGGTCACCACGGCCAGCAGAGCCGCGTCGGACTCCGGCGCGTCGCCGCCCGCCCGCGCCGCCACCTGGCCGCGATCCACGCCCATCCCATCGTCCTCGATCGTCACCTCGATGCGGCCGCTGCCGACCTGCACACACCTCACGGCGATGTTGCCGCGCTCCGGCTTGCCGACGCGACGCCGGTCCTCTGCCGACTCGATGCCATGGTCGACCGCGTTCCGGACCAGGTGGACGATCGCCGGCCACAGGCGCTCGGCGACCGCCTTGTCCACCTCGACGTAGCCGGCATCGACGGTGACACCGACGTCCTTCCCGGTGGTGGTGCGCAGTCCGCGCACCAGGAGCGGGAGCGGCTCGAGCAGCTCGGCGACCGAGAGCATGCGGAGGCCGACGACGGCCCGACGCATCTCTGCCAGCTGCCGGGTGATGTCGTGCGCGACGCGGCGCAGCTCGCGCACGTCCGCCCCCGCCGCGGCGAGCCGGTCCATCTCCAGGCCGAGCCGCATCCGGGTCACCAGGAGCGCGCTGAGGCCGTCGAGCGCCTGATCGACGCGCTCCACCGACACCCGGACGATGCCGGTGGTCCCGGTGGCCTCGCCGCCGATCGGCTCGGCGTCCTCGAGCACCGTCGGCGCGGCCGCCGAGGCCTCGACCCGCCGGATCTCCGACGGGTCGAGGCCCACCGCGGCGGCCAGCTCGACCACGTCGCGCGAGGTGGCGACGAGGAGGAGGAAGATCATCCCCGAGGGGGCCCCGTCTCGCGCCGCGGCGACCGGCACCACCTTGATGATCTCGCCGACGTCCGAGGCCCGGCCGCGGACGGTGGTGATGGAGATGCCGTCGGCCGCTCGCTGGGGCGACGGCGCGAACGTGATCTCGGCCACTCGCAGGCCGGAGGCGATGGCAGCGGCGACCTGCTCGCGCTCGACGGCCCCCAGCTTCGCCTCCAGGGCCGGTGAGAAGTCCAGGGACGGGCGGTCGGGAAGGTGGCGCACGGACCCGACGTCGATGGCGGCGAGCCTCTCGAGAAGGCCCTGCGGCGCCCGGGCGACCGCGGAACCCTCTCCTAGGGCGCCGACGCGCTGTGTGATCGCGTTCGTGCCTTCCAGCAGCGGCTCGAAGGCCCCCGCGGGGAGGCGACCGGCCGCCCGCTCGGCGGCCCGGAGCACCGTCTCCATCGCGTGTGCGATCTCGACGATGGGCTCGATCCCCACCATGCCCGCGAGGCCCTTGATGGTGTGCAGGGAGCGAAAGAGCTCGCGGACGGCCCGGGGGGCCGCTACCCCCTTCTGTACCGCCGCGTCGACCAGGAGCAGGTTCGCGTGCACCGAGCGCAGGTGGTCACCAGCCTCCGCGAGGAAACCCGAGAGGAAGTCCCGGAGGTCGACCGGACCGCTCACGTCCCTGAGCCCGCGCCGTCGAGCAGCTGCGCCACCTCGGCGGCGATCTCCTCCGGCGCGAAGGGCTTGGTCATGTACCTCGTGGCGCCGGCAGCGAGCGCGCGCCCGCGCGACGTGTCGTCGCCGCGGCTGGTGACGACGAGGATGGGCAGGGCGCTGAGCTGGTCCTGGCCGCGGACGAACTCCAGGACCTCGATGCCGCCGATGTCGGGCATGTTGAGATCGAGCACCACGAGATCGAACGGCTGCAGCGAGATCCGCTCGATCGCCTCGAGGCCGCTTCCCGCCTGGGTGAAGCTCAGGCCGTCGCGCGCGCGGAGGCACGCGATGACCATCTCGCGCATGACCTTGCTGTCGTCGACGACCAGGATCTCGGCCACTCGTTCTCCCGCAACCTGAAGGAGCCCGATGGTGGCACACCGCCCCCGGTGGGCGAGAGAAAGCGGCCTTGTCGTCTGATCTCCGAACGGTGTGGCGGTTTGCCTCACGCCGGCTCGTCCCGGAACGAGGCACCGTCCCGCTCTGGGAGTCGTGGCGGACGAGAGGCTCGCGTTTCGAGACGCGACGCATCGCACCCCCGGAGATCTCGGCGGATTCGTCCTGGCACGCCCGCTGCTCTAGCGGTCCGCACCAGCGAGGTCGCGGACGACGCGAACCCCGAAGGAGGACCCCGTGACCCACGCCGCCCCGATCGTCAGCGACCTTCGCCTCACGCTGCGCCCGACGAGCCGCGGCAAGATGATGGGCCGCAGCCCGCTGCTGATCGACCTGGTGGCGCAGCTGGACCGCATCGCCCGCGCCTCGTGCACGGTGCTGGTCACCGGCGAGAGCGGCACCGGCAAGGAGATGGTGGTCGCCGCCATCCACGACGCGTCGAGCCGCGGCGCCCACCCCCTGGTGACGCTGAACTGCGGCGCCATCCCCGAGGCCCTCCTCGAGAGCGAGCTGTTCGGCCACGCCAAGGGTTCCTTCACCGGCGCCCACGCGGCGCGCGCCGGTCGGGTCGCCGCCGCCGAGGGAGGGACGCTGTTCCTCGACGAGATCGGGGAGCTCCCGCTGGGCCTGCAGGTGAAGCTGCTGCGCCTCCTGCAGCAGCGCGAGTACTCGCCGGTCGGCGACTCGCGCACCGTCAAGTGCGACATCCGCATCATCGCGGCGACGAACCGCGATCTGCAGGCCGAGGTCCGCGCCGGTCGCTTCCGGGAGGACCTCTACTACCGGCTCGACGTCATCCACTTCCGCATCCCGCCGCTGCGCGAGCGCCCGGAGGACCTTCCGGTCCTCATCCACCACTTCTTCGATCGGCTGCGTGTCGATCTGGGCCGTGACGACCTGCTTGGCATCTCCGAGGAGGCCATGGCGACGCTGCTCTCCTACGCCTGGCCCGGCAACGTCCGCGAGCTGGAGAACACGATGGAGCGCGTGGCGCTCCTCGCCGCCGGGCCGCGGGTCGAGGTGCGCGATCTCCCCGCCAGCGTGCGCGGCGTCGCCACCGAGCGCCGCAGCGGCATGGTCCTCGAGCTGCCCGAGACCGGCATCGACCTCAAGTCGGCGGTCGAGCAGTACGAGAGCAACCTCATCCGCCAGGCGCTGGCCCGCACCAACGGCAACAAGAACCGTGCGGCCCAGCTCCTCGGTCTCAACCGCACCACGCTGGTCGAGATGGTGAAGCGCAAGCGACTCGCCGCGTAGCGACCCGCCGCCGCCGTCCGCTCTTCGGCCCCTTCTGTCGACTTCGCCGCCGCGGCTCCCGCGGTGGCGGCCCCGACTCGTCCGCCTGCGCCCCTGGAGTCTCCCGTGAACCACCTCGCCGCCCCCTCCGCCGTCTCCGCCGCCCCCTCCGACCTGATCCGCAGCATGCTGCCGCTGGTGAAGCGCATCGCCGCCAGCTTCGCCGCCCGCCTCACGCCGTCGATGTCGGTCGACGACCTGGTGAGCGCCGGCCTCCTGGCCCTGGTGGAGCTGCAGCGCCGGCACGGGCAGCTGCCCCCCGACGAGCTGGAGCGGCTCGCGGCGGCGCGCCTGCGCGGCGCCATGCTCGACGAGATGCGGAAGGGCGATCCGCTGTCGCGCCGCATCCGCCGCCGGGCGCGCCAGGTCGATCAGGTGAGCGCGGCCTTCGAGGCGCGTCACGGCCGCCTCCCCACCGATGCCGAGATCGGCGGGCACCTCGGCATCACCGCCGCGTCCGCCTGCGACGCCCGCATCCTCGCCCGGACGACGGCGGTGCGCGCCCACGACGTCGATCAGGACGACGTCGCCGGCCCCGGCGGCGCCGACCCCGAGACCAACACCCACCGTGGCCAGCGCCTCGAGCGGTTCCACGCAGCCGTCGGGGAGCTCCCCGCCCGCCAGCAGAAGGTCGTCGAGCTCTACTTCGGCGAGGACCTCACCCTGCGCCAGATCGGCGAGCAGTTCGGCGTCACCGAGGCGCGCATCTCGCAGATCCTCACCGGCGCCGTGAAGGAGCTCAGGACCCGCTGCGCCAGCGTCCCCCCGCCCGCCGCGTGAGGCCGCGCCGCCGCGCCGCGCGCACCGCGGCGGGCAAGGTCGCGATCACCCGCGCCGCCAGCTGCAGCGGTCGCCTGGCGCGCCGGAGCCATCCGCTGGACGTCCCCTCGCCCTCGGCCCCGCCCGCCCGCGCGGATGGACCCTGGAGGAGCGTCGCTGCCGTCGCCGCCAGCATCGACAGCGGCTGCCGGTGGGCCGTCGCGAGCAGGTGCGCCAGCGCGTCCCGCCGCGCATCCGCCTCGTGCCCCGCCTCGAGCGGCAGCAGGAGAGCGCGCACCACGTCCTCGTCGAGGGGCAGCGCGGGCAACCCGCGCGCCCGTCCCGTCGCCAGAGCGGCGATCGCGTCGAGGGCGGCGGCCTCCGCCTCGACCCCCGCCTCCGTCATGGCCGCCGGAGCCCGCGCCGCCAACCGGGGGTCCACGGCGGCGAGGCGCGCGAAGCTCGCGACGTCGGCCACCGTCCGCACCAGAAGCGCGGCGTCGGGCGGCGAGCCCAGCACCAGGTGATGGACCTGCAGCGCCCAGAGCCGCGCGAGGCGGGTCGCGTCGTCCCCCGCCCCCAGGTGGTCGGCGTCGAACGCCGCGCGGGTGGCGCCCGACCAGTACGCGACCTCGTGCAGCTCGACCGCGAGATCGCCGCGCCGCATCGCGGGGAGGTGCTTCCAGGACCGCTGCGTCAGGTCGACGGCGAAGCCTTGCTCGATGAGGACGCGCAGCGCCGCGCCGCGCTGCGACCGCCGCGTGGCGAGATCGACGTCACCGGTCGGCCGCGTCCCCAGATCTCGCACCACGCCGGCCGCGAACAGGGCCGTCCCTTTCATGGGCACGGCGAGCACCCCGGCCCGCGCGAAGGCGGCGAGGAGCCGCGTCGCCTCGGCCTCGAGCTCCAGGTTCTTCGCCGCCGTGGCCGCGTGCGCGCGACGCAGGCGGTCGGCGAGCTTCGCCGGGACCGCCGCGCCCACGCCGGCGGCTCGCACCGAGGCGTGAAGCAACCCCTCCGCCCCCAGCTCCGCGGCGCGCGACGCGAGCGCGGACCAGGCCGACTCCTCGCGCGGGAGCGCGCTGGCGTCGCCGGCGAGGAGGGCGCGGAGGAGGGCGCGCGCTTCAGACACGTCGCGGCGTGTCCGCGCGGGAGTCCTCGTCGGGCGGAACGTCGCGCGTGACGGCGCGCATGGCGACCCCGAGCTCGGCCGCCCTTGCGATCAGGGCGGGGTGCCCCTCGGCGAACGCGGACGATCGCCGCCCCCCCATCGCCCGCGCGAAGTCGTCGAACGCGCGCATCACCGGCAGCGGCCGGAGCGGGTGCGGCAGGAGGGCGCGCACCTCGCCCGACGCCGCGCGCAGCGCCGCGACGCGGCCGAGGGCGTCGTCGAGGGCGACGCGATCGGCCTCCAGCGCGACGAGGAGACCGCAGCGGAAGGTGCGGCACGTCGACGGCCGGTCGTCGTAGACGGTGCAGGTCGCGCCCGAGAGGCGCGGGCAGGGGAGCGGCATCGCGGCGGCGTCCCCCGCCGGCACGATGGGGAGGGAGAGGCGCACACCCAGCGCGACCTCGTCTGCCTCCAGCGGGACCTCGTCGAACAGCGTCCCGTCGCAGCACGCGCCGCACGCTGTGCAGAGCGCGGCGGAGGGCGTCACCGCGGGCCCGGTCACGGCGGACCCATCTAGGGAAGACGATGCACGAGCTTGCGCTTCTCGAGCTCGGCGAGGAGCGCCCCCACGTCGGCCTCCAGCACCTGCTCCTCCACGTCGAACTCCGCGAGGAGCGCCTGCCGGATGGCGCCGACCGTCGACCCCTCGGCCAGCAGCTCCCACACGCGCGCGCCGACCTCGTTCAGGCCGAAGTAGGTCCCGCTCCCCAGATCGAGCAGCACCGCCTCGCCGTCCAGCGCGCGGACGAGCACATCCTCCGACCCGCGCAGCCGCACCTCGTCCTGCAGCTCCAGCATCGCACCTCCTTCGTACCACGCGACCGCGTTGCCGCCGAGCGCGCCGTACCGCAGAGTCCGCGCGTGGACTCCGGCGCCCGCCTCTGCCTCGCCTGCGGGATCTGCTGCACCGGCGTCCTGTTCTCCCACGCCGAGATCGAGGAGGAGGAGCTGCCGCGCGTCGTGCGTCGCGGCCTCCCCATCGCGTACCCGGATCGCCGGCTCCCCGAGCTGCGCCTCCCCTGCACGGCGCACGGCCCCGGCGGTTGCGGCATCTACGAGGATCGCCCGGAGACGTGCGTCGGCTACGGCTGCAAGCTCCTCGGCCGCCTGAAGCGCGGCGATCTCCCGCTGGAGGAGGCGCTGGCGTCGGTCGAGCGCATCCGCGCCCTGGTCGCGACGGTCAGCGAGGTCCTGCCGCCCGGTGGGTGGTTCTGGGGCCGCGCTGCGGCGCTGCGCGCGGCGCCGGCGCCGCCCTCGTTCGAGGGGCAGCTCCGGCTAGCTCGCACGTGGATCGAGCTGGAGGTGCTTCAGGAGCTGCTCTCGCGCGACCTCGACGAGCGGATGGCCGAGGACCGCGCGACCGGCTCGCACGTCTCGGCCGACACCGCCGCGCGCGTCACTCCGCGCTGACCGACCGTGCCGCGCGCCGGCGCGCGCTCAACCCTCCACGAAAGAGGCGACCGTCTCCGCGGCCACGTCGTCGAGGTCGCCGAACTCGATCCCGAGGGCGCTGCGACCCGCCTGCTGCCGCGCCCAGCGGATGTGGCCGTCGATGGCGACCTTCTGGCCGGTGCTGGGCAGCGCGAAGCGGAGCGTGACCGAGGCGTCTTCCGGGGGTGGCCGCTGGGTGGAGACGAGCATCCCACCGAGGCTGATGTCCTCGGATCGGCCGAGGATCACGCCGTTTCGGTGCACGAGCTCCACCGGGGTCACATAAGGCGCCCGCGAGTGGCGCCGACGGACGCCCACCCAGCTGCGCTCGGCCTGCACCTCGATCGTCGGCTCGGCGCCGTACCCGAGGAGCTCGTCGCTGCCCCTGGGGAGCTGCACGCGGGCGAGGCGCTCGAGCATCACCTCCGCGGTGCGCGGCCGTTGCTGCGGGTCGAGGGCGCAGAGGTCGTCCAGCAAGGTCACCAGGTCCGCCGGCATGTCGTCGCGCCCGCGGAGGAGGCCCGCGGCGATGCGCGGGGTCGAGAGGCGGACCGTCAGGTCTCCGACCTCCAGGCCCAGCGCCTCCAGCGCGGTGATCCCCAGCGAGTAGAGGTCGGCCCGGCCGTCGACGGTGCTGGGGGACACCAGCTGCTCGGGGGACATCGTGCTCAGCGACCCGAGGACGCCTCCGACCAGGGTGAGCGGGGTGGACCCGGCGGAGCCGCCGACACGCGCGACGCCGAAGTCGATCACCTTCACGACGTCGCCCTCGCCCCGCGCCTTGCGGGCGATGAACAGGTTGGCGGATTTGACGTCCCGATGGACAACGTCTTGACGGTGGGCGGCTCCGAGGGCGGCGCCGACCTCGCGGAGGAGGCGCGCCACCGCCGGCACCGACAGCGCCGTACGAGACGCGAGGATGCCCTCCAGGGTGCGCCCGTCGAGCAGCTCGGTGACGAGGAACGGGCCGTGGATGGCGCAGCGGCCGGCGTCGAGGAGGGACAGGATCGCGGGGTGGGGAATGCGCGCCATCGCCTCCGCTTCCCGGCGAAGCCGCTCCGCGACGTCCTTCCGCCCGACCAGCTCGTCGCGCAGGATCTTCACCACAACCAGCTTTCCGCTGAAGTTGTGGCGAGCCTCGAAGACCTGCCCCATCCCGCCCTGGGCGATGGGCCGGAGCACGTCGTAGCGCCCGTCGAGGATGAAGCACGGCAGCGCGGCGGGGGCAGGCCCGGACGAGGACGACGCGGGCCCGGGGGGAACCATCGACAGGGCAGAGGTCATGGGCGAGGGCGATTGCAAGGACCTGGCCACCTTGCCAACCTAGTCCTCGACGCCGTGGCCCCGATACTGCTCCATGGCGTGATGACATGTTCCACGTCATGGCCTCCCGCCCTCCACCCATGAAGCCTTCCTCCCCGGACTCCGAGGTGCGGAGGGAAGTCACCTCCAGGGTCATGGTCGTCGACGACGATCCGGTCGTGCTGGCGTCGGTGCGGCGCCTCCTCCAGCGCGCCGGCTACGCCGTCATCCCCATGGCGACGGCGGAGGCGGCGATGGCGGGGTTCGACGCCGAGAAGGTCGACGTCCTGGTGAGCGACGAGCAGCTCCCCGGCATGTCAGGCACCGCCCTCCTCCACGGTCTGCGCCAGCGGGGGGTCGACGTGCCCTTCATCCTGATGACCGGCAACCCCTCGCTGGAGAAGGTGCTGGAGGCCTTCGAGCATGGCGCGCTCCGCTACCTGACCAAGCCGGTCGCACCGGAGAAGCTGCTCGCGGCGGTAGAGCGGGGCGCGAAGCTGCGGCGGCTCGCGCTCCTGCAGCGCGAGGCCTCGCGCGTGACCGCCCCCGACGCGGAGACGGAGGCGCTCGGCGTGAGCCTCGACCGCGCCCTCGCCAGCGCCCACCTCGCGTTCCAGCCCATCGCGTCCACGTCCCGGCGGGCGACGGTCGGCTTCGAGGCCCTGCTGCGGACCCGCGAGCCCTCGCTGCCCCACCCGGGCGCGGTGCTCGACGCCGCGGAGCGCCTCGGCCGGCTGTGGGACGTGGGCCAGCGCGTGCGACAGCTCGCGGGCGAGGCCTTCCATCGCGCGCCCGACGGGGCCCTCCTCTTCCTCAACCTCCACCCGACCGACCTCCTCGATCCGGCGCTCTACGAGCCCAGCGCGCTGGACCCGGCGCGCGTCGTCCTCGAGATCACCGAGCGCGCGGACGTTCGCACCGTGTCCGACCTCGGGCTGCGGCTGCGCCGCTTGCGCGAGAGCGGCTACCGCCTGGCGGTGGACGATCTCGGTTCGGGATTCGCGGGACTCACGAGCGTCGCAGAGATGGACCCCGAGTTCATCAAGCTGGACATGTCCCTCGTCCGGAACCTGCACATCGACCCCACCCGCCACCGCATCGTGGACTCGCTGGTGCGCCTCTGCCGCGACCTCGACCGCGCCGTGGTCGCCGAGGGGGTCGAGTGCCGGGAAGAGCTCGACGCGCTGCAAGCGCTGGGGTGCGAGCTCGTGCAAGGATACTTCCTGGCCAGACCCGGCCCCCCGTTTCCGGAGGTCTCTTGGTAAAAGACGCAGCGGAAGCCGCCGGATCGCGCGAAGGCAGCCAGCCCGCGGCCGCGCGCCCGCAGCCGGTCGTCGCCATCGTCGACGACGATCCGATCATCCGGCGCATCGTCACCGCCTGGCTGACCGCCGAGGGGTTCGCGTCGGAGGAGTTCGAGGGCGGCGGCGGCCTGATGCGGAAGGACGCGTCGACCTTCGCCGCGGTCTGCCTCGACCTCGGCCTGGGCGACGTGTCGGGGATCGACGTGCTCCGTCACCTGCAGGCCGAGGCGCCCGACGTGCCGGTGATCGTCCTCACCGCGCGCACGTCGCTGGACTCCGCGGTGGAGGCGATGCGCGTCGGCGCCTACGACTACGTGGGCAAGCCCTTCGAGCGCGACCGCGTGATCCACGCCGTCCGCCGGGCGGTCGAGCGCAGCGAGCTCGCGCGGCGCGCGCGCTTCCTCGCAGGCGAGCTGTCGCGCGAGCGGCTGTCGCACTCGCTGGTCGGTGAGAGCGAGCCCATGCGCGCCGTGCTGGCCCAGGTCTCTCGCGTCCTCTCCAGCGACGCCGCGGTCTGCCTGCTCGGCGAGAGCGGCACCGGCAAGGAGGTGGTCGCTCGCTCGATCCACGACCAGGGCCGGCGCAGCAAGGGCCCCTTCGTGGCCATCAACTGCGCGGCCATCCCCGAGCACCTGCAGGAGTCGGAGCTCTTCGGTCACGAGCGGGGCGCCTTCACCGGCGCCACCGGCACCTACCAGGGGTGCTTCGAGCGCGCGGTGGGCGGAACGCTGTTCCTCGACGAGCTGGGCGACATCAGCCCGGCGACCCAGGTGAAGCTCCTGCGCGCCCTGCAGGAGAAGACGATCCGCCGCGTCGGAGGCACCAGCGACATCCGCACCAACGTCCGCATCCTGGCCGCGACGCACCGCGATCTCGAGGCGGAGGTGAAGGCCAGCCGCTTCCGCGAGGACCTCTACTTCCGCCTCATGGTGTACCCCATCGAGATCCCTGCGCTGCGCGAGCGGCCCGACGACATCCCGCTGCTGGTCGCCCACTTCCTGAGACGCCTGCGCGACGACGTCGGCCGCGACGTCACCCGCGTCTCGGGCGAGGCGATGGACGCACTGCTCGGCCACCCATGGCCGGGGAACGTGCGCGAGCTGCAGAACGTGGTGCACCGGGGGATGCTCTCGTGCCCCGAGGACGAGATCCGCCTCGCCGATCTGCCGCCCCAGGTGCGACGGCGCCTGGTGCCGCCTCCGCCGCCGCCAGCGCAGGTGGCCGCGCCCTCCGCCCCGACCACGGGGCTGCCCACCATCGTCCTCCGGGATCTGGAGGCGCTCGCGATCGAGGAGGCGCTGCGACGGTCGGACGGGTCGATCCCGAAGGCTGCCAAGCTGCTCGGTCTCGGTCGGGCGACGCTCTACCGGCGGCTCACGGAGCGGCAGCGGGGGGAGGGCGCTGCTGACGCGGAGGTGGAGGTGGAGGAGCTGGCCTGAGGGAGAGGGGGAGAGGGCGGGGGAGCGGTGGATCAGCCGTCGCCGATCTCGGTGACGAGCTCATGGAGTGCAGCGAGGGTCTCGCCGAGGGCGTGCTCGACGCGGTCGGGGCCGAGGAGCTCGGCACCGTCGTGGGCGGAGGCTTCCCAGGCGCGGAGCTCCTCGAGGAGGGGCATGGCGCCGATGGCGCCCGCGCTGCCCGCCAGGCGGTGGGCGACCTGGGTCGCGGTCTGCGCATCGTCGTCCTCCACCGCGCGGCGCAGTCGATCGAGCTGCTGTGGGGAGTTGGTGGCGAAGAGCGTCAGCACCTCGCGTAGCGCCTCGCCGTCGAGGCCGACGTCCTGGAGGCGCGACCGGTCGATCCACGCGCGCGCCGGCGCCATCGTCTGCAGGGACGGCGGTGTGGCGTCGATCGCCGCCGCCAGATCGGCAAGGCGGAAGGGCTTGGTCACGTAGTCCGACATGCCGGCGGCGAGGCAGCGCTCGCGCTCGCCGGGGGCGGCGTGGGCGGTCAGCGCGACGATGCGCGGTGCGGCCGGGCCCAGCTCCACACGCACGCGCCTCGTCGCCTCCAGCCCGTCCATCTCCGGCATGAGGATGTCCATGAGGATCAGATCGTAAGCGCGGCGGCGCAGCGCCTCGAGCACCTCGACGCCGTTGCCGGCCACGTCGGCGGTATGCCCCAGGCGCTCGAGCGCGTGAAGCGCGACGCGGACGTTCACCGCGTTGTCCTCGGCGAGGAGGATGCGCAGCGCCTTGGCCGACGCCTGGGTGCGCGGCCGCTTCGGCACCGCGATGTCGCGCGAGGGGGAGAGGGCCCGCTCCAGCGCACGGGCGAGCGACGCCTCCTTCACCGGCTTCAGCAGGTTGGCGCGCGCGCGGGGCACCTCGCGCAGCGAGCGCGGCCGGGCCGCGATCACGGGGACGCCGGGGAGCCGGGACGCGGCGTCGGCCATGACGCTCTCCGGCGTGTCACCGAAGCCGAGGCCGATGATCACGACATCCGGCGCAACGTGCGCGACGCCCCGCATGCCGGCGCGGGTGACCACGTCGGCGCCGCTGCGCGCGACCAGATCTCCGATGACCTCGCGCTGCAGCGCGCTGGCGTCGACGACGAGCACGGTGCGGCCGCGCAGGTCGATGGGCGGCTCGGAGCTCCCGCCGTCGGCGCGGACCAGCGGCAGCCAGGCCTCGAACACCGAGCCCACGCCCGGGGCGCTCTCCACCACCAGATCGCCGCCCATCGCGCGCGCCAGCTTGCGCGAGATGGCGAGGCCCAGCCCGGTTTGGCCCATCCCACCGTCGCCGCCGGCGCCGCCGAGGGAGATGGTGACTGCGGACGCGTCGGCGAAGGCCTCGAACACCTGGGCCTGGCGGTCATGGGGGATGCCGACGCCGGTGTCGGTCAGCGAGATGCGCAGCTCCTC
The DNA here is from genome assembly GCA_046596645.1 of Polyangiaceae bacterium. Classification (GTDB taxonomy): domain Bacteria; phylum Myxococcota_A; class Polyangia; order Polyangiales; family Polyangiaceae; genus JBKJLX01. The sequence continues at coordinate 15,498 of JBKJLX010000069.1, forward strand.
CTCCCCGCCGCGCAGCGCCGCCGCCACCCGCAGCTCGATGGTGCCGCGCTCGGTCAGCTTCACCGCGTTGGAGAGCAGGTGGACCAGGATCTGGCGCACGCGATCGGAGTCGCCGACGACGATGTCCGGCAGGCCGTCGGCGAGCCGCGCCGCCATGTCGATCTGCTTCGCCGCCGCCCAGGGCGCGACCAGCTCCAGCGCGTCCTCCACGCAGACGCGCAGCTCGTAGGGGTGAGAGGCGAGCTCGAGCTTGCCCGCCTCCAGCTTCGCCATGTCGAGCAGCTCGTTGACGACGCCGAGGAGCGCCTCGCCGCTGGAACGGATGGTCGAGACGACGTCGCGCTGCTCCGGCGTCAGATCGGTCTCGGCGAGGATGCTGGTCATCCCCATCACCGCGTTGAGCGGCGTGCGCAGCTCGTGGCTGAGCGCGGTGAAGAACGACGTCTTGGCGGCGTTCGCCTCCTCCGCCTCGCGCCGGGCCTCGGCCAGCTCGGCGCGCAGCGCATCGACGTCGCCAAGCTGACCGCCCGCGCTTCGCGGGGCCGAGGGGTCGGGAGGGGGTGCGTCGCGCATCGTCATCGTTGCCGCACGGACGGGGGTGGCCGGGCGACTCTCCAGGAAGCGCTCGAGGGTGACGAGGTCGGCAGTGACCTGGGCCTCGAGGCGCGTGGCCGGCTCCAACCGTTGCACACTTTTGACCCTGCAAGACACACGCCCACAGTTTCCGGAGCGATTGGGCCCCGCTGGGGCACCCTTCGCGCTGCAGCTACGTGGCACTTGCGTAGCCCGCAACGGGAGGGGTGGTCAGGTGCCCGGCGCGGTTGCAGAGTCTGGGCGTGACCGAGGTCGCCGCTCCTCCCGATGCGCCGCCGGCCGACGTCGGCGAGCTGGGCTCACGGCTGTGCCGCGCGTGCGGGATGTGCTGCTCCGGTGCCTTCCTTGCGTACGCCGAGCTGGAGGACGACGAGGTCGAGCGGCTCCGCCGCCACCTGCCCATCCTCCCCGCGACGGCCGAGCGCGCCACCCACTTCGCGTTGCCGTGCGGCGCTCACGACGCGCAGACGGGCTGCACGCTGTACGAGGAGCGCCCGGCGACGTGCGCCAAGTATGCCTGCAAGCTGCTGCGCGGGCTGCGTGTGGGGTCGGTCGACGTGGAGACGGCGCTGCGCCGCGTGGACGCGATCCGGACCCTGTACGCCCGCCTCGACGCGGTGTTGCCGCGCGGGGGGTGGCTGCTCCAGCGCACCCGGATGCTCGATCCCGCGGGGCTGCCCGAGGCCCGCGAGGAGCGGCGACGGCACGCCGAGACGCTCCTCGATCTGCGCGCGATCCGTCACCTCATCGCTCGCGATCTGGAGAACGACCCGACCTGACGGCGGCGATCACCTGTCGGATCGCCTGGATCGAGGGTGCGAGGCGAGCGAGGTCGCGTGGCATCGCCACGCGTACCGTGGGGACGCGCTGGACGAGATCGGCGAGGCGGTCCAGCTCGGCGCGCAGCGCGGGGCGATCGGTGGGATCGAGACGGTCGACGTGGAGGGCGATGCCGACCAGGGCGTCTTTCGGTCCGAGGAGCTGCGGCGGGGTCTCGGCTCCGCGCTCGAGGAGGACGACCGCCGCAAGGCGGGCCGGCGTGAGGCGGGGGCGCACCGCGACGCGCTGCTTGCGCTCGCCGGTCGGTGAAAGCTCGAACAGCGCGCCCACGGCGTCCTCGAGGAGGCGCACCGACGGATAGCTGGGGTGGACCCACCAGCCGTCCGGGGAGGGCTCCAGGACCGCCTGGTCGTCCGCGACGAGCGACGCACCGCACCGGGCGACGGCGCACGCCGCCGTGGTCGACTTGCCCCCGCCTGATGTGCCGAGGAACGCGATCGCCTCCTCCTCCCAGGCGACCGCGCTCGCGTGCAGGGACATCCGCCCGAGGGCGCTCATGACCAGGGGCAGGATCTGGTCGAGGAGGATGTGCTCCAGGTGTGCGAGCGGGACGGTGGGGTCGAGCCGGGTGATGATGACTGCCGGCTCCTTCGAGAGCACGAACTCGACGCCGTCCCGGTGGACGAGCAGGTAGCCCGGTCCTGAGCGGCCGACGCGAAGGTAGGGCTCGCTCTCGCCAGGTCGCGTCTGCTCGACGATCCAGCGCGGCGAGAGGGCGTCGGCAGGTCCGGGTCCGAAGCGGAGATCGAGGACCGGAGCGCCTTCCTGCGCGAGCAGGGCGCAGGAAGGGAGCCTCAGCTGGCTACGGAGGTGAAACCCCCCGAGGGCGTAATGAAACGGGCCCCCGTCACGCAGCGCGAGCGCCTCGTGCAACGCGGAGACTCGTCACTTCTTCGGCGGGTTCCGGTTCTGGCCAGCGTCGCCGGGTTGACCGGTGCCGCCGCGCGTCAGCTCGTGGACGGTGCCGAACTCGGTGAGGGCAGGACGAGCGTAGCGACGGCGCGCGGGGCCACTGCTGTCGGCGACCGCGACGCCTTCAAACACCTCAGCGGTCTGCTTTCCGACGTCACCCAGCTCGTGTGCCATTCCGTTCCTCACTCAGCGCCCACGGGGAACACCCGCGAATCTGCGGCACCGCGGGGCGCCGCCAGCAACATTTTCCAGGTCCCAGCGTCAGAACCTGGGGCCGCCCAACCATGCCGTGCCTGGCGTGGAGCCGCAAGCATGCGTTTGGACTCCCCTACGTTGCGCGACCCGCCTCGATCGTTCGAAAGGCCACCTCGAGGCCGACCGCCTTGAGGACGGCTCGAAGATCCCCCTCCTCAAGCAGCCGCCGTAGCGTACCCGGGCGGACGACCCCGGCGCGCTCCAGCTCCGGCGCGGAGAAGGCCTCGATGTGGGCTTCGCGGTGGGGACCCCTCAGGTTCTCGGTCAAGAAGGGGACGAAGACCGCCGCATCGGTGCGGGTGCGCACCTTCTCCGGGAGCACGCCGCGCAGGGCCTCGCGCAGGACCTGCTTCTCGCCGTGCGGACCGAAGCGAAGCTCGTTCGGGGTCCGGAGCAGCTCGTCGACCACCCGCCGATCGTAGAAGGGGTGGCGGGCATCGAGCCCCCGGCGCGCGAACATCCGGTCCAGCCGGGACAGGAAGTGGAACAGGTCCGCGTCGCCCAGCAGCAGCTGCGCGTAGTGACGCTGCACCTCGGTCGGGGCCGCCACCGCCTCCCTCCACGCCATCCGCTCGAGGTGCCATGCGTGGATCTCGTCGGCGACGGCCGGCTCGAGCCAGGACGGCCACGCTCGGCGGTGGCGGCGCACCACCCGTCGCACCGAGCGCGGCACGAACGCGACCCCGACCTGTCGCAACAGGTGGCGAGCGAGACCGCGGTGCAGCGGACGATGGGCCCGCGCCGCCGAGACGGCCCGACGCACGTCTCCCTCGCGCAGGGCGTCGATGCAGTCGAGACCGGCGTCGTGGACGAGGTCGTCCCCTCCCATGCCGTTGAGCAGGACCGTCCCCGGCGGCAGGTCGGCGACATCGAAGAGATCATCGAAGGGGGCCAGCGAGCCGTCGAAGATCTCCCCTGGCCCCAGTCGATTCCGCGCTGGCGACGCGGTGGGTGCGCCCCGGCGCGCGTCGACCTCGAAAAGGGGCGCCCCGGTCGTCGCGGCGACGGCGGCGATGTAGTCCGCCTCGTCGCAGGCCAGCCCGGGAAAGGCGACGTGGAGCAGCGGCGGTGGAGCCGCTCCTGCGGCGCGGGCCTGCGCGGCGGCCAGGCAGGCCACGCTCGACGAGTCGAGACCGCCTGACACGAGGACGGCGGCGTTCCGCGCGTCGGGCATCCGCGATCGCACCGCCGAGTCCAGCGCGTCGCGCAGCGCCTCGGCGCACTGGCGCAGGTCGCGCGACACCGCGGGGAGGAACGGGTCCGGCCACCACGCGCGGCGACGCTGCTCCTCCCCTCCACGGAACACGGACACCCCGGCGGCCTGGGCCGCGAAGATGCCCTGGAAGATCGTCGGCCCGTCCTCGGTGTACTCGTGGAGGAGCCACTTGCCCGCCTCCACCCGATCGAGCTTCACCGGCGGCAGGAGGCGCGAGGCGACCAGCGCAGGCATCTCGCTGGCGAGCAGCAGCAGGTCCCCGGCGTGCGCGAGATACAGCGGCTTCACGCCGAACGCGTCACGCAGGGTGGTGACGACGCGCTCGCGCGGGTCCCACACCACGAAGGCGAAGTCTCCGTGGGCGCGGTCGACCACCGCATCTCCCCAGCGCTCCCAGCCCGCGAGCAGCAGGTCGCCGTCCGAGGCCTCGCGGGGATCGACCCCGAGCGCCGAGGCGAGCGCGTCGCGGCGATCGAGCCGCACCTCGCCGGCCGCGGCGAACGGCCCGCGGCGCACCACCACGCCGCCGAGCGGCGCCAGGACCGCGACGCCGTCGGAGAACCTCGCTCCCGGCGGCCCTCGATGGCGGAGCGCAGCGCTCATGCCGTCGACCGCCCGGCCCGGGCGATCGGCGCCCTCCGCCCCGCCCATCGCGAACGCCGCTGCCAGGCCCGTCACGGGGTGGAGGTCCGGACGACGTCGCGTCCGGCGACGAGGATCTCGGCGAAATCGCCGTGTGCATCGGGTGCGCCCTCGCGGACCCAGGCGTGCGCGTCGAGCTCCGAGCCGCAGGTCCTGCCGCGGCGTACGCCGATGACGAGGTACGAGGGCGTCCCGTCCATCCGGTGGAGCGCGTGCTGGACCGCGGCGCGCGGCAGACAACGGCCGGAGGCCCAGTGGAGCGCATAGGCGCGGTCGACCCAGCGCGCCCCGTCGGCGACGGCGACCCGTCGCCGCGATGGGCAGAGCAGCGTGGGCCCCTCGATGCGCCCGATGCGCCCGATCGTGCGGACGACGGTTGCCACGCCGAAGGCCGTCAGCGCCGACTCCACGACCGGCGCGAGGAGCCAGGCGCGCGCCGCGAACCACAGCTCGGGGAGGGACGCCTCGCGCGCGAGCTCCGCCGCGCGCGTGACGCGGCTCCACGGGATCATGCCGAGATGATAGTCGTCGGGCAGCGCGATGAGAAGGTCACTGGGCTCCGATCGCGTGTTCTCGGCGCTCCAGATCGCGCTCGCCGTGACCGACGCCGTGGGCCGGCTCGCGCTGCCGGCGTCCGTCCTCGCGCTGGGCCGTGACGCGTCGCGGGCGGCCCTGGTGGCGGCGATCGTCGCAGGCGCCGCCGCGCTGCTGCGAAGCCACCTGATGGCGATCGCCACCGAGCGATCGCTGATCACGACCTGGCGTCGCGTGATCGACGCGGCGTGCGCCCGGCCCGCCGACGCCGTCCCGCGCCGACGCGAGAGCGACGAGAGCGTCGCGATGTTGCTCGAGGGCGCCCAGGAAGAGGCGACCTTCGCATCGGCCTTCCTGCCGCGCGCCGGGGGGGTCGTCCTCGCCCTCCTGGGCATCACGGCGGCGTCGGTCGCCCTCCTCGGTCCCGTGGCGATCGCCGTCGGCGTCGCCGTGGTGGGGGTGCTGGCGGGGGCCACCGCGGTCCTCGGGCGAGGGTTGCGCGAGGCGGAGGCGCGCTCCTGGGAGGGGCACGGGCAGCTGTCGCGCGATCTGCGGCTCCTCCTCGAGGGCGCCCTCGAGCTGCGGGCCACCGGGCGCGAGGAGCAGGTCGCCGCAGGCGCGCGCGACCTCGGCGACGACGTCGCGCGGTATCGGGGGCGAGCGGCGGCGATCGGCGCCCGCCTCACGCTGCTGCCGGCGAGCCTCGCGCTGATCGCGGTCGCCGCGCCGGTGCACGCCGGGGCGTCGGCCATCCGTGCCATCGTCGTCGGCGATCGCCTGTTCGACGCGGCCATCCTCGGCTTCGCGGGTGTCTCCGCGGCGCTCTCGGCGGCGAACGTCTGGGAGGAGTGGTCGTCGACGCGCCCGCGACGCGAGCGGTTCCGGTCGTTCACCGCCGCGCTCGACGGAGCACCATCCCCCTCGCGGACCGCGGCGCCGACCGGGTCGCTGGCCGACACGGCGATCTCCTTCCAGCGCTTCGGCCATGCGTGGAGCGCGGATGGTCGGTGCACGCCCGAGGCGCTCGACCTCGACCTGCCGCCGCGGCGCGGCGTCGCCCTGGTGGGACCGAACGGGTGTGGAAAGACGACGGCCGCCCTCGCGCTCCTCGGCGCTTTCGCGCCGAGCGCGGGCGCGGTGACCATCGACGGTCAGTCCAGCCACACCATCGATCGCAGCTCGATGAGCGGGCGCATCGGTTATGTCCCCCAGGATCCGGTGCTCGTGCCCGGAGAGTCGGTGGCGTGGCACTGCCGCCTCCACGAGTCGGTCGCGGTGTCGGACGCCGACGTCGACGCCGCGCTGGACCGCGTGCACCTCCTGCCGTCGCTCGTCTCGCGGGCGCGGGCGCGGGGCGTCGCGGCGCGGGACGTCGCCGCGGGAGAGCTTTCGGGGGGCGAGCGGCGGCGAATGGCCCTCGCGCGGGCCCTGCTCCACCCGCGGGAGCTGTACGTGCTCGACGAGCCGGAGGCGGGCCTCGATGCCTCGGCGCGGCAGGCGCTGACCGGCATCCTGGCAGCACTCGCGGTGGAGGCGCGCGTGGTCCTGATCGCGCACGATCGCAGCGCGATCCCAGCAGACTTTCTCGTCGTCACGCTACCCGGCCCGCTGCCAGGTACGCTGCCAGGTGCGCCGCCGGCCGCGGAGGAGGACGTGAGCGACGCGGTGGACTCGCCGGACATGGATTCCCCTGGCTGATGGGGCATACTCCAGCCGACGAGCCGTCGGTCGACCCGGCCGCCGCTCGCTAGCTTCCAAGGAGAATTTCCCATGAGCGCACGCTGGACGTCTCGCCTCACCCTCATCCTGGCTCCGCTCGCCGTCCTGGCCTGCGGCGACGACAGCACCGGCACCGGCGGCGGCGGCGGCGCGGGCGGAGAGGGCGTCCCCTCCTCGACGACCGGCTCGCCTACCACCACCGTGACCTCCACGGCGACCGCGACGTCGACCTCGACCGGCACCAGCGATGGCGGCGGCGGCAGCGGCGAAGGCGGGCTGGGCGAAGGTGGCGCGGGCGGCGAGACCGGTACCGGCGGCGGCGGCGGCGTTCCCGTCATCGAGGGCGGCGAGGAGGCTTGCCCTGGCGACGATCCGCCGCTCGAGGTCGTGGCCGGCGGCGACGCGGTCGTGATCACGGGCACCACCGAGGGCGCGGGCGACGACCACGACACCTGCTTCGCCTCCGATCCCGACGACTTCGTGGGCGGCGACTGGGTCTACGCCTTCACCCTGGACGCGACGGCGTCGCTCGTCGTCACGCTGGTCGACGGGCCGGACACCGACGCGAACCTGAGCGTGCGCACGACCTGCGACTCGAACCTGCCAGCCGACGGCTTCTGCTTCGACCACACCTCCAACGGCGACGTGAAGTCGCAATCCACCGAGGCCGCCGCCGGCACCTACTACGTCATCGTGGACAGCGACGCCGACGCCGAGGGCGATTACGAGCTGACGATCACGGCATCGCTCCCCGCCTGCGGCGACGGCATCCTCAACACCGGAGAGGAGTGCGACGTCGGGCCGGGCGTGGAGAACGACGGCTGCGTCGACCCCGGCGCGGAGGACGAGTGCACCACCGAGCAGCCCCTGACCGAGCTTGACGCATGCCCAGGCGAGGACATCGACATCCCCGAAGGCTCCACCCGCCTGCTCGCTGCGGACGGCCTCACCACCACCGGCTTCGCCGACGATTACCTCGGGAGCTGCACCGGCGGCACCCTCGGTCTCGACCGGGTCTTCATGTTCACCCCGGCCGTCACGGGCGTGATGACCGTCGAGGTCGGGCTGAACGACGTCGGCACCTCGGTCTGCCTGGACGATGCGAACGACCTGCGCTGCTGGGACTACGTCCTCTACGCGCAGACGTCGTGCGGCGACGCGCTGACGGAGGTGGAGTGCTCGGATGCCGGCTTCGACGCCGGTGACAACTTCGAGTCGATCTCTTTCTCGGTCGTCGCGAACCTTCCTGTCTTCGTGATCGTCGATGGCTACGACGACATGGAGTACAGCCAGGGGTCGTTCGACCTGGACATCACGCTCGTCGAAGGCATCTGATCGACCCATCTCGCAGGGGCCCGGCCTCGGCCGCGGCCCCGGGTCGCGGCGGCGGGATCGGAGACGCGCGAGGTGTCGCCATGGAAGCACCGCTCTGCCAGATCCGCGGCTCGCGCATCGACGTCAGCGACGACCCCCGCGAGATCGTGGCCGCCGTACGGGTCTTCCATCGGGGCTGGTTCCTCCGCCTCCCCGCGTTCCTCGACGCCCAGACGCTGGCGCGGGCGAAGGCCGAGATCGCCAGCGAGCCGCTGAAGCTCGAGGTCCACGAGGGCGTCGGAGTGGAGGTGAACCGGCGCGAGGGCGCGACGGTGCGCCGCATGGACTTCTTCCTCTCCCAGCGGCCGGTGCTCGACCTCGTCGCCCAGTTGACGCGCGTCCCCCGCGTGGGGTCCTTCACGGGTCGCATCTACCGGATGGAGAGCGGCGGCGCCCACTACGACGGCTGGCACGACGACTACCACCACGGACGCGTGGCAGCGCTCAGCGTCAACGTCGGCGTGCCGCACCAGGGGGGCTGTCTCCTCATGCGGCGCAAGGGCTTCGACGAGCACATCTCCATCCCCAACACGACGCCGGGGGACGCGGTGCTGTTCCGCCTGTCGGACACGCTCGAACACCGCGTGAGCACGGTGGAGGGAGATGCCCCGAAGACCGCCTACGCCGGCTGGTTCGTCGTCGAGCCCGACGCCGAGGCCGACCTCCGCCGGCTCCGCGACCGGGCGCGCTGACTACTTCTTCTTGCGCGGGTCCACCACCTGGGGGTGCTCGTTGTAGTACGCGTCCAGGCTCTCGCGCGTGACGTCGATCTCGAGGTGACCGTCGCGGAGGATCCTCGCCTGGCAGCCGAGGCGGCTGTTGGCGCGCACGTCGAAGGCCTTGTCCATGATGTCCTCCTCGTCCTCCTCGGCTGGGGACAGGAGCACGAGCCCTTCCTTCACGTAGACGTGACAGGTCGAGCAGCCGCACACCCCGCCGCACGCGTCGCCCTCGGGGGCGTGCACCTTCTTCGAGGCCTCGAGGATCGACGCGCCGACCGGGACCTCGGACTCCCAGGTGCGGCCGTGCGCGTGGAAGCGGAGCGTGGGCATCAGGTTCCTCCAGAGAGTCGCGCTTTCGCGTGCTCGGCGACGTGGGCGTCGACGCCGCGCGCCGCCTCCACCTCGCCCTCGATGGCGTCGATCTTCTTGCCGGCGATGGCGCGCGCCACGGCGCGATCCATGCGACGGCCGGCCCAGTTCCGGGTGGCGTCGTCGAGCAGCTCGATGCGCGCGTGGATCAGGGTCGGGCTCTCGCCGGCGAGGGCGGCCCCGAGCTCGGCGATGGCGGCGGTGATGCGCTCGCGCTCGCCCGCCTCCAGGAGATCGGCGTCGACCCCCAGCGCCTTGCGCGTCGCGGAGAGGACACGCTCGCCCTCGACCCGCTCCTCCACCAGGCGCCGGCGCGTCAGGTCCTCCTCGCCGTGGTCGATGGCGGCCATCAGCATCGCCTCCACCTCCTCGTCGGTGAGGCCATAGGTCGGCTGCACCTCGATGTGCTGCTCGATGCCGGTGGTCGACTCCTTCGCCTCCACCGTGAGCAGGCCGTCGGCGTCGACGCGGAAGGTCACCTCGAGCCGTGCCATGCCGGCGGGCATCGGCGGGATGCCCTTCAGGAAGAAGCGCGCCAGCGAGCGGCAGTCGGCCTCCATCTCCCGCTCACCCTGCACGACGTGGAGATCGAAGCCGGTCTGCCCGTCGGCGTAGGTGGTGAACGTCTGCCGAGCGCCGGCAGGGATGGTGGTGTTGCGGGGGAGAATCTTCTCCACCACGCCGCCCATGGTGGTGAGTCCCAGCGACAGCGGCAGCACGTCGAGGAGCAGCACGTCCTCCGGGTTCCCCTCGCCGGCCAGCAGATCGGCCTGCACCGCCGCGCCCAGCGCGACCACCTGATCGGGATCGATGTCGGAGAGCGGCTCCTTGCCGAAGAGCTCGCGCACGAAGCGCCTCACCAGGGGGACGCGCGTCGCGCCGCCGACCAGGATCACGCCGTCCAGCTCCTCCGCCTTCACGCCCGCGTCGCGCAGCGCGCGCCGGCAGGCGACGCCCGTCCGCTCCACGAGGGGGCGGACCAGCTCCTCGAAGCGCGCGCGGGTCACGGTGACGCTCCTCGCGCCGCCGGGGGCGGGGACCTCCACGTCGACCGCGTCGCCGTCGGTCAGCCCGTGCTTGGTGCGACGGGCGAGGTCGAGGGCCAGGCGCACCACGGCCGCCGGCGCGGCGTGAGGATCGGCGACGCCCATCGCCGAGAGGAGATCATCTGCCACCGCACGGTCCATGTCGTCGCCGCCGAGCTGGCTGTCGCCGCCGGTGGACTTCACCTCGAAGACCCCCTCCTGCAGCCGGAGGATGGTCACGTCGAAGGTGCCTCCGCCGAGATCGTAGACCGCGAAGAGGCCGTCCTGCTTCTTCTCCAGCCCGTAGGCGAGCGCTGCCGCGGTGGGCTCGTTCAGCAGGCGCAGGACGTCGATCCCGGCGAGGCGCGCCGCGTCCTTCGTCGCCTGGCGCTGGGCGTCGTCGAAGTAGGCGGGGACGGTGATCACGGCGCCTCCGACGCTGCGCAGCTCGTCCTCCGCCATCTGCTTCAACGCGCGAAGGATCTCCGCCGAGACCTCGATCGGCGTCAGCACCTTGCCGCGGACGCGAAAGCGCACGCTCTTGCCCTGGCCTTCCCCCTCGGGGGCGACGAAGTCGTAGGTGCCGAGGCGGCGCGTCTCCGGGTCGTCGGCGCCGCGGCCCATCAGGCGCTTCACGCTGACGACGACGTTCTCCGGCTCCTCGCTGGCGTGGGCGAGCGCCTCGCGCCCGACGACGATCCGCCCCCCCTCGCCGTACCAGACGGCGCTGGGGACGATGGCCGGCTCGCCGCAGTCGTCGATGACGACGGGGCGGCCGTCGCGCACCCGCGCCACCAGCGAGTTGGTGGTGCCGAGGTCGATGCCGATCGCCCGGGGAGCAGCCTTGGGGTCGTGGATCTCGAGGAGCATCTTCTCTATGCCATCGTCTCTTCGAAGGCGGCGACCTCGTCGAGGAAGCGGCGCACGTAGCGCAGCTCGCCGAGGAGGGCGAGCACTGCGTCTCTCCTGGTGGTGTCGGTGAACGCGGTCGCCAGGGCGGCGGTCACCGCGGCCTCGCGCTCCTTCATCGCCGCGTCGAGGCGGGCGACGTGAGCCACGTCCTTCGCCGAGACGGCGGTGCCCAGCTCCTCGCGCGCCTCCATGAAGTCCATGAGCAAGGCGGGGGAGGCCTTGGGCTCACCCGTCTCGCCGACCGGCAGTCCCAGGCGGCGGGCGAGGGCGGCGGCGCGGCGCACCGGATCGCGCAGCACCCGCAGCGCCTCGTTGACCTCGATCATCTTCCCCAGGGCCAGCCGACGCGAGGTGGCGGCGGCGCCGGCGTGGCGATCGGGGTGGAGGGCGCGCGACAGATCGCGGTGGCGCTGCTGGAGCGTCGCCTCGTCGAGGTCGAAGCGCGGCTCCACCCCCAGCGTGTCGAACGGGTCGCCGGGCACCGCAGCGCTGTGCGCCTGACCGCTCGGTCCGGGGTCGCTCACGACCGGCGGCTCACGAGACCGTGAACGAGCCCCCGCAGCCGCACTTCGAGGCTTCCTGCGGGTTCTTGAACTTGAAGCCCTGGCTCATGAGCTTCTTCTCGAAGTCGAGCACCGAGCCGCCGAGGTAGAGGATGCTCTTCTTGTCGACGAGGAACCGGACCGGCTCGCGGCTGGGCTGGTCCTCCTGCGCGGGACTACCGTCCATCTCGTAGAGGATGTCGTTGGCGCGGGGGGGATCGTCGTCGAACTCGATGACGTAATTGAAGCCCGAGCAGCCGCCGCCGCGGATGCCGGCCCGGATCGCCGAGCGCGGCGTGCCCCGCTTGGCGAGAGCAGCGCGCGCCGCTTCCACGGCCGCGTCGCTGATCGCGATGCGGTCCTTGGGGACCCCGGTCTCGACCTTGGCGACGGGCTGGAACGCCCGCTTCTCGCCTTCCGACATGCCCATCGCCGACGACTCCATGTGGATGCTCTCAGCCGTTCGCGATGGCGCGCTTCGCCGCCTGCTTGGCGCGGAAGTCGGCGACTGCGCTCTTGATCGCGTCCTCGGCGAGGACGGAGCAGTGGATCTTCACGGGCGGGAGGTTCAGCTCGTTGACGATGTCGACGTTCTTGATGGCCTCGGCCTCTTCGACCTTCTTGCCC
>JBKJLX010000329.1:0-14170 GCA_046596645.1 Polyangiaceae bacterium
CGTCAACGTGACGCACAAGAAGGCGCAAGACGCTGAGCGTGAAGCCCTTCGGCTGCATGCCCTCGTCGGGCGTCTCCGACGGCGTGCAGTCGCTCATCGTCAACCGGTTCCCCGGCACCATCTACTGCGCGGTGGAGACGAGCGGCGACGGCGCGACCAACTTCTACAGCCGCGTGCAGATGTACATGTTCAAGGCGCGCCAGGCGGCCGCCGAGGAGCTGCGTCGCACCTACGAGAAGTACGGCGTCACCGAGGAGCAGGTCCGCACCTTCCTCGCCGCCAACCCGAAGTTCGGCAGCGCGCTGCACCACTCCCCGCACGAGGTCGACGGCGTCGGCCTGGCCGGCTCGGCTGCCTGCCTGGTCCGCGAGGTAGCTCCGTTCATCACGATGAGCCGCACCGAGCGCGCCGTCGTCTCGGCGAAGAAGAGCGTCGCCCGCGCGCAGGCCGCGGTCGCGTCAGTCCCCGGCCTGGTCGCTCAGGCCAAGGCGACCCTCACCTCCCCCGAGACCAAGGAGCGCCTGACCGAGGACTACGCCCTCGTTCGCGACCTCATCAAGGGCAAGGCGATGGAGCGCTTCCAGCCGCTCGCCCAGAAGCTGATGGGCAAGGCCGTCTTCGAGAACAACCCGGAGGTCGCGCACCTGGTCGATACCGGCAACGACATGGCGATCGCCGCCGAGGAGTGATCCTCGACGGTGGGCCGGCCGGCCACGGTCGGCCCTAGCCTGCGGTGGAGACCCCCCGAACGGGGGTCTCGCCGTTTTGTACGGCGCCGTTTTGTGGTCGCGTCGCCGCGGCTTCTGCGAACCTGCTCGTGTTTCCGTTGCGGCGCTGACGGCGCCGCAGGTGGGGGTCTCCCTTGAGCAGGATCTCGCGCAGCCCGCCTCTCTTCGGCCCGCAGCTGGAGCAGGCCATCCGTGCCGCTACCCCCCTGGCAGCGGTGCGGGAGATCGTCCGCCGCACACGCGGGCTCGGTGCCACGGTACAGGTAGGCGCCGACGCCACGCACCGCGTCGGACTGATCGAGCTGCTGCGGCTCGGCTCGCTGGAGACCGGCTTCGCGGTGACAACCATGCACACCGACGGCCAGTCGACTGCCGAGCTGATCGGCCCCGAGGGCAGCGTGGAGCTGGCGCCGGCGGATCTCGATCACCCGCTGGGTCCGTCGTTCATCGACGGTGTGGCGGACGTCTGCACCTGGCAACACGTCGGTGCCCTCGCCTTTCTCTTCGCCGGCGAGGTGGGCAAGCTCCGCCGCGAGGTGGACGAGCTCACCCGCCACGACCAGGCGACCGGCCTCCTCAACCGACGCGAGTTCGAGGCGCGCTTCGGGCACGAGCGCTCGCGCGTCGTCCGCCAGCGCGGCGCGCTGTCGGTGATCTTCGTGGAGGTCGACTCGGAGGACGGTGAGCCTTACTCCCGGCCGAGCCGCATCTCGATCGAGTCCGCTCAGGCCGCGCAGGACTCGAGGATGAAGCCGGCGGCCACGGTGCTCAAGGCTGAGCTGCGCGCGCATGATGTCGCCGCTCGCTTCGACGAGGGAACGCTGGTGGTGGTGCTGCCCGGCGCCGGGTCGCTCGAGGTCGCCCTGGTCGCCAGGCGCATCGGGCAGGCGGCGGTCCGCAAGGGGACATCGGTCAGCATCGGCGGGGCCTCCTTCCCCGACGACACCGACCACCCCGACGACCTGGTTCAGCTGGCCGAGAAGAGCCTGGCCGAGGCGCGACGCGCGGGCGGCGCTCGCGCCTGGCTGTGTGGGGCCGACGAGGCGATCCTGTTCGAGGAGGCCGAGGGGTAGCCGTCCGCAGACCACGCCCCGCGGTGCTCAGAGCCCGTGCCAGATCACCGCGCCGTCGCGCGCGACCACCGCCTCGGCCCGACCGAAGATCGCGTCCTCGTCGACGAAGCCGAAGTACCGCCCATCCCGGCTGTTGCCGCGGTTGTCGCCGAGCACGAGCGCCTTTCCGGGCGGGATCCGCACGGCCACGAGGTCGGGCCCACCGCTGCCGAGCAAGACGGCGTGCGCACCGGCGCCGAGGTGCTCGCCCTTGCGGTCGATCGCCATCAAGACGCCGTCGATGCGCAGGCGGCCGTCCCGTACCTCGACCACGTCGCCCGAGAGGGCGACGACGCGCTTGAGCAGCACCGTCCCGTCCTCGGGGGAGTCCAGCACCACGACATCACCGCGATCGGGCAACGACCACCGCACCAGCCAGGCGTCGGTGAACGGCACGCGGAGCCCGTAGGCGGCCTTGGCGACGACGATGTGGTCACCCGGCTCGACGGTGGGCTGCATGGATCCCGTCGGCACGCGGTAGTGGTCCGCGAAGGAGGCGCGGGTCAGGGTCAGAGCGGCAGCGAACAGGAACCAGGAGGCGATCTCGCGGGCGACGCGGCGCGGCCTGTGGGTCATGGCCGGATTTCAACCCCGAGCCAGGCGCGGTTGTTCCCGGAGCCTCGACGCGCGAGATCAGGGGTTGCTCTCGACCTCGCGGACGAGCTCCTCCAGCTCCTCCTCCCTGGAGAGCCCCAGCCGCCGCGCGCGCTCGCGGCCCTCGCGGTCGAGGACCACCACCGCAGGGACGTGGTGCAGGCCCTCGAAGGGTCCCTTGCCGGCCAGCGTCGCCGCGTCGGCAAGAGCGACCGGGTACTCGATGCCCAGCGTGTCCACGAAGGCCTCCACCAGGGGGCGGTTCGTCTCCTGCTCGAGCACGACCAGGCCGACGTTGAGCCGCGGGACGTGGCGCTTCGACAGACCCGTGAGGAATCGCGCTTGCGCCTGGGAGGCGACGTCGTAGGTCGCGACGAAGGCCAACACCGTGACGCGGCCGCGGACGGAGCTGGTCGACAGCTCGCGCCCGCGCAGGTCGATCCACCCGAAGGCGACGGGCGGCGCTCCCTTCTCGGGCGTCGGTGCGACCGATAGCGTCGGCACCGGCGGCGCCTCGACCTGATCATTCGCGACGCAGCCCGCGACGCAGCCCGCCACGGTGAGCGCCGCGAGGGCTGCGGGGATCGCCCTCGCGCGCACGTCAGCTCAGCGTCTCGCCGCCGTCGGGGACGACGTCGAACAGGCTGGCGTACTCGGTGAGCGCCGCGGGCAGCGCGGCGTTCATGCGGCGCGCCGCGAGGATGGCGCGGGCCAGCTCCTCCACCACCACCTGGAGTGGCGTCGATTCCAGGCGCACGCCCTCGAGGACCGTACCGTCGGTCGGCGCGTCGCGGCGGTGGCTCATCGGCGCGTCGCGCACCCAGGCGAACCCGCGGTCGGGCGCATAGCGACAGGCCAGGACCTTGACGAAATCGAGGTACACCGGCGTCACCAGCACCGTGACCCGGTCGCCGTTGGCGAGGAGCGCCCGCAGCGCGCGCACCCGACCCAGGAGGCCGCGGGCGGGCTCCTCGGCGATGAGCGCATCCTCGATGCGCGCGCGACGGTCGGGGTCGGTCTCCACCGAGAGGAGCGGCGCGTAGAG
Organism: Polyangiaceae bacterium; assembly: GCA_046596645.1. Lineage (GTDB taxonomy): Bacteria > Myxococcota_A > Polyangia > Polyangiales > Polyangiaceae > JBKJLX01. Next base: position 3,480 of record JBKJLX010000329.1, read on the forward strand.
GGCGACCGGCGGCACCTGCAGCTGGGGCCCGTCCTCCTCCAGCGCGTCGAGCCACGCGTCGCGCCCTTCGGGCTCGAGCTGCTCGTACACGTGCGCTGCGGCCAGCGCCGAGTCGGCGTCGGTGGCCAGCGCGGCGAGCCACTCTCGCCACGCCTCCACGAAGCGGGGATCCACGTCGCGTCCCATTCCGCTCACTCGGGCTCGACGATGCGCGCGCCGACCTCGACCGCGAGGTCGGCGAGGATGCGACGCAGCTCGGGCACGCGATCAGGCGACGCCGCCACCGCGAGATCGCCGCCGGACTCGGCGAAGATCGAGGCCACACCGTCGCTCGCCTCGAGGATGCTCTTCACGAACACCACCTCGCGGGGGTGCACCAGGAAGCGGAAGGCCACGAGTCCACGGCTCGCCTCGGCGATGGTGAGCGGACCGAGGAACCTCGCGGGCGGCGACATGGCGAACGACGAATCAAGCGCAGCTGCGCCGCGGGGTCCAGACAGGCGAAGCGGACGAACTTCGGGTAGAGTGAGGCGATGCGTTCTGGCGTGGCGTGTGTCCTGGTCCTGGCGCTCCTCGGCAGCGCCTGCTCCGACGACGAAGGCGGCGCGGCCACCAGCGACGGGGGCGCCAGCGGCGTCGGCGGGTCCTCCTCCGGCGACGGGGGTAGCTTCTCCGGCGACGGCGGCAGCTCATCCGGCGACGGGGGCAGCTCCTCCGCCGGACCGTCGACGAGCGGCAGCTCGAGCACCACCACCTCCGGCGTGACGTCGTCATCGGCGACGACGACGACGAGCACCGCCACCGTCGCCGCATCGACCAGCAGCACTGGCGGCGGAGACGACCCTTACGCCGCCGAGCGCCAGATCTGCATCGACAAGATCAACGCGCTGCGCGCGACCGAGGGCTTGCCCGCGTACGGCCGTTGGGGCGACGCCGAGGTGTGCTCCGACGGGCAGGCGACATCCGACGAACAGAGCGGCACCCCGCACGGCTCGTTTCCCGGGTGCGGCGAGAGCGCACAGAACGAGTGCCTCGGCCACGGTCCGTCGGGGATCGAGGCCTGCCTCGACCAGATGTGGGCGGAGAAGGACCAGGAGTCCTGTGCCGGCTGCATCCTCTGCCACGACAGCCCCGGCAACTGCCCAGACTGCGACTTCTTCGGCGAGAGTGGTCAGCAGTGCGGCCACTACGTCAACATGAGCGCCCGCTACTTCAGCGAGGCGGCCTGTGGTTTCAGCTCGCTCGGCGGGTGGGACGTCCAGAACTTCCGTTGATCAACTGGCCGTGGAGCGGGATGGCCGTAGACCGTATGGCCGACGAGCGCGCCGCGACGATGCGTGATCCGACCGGCATCGACGGGCCGGACGGCCAGGGCGACGACCTCGATCTCGACCTCGACGACGAGGACGGCAGCGACCTCGTGGAGGAGCAGGCGGGCCTGACGGACGACGAGCCGGAGGAGGACCTGGGCGCGCTCGACCACGAGGCGAACCCCGACGACGATCGGGTGGTCGGCGACGACGGGCGCAGCGACATCGACCTGCGCGAGGACGACGCGCGCGACGACGACGACGCGCCCGGGCCGGCGATCGCCGACGACGGCGTGCGCGACGTTGCCGATCTCGAGGACGAGGAGGGCGACGACGGCGCCGCAGCCGAGCCCGAGGCCGACGAGGAGCTCGGGGACCTCGAGCGCGACGAGGTGGACGTGGACGGCGGCTCCGAGGGCATCGAGGGGGAGGACCCCTCCGAGGCCCTGGAGGATGCGCCGGCACTGGATGGCGCCGAGGGCGAGGGCGAGGGGCTGGACGAGCCGCTCCCCGAGCTCGACGACGAGTTTCTCAGGTGACGCGCCCCCGCCAAGGGGCGGGCGTCAGGACGGCGGCGGCGCGACGAACGCCGCGTGGAGTGCGCGCTGGGCATCCGCGGCACGCGCTGCGGCGACCACCGCGGTGAGCCGGAGCGGCCCGGCGGAGAAGCGCCGCGCGGCGATGCCGCCCTCGCGTAGGGCGCGCGCGAAGCGGCGCAGCGGCTCGCCGGTCGCCGCGAAGCCGTCGCCCACCACGCTGACGGTCGAGACCTCGTCGTCGATCTCCAGCCCCGTGGCGCGCAGCCCGGCGAGAGCCCCCTCGTGGCCGGGCACGTTGAGGAGCGGCACCAGAAAGGAGGTCCCCAGCGCGTCGACCGTCATGTCCTCGAAGGCGAGGCCCAGCCGATCGACCCCCCCCACCAGGTCCTCCAGCGCCTCCGGCCCGCGCCCAGGGGCGCGTACCGCGAGCACCCTGGCCTCGCACACCACGGCGCGCGCGCCCGTCCTCTCCTCGGGGCGGAAGCGACGCACGATGGTCTGCTTCGCGCCCGCGGCGAGGGTGCCGTCCGCCTCACCGGGGGGGTCGAACGTGCTGCGCGCGTAGATCGCGATGCCCTGCTTGCGCGCCCACTCGACGGCCTGCGCGCAGACCACCTTGGCGCCGCACTCCGCCATCTCCTGCAGCATCTCGTGCGAAAGCTCGGGGAGGTGCACGGCCGCGGGCACCGCGCGCGGGTCGGCGGAGTAGACGCCGTCGACGTCGCTGTAGATCTCGCAACGGTCGGCGCCGAGGGCAGCCGCAAGCGCGACCGCCGTGGTGTCGGAGCCGCCGCGACCGAGGGTCGTGATCTCGCGCCGGTAGCTCATGCCCTGGTAGCCGGCGACGATGACGACCTTGCCGCGGGCGAGCTCGTCCTCGATGCGATGCGGGCGCACCTCGATGATGCGGGCGTCGAAGTGGCGGTCGTTGGTGTGGATGCCCGACTGCGAGCCGGTGAAGCTGATGGCGGCGAGCCCGCGGGCCTGCACCGCGATCGACAGGAGCGACATGCTGACGCGCTCGCCGGTGGTGAGCAGCATGTCGAGCTCGCGGCGCGCCGGCTCGGCGTCTCCGGCGGCGCTCTGAGCCAGCTGCAGGAGCGAGTCGGTCGTCTTCCCCATGGCGCTGACGACGACGACGACGTCGCAGCCGGCTCGATGGGCGGCAACCACCCGATCGGCGACGCGGCCGAGCTTCTCGACGTCGGCCACCGAGGAGCCGCCGTACTTCTGGACGATGATCGGACGTCGTTCGGCGGGCACGAGATCCTCCTCGGGCGCGGGTACCACGCGACCCCGGGCGCGGCCACTTTGCGGCAACGCGAGGATCAGTCGCCGCGCGCGAGGCTCTCGTAGAGGGACGCCTCGTCGGAGCGCCCGGCATCGCGCGCGACTTCCGCCAGGCGGAGGAGGCAGGCGCGGCGCATCGGGGCCAGCTCCTCTCGGACGGCTTCCCCACCCTCCTCGATCCGCGCGGAGAGCAGCGCGAGCAGCTCCATGTCGCGCCCCAGCCGCGACAGCACGCGGGCCAGGCGGAGGGCGGTGGCGTGGTCGCCGGGGTCGGCACGCACGCGATCGGCGAGCTGGTCCGCCAGCACCTCGTCAGGCAGCTCCTCAACGTGCTCCGGCGGCGTCGACGGCGGCGCCGGCGCGGCGAGGGTCGGCGTGGGCCTCGCTTGCGGGGCGGCCTCGACCTCCACCGGCGAGGCGCTGCCTCCTGGGAGCCTCGCCAGGCGACGCAGCTCGGTCGCCGCCCGGCGATCCTGGGGCGCTGCGCGGACGGCGAGCGCGTGGAGACGTCGGGCCAGGTCGAGATCCCCGAGCTCGCCCTCGACCAGGGCCGCGGCCTCCCGCGCGACCGACGCCCACGCGATGCCGGCGCCACGCACCTCGTCGGAGGCGCCGCCCGCGACGCTGGCGCCCACTCGCCCGGCGTCGACCGCCAGCTCCAGCGCGTCGCCCAGCCGCGCGGCCGCCAGCGACGCGCCAGCCCGGTCGCCGAGCTCGAGGCGCCAGCGCACCTCGAGCGCGCGCGCCTCGGCCGCCTCCTCGACGTCCGGAGGGATGGAGCGCGCGCGCGCGATCGCAGCCGGCCGGTCCTCGGCGGTCTGCACCAGCTCCTTGGCGAGCTCGAGCACCGCCGCCGAGCCGCCGCCGCCGGCGCGCTCGGCCAGTGTGACGGCGCGCGCGAACAGGTCGAGCGCGCGGCGGGCCTTGCCGGCGTCGCGGAGCGCGCGCGCCAGCCCGAGCACCGCCGCCGGGTCCTCGGGCGCGACGCGCAGGGCGCGCTCGAAGAAGCGCGCCGCTTCGGCGGGATAGCCCGCGTCGAGGAAGGTCCGGCCGGCGCGCGTCGCGGTGGCGAGCCGCGCAGCCGCCACGCGTCGACCGGCCTCGAGCAGCTCCGCATCCGCCCGCGCACCGGCGAGGTCGGCGTCGAGAAGGCGCGACGCCATGCGCTCCCAGCGGGCCTCCTCGAGGAGCGGCGCGCGCGCCAGCGCCTCGTCCAGGGCATGCGCGCGCGCGGCGCGGTCCCCGGCAAGGCGCGCCGCCTCGAGCCAGGCGAGGGCGGCCAGCTTCGACCACGGTTCCTGCGCGCCGGCACGTGCAAAGGCCGCGTGTGCGCCGCCGACGTCGCCCACTGCCGCGAGCAGCTCGGCGCCGAGGACGCCGGCGTCGAGCGCGCTCGACACCTCGACCAGCGTCGCCAGCGCCGCCTCCGCGCGATGGCCGACCGCGCGATCGATCGCGGCGAGGCGCTCCGCGATCGCGGGGTGACGCGGCGCTCGCTCCAGCGCGGCCAGGTATCCGGCGCGCGCCGTCTCCAGCTCACCCCGGGCCGACGCGTCATCCGCATCGCCCGCGAGCTCCGCGACCTCGAGCAGGCGCAGCGCGGCGGGCTCGATCGCCGCCGGTGAGGCGTCACGCTCGACGAGGAGGAGCGCCCAGCCCGGCGCCGGGGGCGACGCCACCGACACCCGCACCGCCGTCGCGGAGGGCACGCGCGCGCCGCCCAGGGGTAGGACCTCGCGCAGGATCGGGCCCGCCACGTCATCGAAAACCAGCACGCCGCGCACGACGCGCGCAGCCGACCCGGCCAGCGCGGAGAGCGCGCGCAGCGCGAGGCCGTGGGCCGGCCCCGCGACGCCGAGGGCCCGCGCTCGATCGACGAGGACCCGGACGCCGCCGTCGAGCGGCGCGACGTGAACGTCGAAGGCCAGCGCGCTGGTGGCGGTCGCCACGCCGATCACGGCGCCACCGACGAAGGGCGCGACGGTGACCTCGATCGGACCCGCCACGCCGAGCAGGTCGCGCCAGCGAGAGGCGGCCAGCCGCTCCAGCGCCGGGGCTCGCACGCCGACCACCAGCCGGTCGAGCTCGCCGCGCTGGTGGCGGAAGCGCGCGACTCCGCCGCTCAGGTCGACGGGGAAGCGGACGGCGGGCAGCCGCACCGCCAGCTCGTCGATCCGCAGCGGACCGAGCTCGAACGGGACGTCGAGCTCGATGGCAAGGGCGCCGCGCGCGAGCGCCAGGCGCATCTCCGGACGCCCGCTGGCTGCCGGCGCCGGGGCGGAGGCGCGGGCACGCGGCGCGGCGGGGACGCGGACGCCCCGCGGGGCCTCGCGACGCGTTCTCGCCTGCATCCAACGAGGGTAGCAGCGGGCCCGCAGGGCCGCGCAATTTGCAGCGTGACCCGCCCCTCGCGACCAGCCGCTTCACTCGCCGTGGGCGACCCGCGGCCTCACTCGCCCTTGGCCACCTTCTCCTTCATCTTCTCGACGAGACCGGCGAAGCCCTTGTCCTTCAGGAGCTTCGTGAACTGCGACCGGTAGCCTTCCACCAGGCTGACGTCCTCGGTGATGATGTCGCGGACCTTCCAGCCGTCGCCGATCTTGAGGATCTTGTAGTGGATCTCGATCGGCAGCTCGCGCTTGTCGGTCTTGTGGACGGCCTTGGTCTTCACGAGGACGGTGCCACCGTCCGCCGGGGCTTCGCCCAGGTACTCGATGTGGAAGTTCAGCGTCTTCTGCAGGTTCTTCTCGTAGGACCTCTTCACCAGCGCCTTCAGCAGGTCGGTGAACTCCTTCTTCTGCGGCTCCGTCAGCTTCGCCCACTCGACGCCGAGGCTCGCCTCGGCGAGCGCCGGGTAATCGAGCATCTGGTCGAACAGCACGCCGATCTGCTTCTGCGTCTCCGGCGTGGAGGGCTTCGCGATGAGCTCGAAGAGCTGGGTCTGCTTCGCCTTGACGGCGTCGAGAGCAGGGCCGGCCCACGCGGGCGCCCCGATGGACAGCGTGAGCGCGGTGACGAGGACGGACGCGGTGCGGAGCAGCGAGCGGTTCTTGAGGGAGCGGGTCACGAGTGCCTCCATCGCTGAAGCTGCGCGGGGGTGCGGAGCGGGTCAGCCCAGGTTCGTGCGACGACGCGAGAAAGCTCTATCCACGGCCGGGCTTCGGTGCAACCCGGGTCCGCGAAGCGACGTTCGCAGCGTGTAGGCAGACGAACCCGGTCGCCGTGGTATTCACCGGGTGATGCGGCCCGGCGGCGTCGCCCTCGTCCTCCTCGCCCTCGCCGCCGCGATCGTCGCGGCGATCGCCCTGTCGCGTTCTGGCAGCACGAGTGCCCCACCGGAGCCGCCGGCACCGGTGATCGCGATCGATCCAGCGACGGTGGATCTGGGGCCTGACGCGGGGCTCGCCGTGGACTGGAGCAGCCTCTCGCCGCCGCGCGCGCCCTTGCCCTCGCCTGCGGTCTCATCGATCAATCCGCCGGCGCCGCCGGGATCCGCACGCTGAACTTCGCGCCCTGGCCGGGGGCGCTCTCGACGCGGAGCTTCCAGCCGTGGTCGTCGACGATGCGTTTCACGACGGCGAGGCCGACGCCGGTCCCGTGGGAGCGCGTCGTGTAGAAGGCGTCGAAGAGCCGCGGCAACGCCTCGCTCGCGATCCCGGGTCCATCGTCGCGCACGACGAGCTCGAAGTGGTCCGCCTCGCGCTCCACGCGCACGTCGACGGGGTCACCCGCGGAGCTGGCCTGGACCCCGTTGCGCACCAGGTTCCACACCACCTGTCGAAGCATCGATGCGTCGGCGACCACGCGACCCTCCTCCAGGCCCTCGTAACGGACGACGACGTCGCCGCCGCGCCCTGATCGGTTGGCGAGGGTGACGACGTCACGCGCCACCTGAGCGAGGTCGACGGCCTCGGTCGCGGGGCTGCGCGGTCGTGCCAGATCGAGCATGTCGCCCACCAGGTCGTTCAGCCGGGAAGCCTCGCGCTCGATGATCTCGCAGAGGATCCGATCCTCCTCGCGCAGCGTGCCGCCGGTCCGAAGGAGCTCGATCGACCCCTGGATGGCGCCGAGCGGGTTGCGGATCTCGTGCGCGAGCCCGGCGGCCAGCCGGCCGAGCGCCGCGAGCTGCGCGGCCTTCTCCGCCCGCTCGGTGGCGACGGCGAGCGCACCGCCGGTCTTGCGAAGGCGCTCGGCGAGGTACGCCGCCAGGGCGGCGACCACGGCGACGCCGGTGACGCTGGTGAAGAGCGGAAACGCCCCCCGCTCCAGCGTCGTGTCGTAGAGCGCCGCGGACTGATCGGGCGGCACCGGCAGGACGCCGGTCCACAGGGCCGTCTGCATCGCGACCAGGAGTGCGATCCCCGAGGCGCCGGCGAGGAGCGCGCCCCGCCGGCCGAGGATGATCGCCCCCGACATGCAGGTGAGGCCGTAGAGCGACGTGCCGGGGCTGGAGGCGGCGCCGGTGACGTAGACGATGCCGGTCCACAGGACCTGATCGGCGACGATCTGCGCGTGGGAGGCGGCCGGCACCGCGCGCCCGCTGCGGAGCGCACCCGCGAACACCGCGGCGAGGGCGTAGGAGGCGCCCACGCTGCCCAGCGCGACGATGCCGGAGAAGCCCCCCGCGCCGCGGAGGTAGACCGTCGTCACGACCACCAGCACCACCGTCAGCAGCACCAGCCTCAGTGCGATCAGCCAGGCGAGCCGCCGCCCGTGCCCGACCTCGTGGCCGCGCACGCCGAGCGCGAAGCGCGCGGTCTCGGTGCCGGGGCGCGACTCCTCGAGCCCGACGAGCGCATCCGACGGCGGCGCCGCCCACCCCGTGGTGGGGTGAGAACGCGCCGGCGCCTCCGTGGGCGCCGGTCGGTCGCTCAATCGGCCTTGATCGCGCCGGCGAGAGAGAAGATCGGCATGTACATCGCGATCAGCACGGTGCCGACCATGCTGCCGATGACCACCATCAGGATGGGCTCGATCAGCGACGTGAGCGCGGCGACGGCGACGTCGACCTCGTCCTCGTAGAAGTCGGCAATCTTGTTGAGCATGGTGTCGAGCGCACCGGTCTGCTCACCGACGGCGACCATCTGCACGACCATGCCGGGGAAGACCTTCAGCTCGCTGAGGGGCTCCGCCATGTTCTTGCCCTCGGAGATCTTGAGGCGGGCGTACATGATGCCCTCCTCGACGACCATGTTGCCCGAGGCCTTGGCGACGATCTCGAGCGCGTCGAGGATGGGCACGCCGGAACCGAGGAGCGTGCCGAGCGTCCGCGTGAACCGGGCGACGGCGATCTTCTGCAGCACGTTGCCGACGACCGGCGTCTTCAGCATGAGGCCGTGGAAGAACCGCCTCCCCCGAGGCCGCCGGTAGATGGTGACGAGCGCGAACGCGGCACCGGCGCCGATCAGGACGAGGATGGGCAGGAAAGTGACGAAGTTGCGGGAGACGGCGATGACGGCCTTGGTGAGCGCCGGGAGCGCATCCTTCGCGCCGAACTCCGCGAACATGTTCTCGAACGCCGGGATGACCCAGGTGAGGAGAACCGTCATGACCACGATCATGATCATGATGACCGCGGTCGGGTAGACGAGGGCGCCGCGCACCTGCCGCGCAAGCTTCTGCCGCTTCTCGATGTACTGCGCGAGGCGGTTGAGGATGGTGTCGAGGATGCCGCCGACCTCGCCGGCCTGGACCAGGTTGGTGAACAGCGCGTCGAAGATCTTGGGGTGCCGTCGCAGGGCGTCGCTGAAGGTCGAGCCCTGCTCCACGGTGCTCTTGATGTCGCGGAGCACGACGGCGAAGATCTTGTTCGGCTCCTGGCTGGAGAGGATCTCCAGGCACTGGACCAGCGGCAGACCCGCGTCGATCATCGTCGCGAACTGGCGGACGAACTTGACGAGGTCCTGCGGCGAGACGCCGGTGCCGAGGCTGAAGCTGAGGCTGAGCTGCTTCTTGACCTTGGTCGGGCTGAGCTGCTGGGCGCGCAGGCGCGCCTGGACCGCCGCTTCGTTCGGGGCGTCCATGACCCCCTTCTGAAGCTCGCCCGTGCGTCCCCGGGCCTCCCAAGCAAACTCCGCCATGGTCCTTGATCCTCGGAACGGAAGGATACGTGTGCACGGAGCCGCGGGTCAAAGTCGCGAGGTGTCGAGACCACCGACCGACGCCACGCTGGACACTGGTCTCGCTGCCGCGGCGCGGCTCGTCGTCGAGACGTTCGCGGCGGCGCCGTGCGCGGTGGTCGCCGCCGCGCGCCGCCGCGCGAACGGCACGTGGGTGCGGGGATGCGCCGTGGCGGGACGGCTCGAGCGGCGCTCCGATGCCAGCGACGCGACGACCACGACACCCTTCGACCTCGCGTCGGTCACCAAGCCGTTCACCGCCCTCGCAGCCCTGCGCCTCGCGCGCGCTGGCCTCCTCGACCTCGAGGCCCCCCTCTCCCATGCGCTCCCGGCCCTCCGCGGCAGCGCGGCGGGCGAACGGCCCCTCGCCCTGATCCTGCGGCACCGCGCCGGGCTCGAGGCTCACCGGCCGCTCTTCGCCCCGCTCACCCGGGGGGAGGCGGTGGACCGCGCCGCCGCCCTCCTGGAGGCGGCCGGGGCCATGCCGGCGGACCTGGGGGTGCTGCCGGGGCACGGCGCGCCGGCGCTCTACAGCGACCTCGGGTACCTGCTCGCCGGCGCGGCCCTGGCCAGGGTCGCCGGTCGGCCGCTCGACGAGCTGCTGCGGGACGAGGTCGCCCTACCCGCGGGGAGCGGTGCCCGATCCGCTCGCCTCCACCGCCTGGCCGACAGCACGTTCGACGACCGCGTCGCGCCCACGGAGGTCGTACAGTTCCGAGGAGGTACGGTGCGCGGCGCCGTCCACGACGAGAACGCCTGGGCGATCGCGGGCGACGGGTCCTGCGGTCACGCCGGCCTCTTCGGTACGGCAGACGATGTGCTCGCGCTGGGCGAGCTCCTGATGGTGACGCTGGCCGGCGAGCGCGGCGACTGGCTCGACGCCGAGGCGCTCGGCGCGGCCCTCGCGCCGTGGCCAGGGGGCTCGCACGTGCTCGGCTTCGACACCCGCAGCGGCCCGGCCCCCAGCGCCGGCACCCGCTTCGGCCCGCGGACGTTCGGACACCTCGGCTTCACCGGCACCAGCCTGTGGGTCGACCCCGACGCGAGCCTGGTGGGCGTCCTGCTCACCAACCGCGTGCACCCCACGCGGGATCACGTGGCGATCCGTGCGGCGCGCCCGGTGGTGTACGACGCGATCGCCGCGTGCGCGGAGGAGGCGATGGGCCTGCCGACGCGCTGATCGTTCGATGGACGCCCTGGTCAAGCACCTCCCCTCATTTCCCCTGCTCGAGCTGCGGCTGGGCCCGGGGGAGACGCTGATCGCCGAGGCCGGCAGCATGGTCGCGCGCGACGCCTCGGTGCTCATGAGCGTGGCCCTCGACGTGGGCGCCCAGCGAGGCCTCTGGGTGCGGGTGCGCGCGCTCGCCATCGCGGCCATGCGCAAGCTCATCGGCGGCGAGCACTTCCTGGTGAACCGCTTCTCCGCGCCTCAG
>JBKJLX010000460.1:0-4430 GCA_046596645.1 Polyangiaceae bacterium
GGCGACGAGCGCCGCCCAGGTGGATCACGATCGCGCCGCCTCCGCGCCCGCCAACCGCGGCGCCATGGATCAGCTCAGCGCCGCGCCGTGGATCAGATCAAGGGCGCCGCTAAAGCACCCCACCGCCAGCCAACGTGGATCTTGCGACCGCACCCGCCTATGCGTTCTCCAAGACGAATGTCGAGGAGCACTGCACCGAGGAGTGGACGAAGCGCGGCGAGCTCGACAAGCGCATGTTCAGCCACTGCGTCCGAACAGAAACTGCCGCGCACGCGAAGATGCTCGCAACGCTCAAGAAGCAAGGGAAACAGTCCTGGATGCAGGTTGCCTTCCCAGCGGTATGGGACAAGTGGACCAAGCGAGGCATTACGCGATACAGCCTCGTCGCGTTCTCGATCGAGCGCGAGTCGGATAGCTTTCTGACCTACGAATACGAGAAGAAGCAGCCGTCTTTCGATGCGGCGAAAATGTCAAAATGCGAAGACGGCCACAGCGACGAGATTCAGTGGTCGCAAACGATGTTCTGCTACAAGCGCGACTGACCTTGCGCACGGTTGTGGTGTCCCGTTCGGAGAAACGGGGCACCGAGGCGCTCAGGGCAGCCTCGGCCTTCGTAGATGGCCCGTAGCGGCTCGGATGCCCAGGCTCCGAGCGACACCGGGGGAGCGCACGCGTCACGCCAACGGCGCAGCCCTGGACCGCAGCGCCTCCCAGAGGTGCGCGTGGTTCAGGAGGATGTCCCTGATCCCCACCCGGACCGCCTCCGAGTTCAGCGCCTGGGTGCTCATCAGCGTGTGCGCATCGAGCGCGCCGATGATGGCGTTCATCATCTCGGTCTTGAGGTCGGGCGAGCTCGCGAACTGTTCCTTGGTGTTATTCGCGGCCTGCTGGGCGAGGGTCGTCGACTCGAGCAGCTTCCCCAGGAGGACGTCGTTCACGTAGACGAGCTTGTCCTGATCGGTCAGCTCGCCCTCGAAGAGGGTGTTCACCTTCTCGATGATCTCGTCGAGGCGCGCGCGCTCCTTCTCCTGGACGCTGCCGCCGCCGGCCTCGGTGAGGGGGTCGAGCTTCGGCTTGTCCCCGTCGCCGTAGTGAAGGGCGACCGACTCGCGCGCGCGGAGGATGTGGTGGGTGAGCTTCACCCTGGAGAGGTCGATCGACTCGCGCTCACGGCCGAATTCGAGGAGGGGCAGGAGGCGCTTGTAGAAGACGGCGCGCTTCTCGATCGCGGTGCTGCCGTAGTCGAAGATCTGCGACAGGAACGTGTAGAGGCGGAGGTACGCGCCCATGTCGCTCTTGAAGAGGACGAGGGCGTCGAGCTCGGCCTTGGCGTCGGACTTGTCGCCTCCCACCTTGAAGGCGGCCAGGGCGGCCTTGTGGCGCTTGAGAATGCGATCGACGACGGGCTCGATGGCGGCGACGAGCTCGCCCTGCTTGGCCTTGGGGTTCAGCTCGACCAGGACGACGCGCTCCACCTCGAAGTCGTCGTAGTGACCGGCGGCGTCGAGCTTCGCGCGGAGGTCGTAGACGAGGTTGGGATCGGTCGTCGCCGAGAGCTCGGCCGTCGCGTAGTACGTCTTGAAGGCCTCGAGGACCTCCTCGGGGTCGTTGACGAAGTCGACGACGTAGGTCGTGTCCTTGCCGGGGTGGGCGCGGTTGAGGCGGGAGAGCGTCTGCACGGCCTGGATGCCGGCGAGCCGCTTGTCGACGTACATCCCGCAGAGCAGCGGCTGGTCGAACCCGGTCTGGAACTTGTTGGCGACGAGGAGCACCTGGTACTCGCCGCCGTTGAAGGCCTCGCGGATGTCGCGGCCCTTGAGGTTCGGGTTCAGCGCCCGGCTCTGCTCGGTGAAGGGATCGGGCCCCGACTCCTTGTCGATGACCTCACCGGAGAAGGCGACGAGGGTGCCGATCGCGTAGCCGTGCTCCCGGATGTATTTCTCGATCGCGAGCTGCCAGCGCACGGCCTCGACCCGGCTGGCGACCACGACCATCGCCTTGGCGCGCCCGTCCAGCAGCGGCGCGACGTGGGCCCGGTAGTGCTCGACGACGACCTGGACCTTCTGCGCGATGTTGTACGGGTGGAGCCGCACCCAGCCCATGATCTTCTTGAGGGCCGCGCTCTTCTCGACGTCCCTCTCGTCGAGCTCCTTCCCCCCGTGGGCGAGCTTGAACGCCAGCTTGTACGGGGTGTAGTTCGCGAGCACGTCGAGGATGAACCTCTCCTCGATGGCCTGGCGCATCGAGTAGACGTGGAACGGGGTCGGCACGTTGTCGGGCGCGGGCTTGCGTGACGGGTCGGGCCGGGTGCCGAACAGCTCCATCGTCTTGTTCTTCGGCGTGGCGGTGAACGCGACGAAGGTGATGCCCGACTCGCCGGCCCGCGCCGTCATCTGGGCGGCCAGGATGTCCTCGCTGCTGATCTCTCCCCCGTCGGCGAGCTCGGCCGCCTCCTCCGCCGAGAGGACCGCCTTGAGCTTCGCCGCGGCCTCCCCGCTCTGCGAGCTGTGCGCCTCATCGGCGATGACGGCGAACCGCTTCCCCTGCGTGGCCGCGAGCTGCCGCACGGCCTCGATTGCGAAGGGGAACGTCTGGATGGTGCAGACGACGATCTTCTTGTCCCCCGACAGCGCCTCCGCGAGCTTGCCGCTCTTGCTGCCGTCCTTGCTGGTGATGGTCGCGACCACGCCGGCGGTGCGCTCGAAATCGAAGATCGCCTCCTGAAGCTGGGAGTCGATGACGTTCCGGTCGGACACCACCAGGATCGAGTCGAAGACCTTCTTGTCGTCGGCGCCGTGAAGCTCGGCGAGGAAGTGCGCCGTCCACGCGATCGAGTTCGTCTTCCCCGAGCCCGCCGAGTGCTGGACCAGGTAGCGGCCACCCGCACCCTCGGCGAGCACCGCCGCCTGGAGCTTCCGCGTCACGTCGAGCTGGTGGTACCGGGGGAAGACGACGCTGACGATCTTCTTCGCCTTGTCTCGCTTGCCGATGAGGTAGCGGCCCAGGATCTCCAGCCAGCTCTCGCGCGCCCACACCTGCTCCCAGAGGTAGGCGGTGCGATGCCCGCCCGCGGGGTTCACCGGGTTGCCGGCGCCGCCGTCGTCGCCCTGGTTGAAGGGGAGGAAGGTGGTCGCCGCGCCCTGCAGGCGCGTGACCATCTGCACCTCCTTGTTGCTCACCGCGAAGTGGACGAGCGCACCGCTCGGGAACGACAGGAGCGGCTCCGTGGCCTGGCCCTTGGGGTTCGGGACGCGATCGAACCGGTACTGGTCCACCGCGTCGGCGACGGACTGCGTGAAGTCGGTCTTCAGCTCGACCGTCGCGACCGGCAGGCCGTTCAGGAAGAGGACGAGGTCGATGCTGTTCTCGTTGTGCAGCGAGTACCGGACCTGGCGCACCACCCGCAGCCGGTTCTGCGCGTACCGCGCGAGGATGTCGGGGTTGATGGCGAGGGCGGGCTTGAACTCGGCGAGCTTCACCGGCTGGCGGAGGCCGAGGAGCTCGATGCCCTGGCGGAGCACCTCCAGCGTGCCCCGCTGGTCGAGCTGGTCGCGGAGCCGCTTGAGCAGGGTCTCGCACGCCAGCGCGCCGTGGTTCTTGGTGAGGGTCTCCCACGCCTTCGGCTGCGTGGCCTGCACCCAGGTGAGAACGTCGGGCGGGAACAGGGCCCTGGCACGGTCGTACTTCGCGGCGTCGCCGGCCTCGTGGAGCCACCCGTTGCTCGCGAGGTGGTTGCAGACCTCGGACTCGAAGCTGATCTCCTTGTGGATGCTCATGCGGCGCCGGCTGCGAGCATCACCCGGAAGGGGACCGGAGCTCGATGGAATCCGCGCTCGTGCGGACTGGACTGGCTCGTGACGACCGCCTGAGCGCCTTCTCATCAACGCAGCAGCCGGGCTACCCTCCGCGCGTGGAGGAGGACGCCGCCAGCCACGGTCCGGACGGATCATCGACAGGCGGCAGCGCCGAGTGGCCTCCGCATGTGCCTGCGTCCTGCCCCCCACCCGACGCCGCGGACGTGGCTGGCGAGGTGGCGTTGCTGGTCGCCACGGACCCGCCGTCGCCCACCGACATGGAGTGCGCGATCGACCGGGGCTCGTTCAAGGGCCAGGACGAGTGCCTCCGCGCCGCCATCTCCTGCGCGAGGGAGCGCGGGCACCTGCTCCAGCTGCGGAGCAACTCGAAGCGCCTCCGCAACCACCACGTCGCCGTCGCCGACCTGGCGCCCCGGCACGGCAAGATCGCCAGGACGGGGGGGCCTGGTCACTTCTCGCTCTGGCTTCGCGCCGGCGTTCTGCCGACGGCGCATACCCTGCTTTAGCGGCGCCCTTGATCTGATCCACGGCGCGGCGCTGAGCTGATCCATGGCGCCGCGGTTGGCGGGCGCGGAGGCGGCGCGATCGTGATCCACCTGGGCGGCGCTCGTCGCC
>JBKJLX010000535.1:0-8192 GCA_046596645.1 Polyangiaceae bacterium
GGACCTGCCCGCGCCGGACACGGACGGCCTGGACGACGGCAGCGACGCGCCCACCCGGCGCGAGTAGGCTCCCCGCCCACCATGTCGCTCGCTTCACCGCGCCTCCGCGTGCTGTCCTTGCTGCTGGCCGCCAGCGGCGCCCTCGCCGCCGCCGCCTCCCCCGGGTGCAGCGGCTTCGACGTCGTCCCGCCGGAGGACGAGCCGGAAGGAGAGGAAGAGGCGACCCTCCGCCCGGGCGATGTGTGCGTCGACCCCAGCGAGGGCGCGCTGTTCCTCCGCCCGGAGCCGGCGCGCGTCTTCGTCCCGCCGTGCGGGGACTCGGACACCGATTGCGCGACGCGGCCGGTGAAGCTCATCCTCGAGCCTGACGTCTGCGAGGACCTCCCGATCGAGCTGGAGAGCGAGTCGCCCGACGTCCTCACCGCGCCCGAGCCGGGAGTGGACGAGGAGGGGCCGAGCTTCGGCCTCTACCGAGCGTCGTCGGTGCTGCGCATCCACGGCGCCAGCACGCCGGGGTCGGCGACGCTGGTCGCGCGCGTCGCCTCCAAGACCGGCGCGCCGGCCGAGACGCGGATCGAGGTCGTCACCATGGGCGCCGATCTCCCGGCCTGCGAGGGCTTCGTCTCGACCGCGGCGCTGCGCGCGGGCGACCGGCTGGCGCTCGACGGCGGCCCCTCGCTCTCCCTCCCCGACGGCGCCAACGACGCCGAGAACGGCAGCTTCCTCTGGCCGGTGGAGCCGTTCGCGGCGACCGTCGGCTGCGGCACCTCCGCCGGCTCGACGCAGCTCCCCTCGGGCACCCTGGCGCTCGGCCCCGCGGTGACGTTCGGCCCCACTGATCTCGCGTTTCCGCGCGACGTGCCGATGACCATCCCCATCAACCCTGCGCGCATGCCGCCCGAGGCGCGCGGTCGCCACGTCGAGGTCGCGTACAGCGGCCCGAAGTTCAGGGCGCCGCGCATCGTGCCGGTGATGGACGCACGCATCGTCCAGGACCCGGCGAACCCCGCGGCGTGGTCGCTCTCGTTCATGGCCCCGCGGCTCGGCACCTACCAGGCGGTGGTGCGGAGCGACGCCGGCACCGTCAAGCGCAAGCGACGGCTCACCCACCGCGCCGTCACCGGGATCAGCATGGGGGGCATCGGGTCGAGCATGTTCGGCCTGCGCCACCACGAGCTGTTCGACGTCGTCGCGCCGCTGGGCGGGCCCGGCGCCTGGAGCTGGCTCCTGCACAACATCGAGCAGAACCACCTCGGCGGCTTCCGACCCATCCCCTCCGGGGCGACGGCGGAGGACGTGCCCACCGAGAAGGCGACCTGCGGTGACGACGACGACTGCGCGAGCGACGAGCGCTGCATCGGCAAGTACGAGGGGGTCGACGGCCGCTGCACGCTGATGCCGACGCCGATCGACCCTTACGAGCACCCGCAGACCTTCGACACCTGGTGGGCGGAGTACCCGCGCCAGGGCACCGGCGGCCGCTTCCCACGCCAGGACTACAGCCAGATCTTCCGCGACCTGGCGCTGGTGTTCGGCAACCCCAACGGCGACAATCTGACCCCGGGCGCCGAGAACCTGCCGGCCGGCGTGCGCCCCGACGACCCCAGCGTGGTCGGCGATCGCGACGACGACCTGTGCAGCGTCTGGGTCGACCCCATCGAGGGCGACCCGGGCAAGGAGCTGCAGGACCAGCTGGCGGCCGAGTGCCCGGCGCAGCGATGTGCGAACCCGCTCACGCTCGAGGGCTACTTCGACGACGAGTACAACCCCGACGGCTCGTTCCCGGTCATCACCGTGTGCGACGGCAGCGAGCCCGACGAGGCGCGCTCGCCGTGGGCCAACACCTGGCGCCCCGAGGGGAACGACTACCCGCTGGAGGTCGGTCTCGCGGTCGACGTGAACGGCAACGGCGTCCGCGACGAGCTGGAGCCGATCATCCGCGCCGGTCACGAGACGTGGAGCGACGTCGGCGTCGACGGTCTCGCGAGCGTCGACGAGGAGGGCTACGACTCCGGCAGCAACCAGGACCCGGAGGGCGACGACTACGAACCGCAGTACAACCCGGGCGGGACCGAGCGCGACCACCGCTACCAGGTGGGCGAGCCCTACGCGGACTGCGGCCTCGACGGCGTCTGCGGCACCAAGCAGCAGCCGGCAGGCGGCTGGCGCGAGCCGGGCGACGGCTACGACGTGGGCGAGGGCGACGGCGAGTTCACCGCCGCGCGCGGACTGCAGCGCATGTGGGACCGCGATCCGACCAGCGTGGTGCGCCGGCAGAACGTGGACCTCCCCGGCGGCCCGCTCGACGACGCCGCGCTGGCACGCCTCGACGTGTGGACCGACGGCGGCCTGCGCGACATCTTCAACTTCCACGTCGCGGCGCAGCACTTCGCCGGGTCGTTCCTCACCCGCAGCCGCAACGTGCAGTACTTCTCGGCGTTCGAGCAGCTGCCCGGGCAGGACCCCACGCAGGCCGGCGACGTCTTCCCCAGCCGCATCCCCTGGGAGGACGTGAGCGGCGTCGTCCTCCAGCGCTACGGGAAGATCGATCCCGTCCAGCGCGACATCGACAACGGCAGCGGGCAGCACGTGGGCACCGTCCTCGAGATCGCGTCACGCCTGCAGACGGCGCTCTACTTCATCGGCTCCCGCTGGCAGGACACCGGCCTGCGCTCGCTGGTGGAGCCGACGCAGACCAAGCCGGTGGAGGGTGGCGAGCCGTGCGAGGCCACCGGCACCTGCGACTTCGAGTTCACCGACAGCCGCGGCCGCAGCGGCCCCTTCACCGTGAACTTCCCCCCGGGCTACTCGCACGCCGATCAGCAGGACCGGCGCTACCCGGTCATCTACCTGCTCCACGGCTACGGGCAGACGCCGGAGGACCTCGGCGCCGCCATCCTCTTCCTTTCCAACTGGATGAACAGCCCGACCGACAGCACGGCGACGCGCCTGCCCAAGGCCATCGTCGTCTACGTCGACGGTCGCTGCCGCACCGACGACGAGGGCACCGCCGAGTGCATCCGCGGGCAGTTCTACACCGACAGCCCGCGCGCGGGCGGCGTCCAGGCGGAGAGCTGGTGGCTCGAGCTCATGGACCACGTCGACAGGTCCTACCGGACCCTGGGCGAGACCGAGGTCGAGTGGGTGGAGTGATCCTCGGCTGACGGGCTCAGGGCTTCGCGGTGCAGGCGAGGCCCCAGCGCTCGCCCGTCCCGCGGTGGGTGACCGCGAGGGGGAGTCGACCGGCGCCGATCTCCCTTGCGGGGGCAACCTTCCCGCCCCCGGCGAGCGGCGCGTCGACGGTGGCCGACAGGCTCTCCACGCAGAAGGAGCCAGGATCGATGCGCACCCTCGCCTCGACCCCGGCCACGCGCGGTGCCGCGCGCGGCGCTGCCTTGCCGGCCCTGGCGCCGGGGTTCGGCGCGCCGCCGCCTGCGAGCTCGACCACCGCCGGCGGGCGATCCCACGACAGCTCGACCAGCCACCCGTCGTCTCCGACGGCGCACGACCGAACCTGCCGATCCGCCAGATCGGCGCGACCGAGGTCCACCGGCTCGCCGAAGGCGCCGGTCGACGGATCGAGCGGCAGCACCACCAGGCGACCACGGCGATCGTTGGGGCCCGCGAACATGGTGGAGACGACGCCCACCGCCTCCGACCGGGCGCGCCGCGCCAGGCGCACCGGCTGCGGCACCGACCAGCGAGGCGGCTGTGGCCGACGCAGCGGCGAGAGGCGCGTCACCACGCCGCCCTCGGCGCGGTGGAGGAACGTCCCGTCGCCGCCGGGCCCCGGCTGCGCGGCGGCGCCGAGGAACCAGGTGGCGCGACCGACCTGGGCGACGGGGCCCGTCGGCCGCGCGAAGCCGAGCATCGCCGGATCGCGCAGCGGGGTCAGCGAGCCGCCGTCCTCCGCCAGGTAGAGCGCGCACGGCCGGCCGGTGCACCCGGAGACGACCGCATGATGGCCACCCAGATCCATCGAGGCCGCCCAGGTCGTGGCGTACGCGAAGGAGCCGACGCCGAACGCCTCGCCGGCGCTGGTGTCGATCGACCACGGGGTCGAGGTCGGCCGCGTGGAGCGGACGCCGAGCGGATCGTAGCGATCGTCGAAGCGCGCCAGCCACCGGCCGGTGCGACCCCAGCCGGCGCGCGTGCCCCAGGCGTAAGCGCGCAGCGAGACCTGCTCGAACGGCTGACCGGCGTCGAAGCCGATCTCCCCTGCGGCGAGCACGGGCGGCGCCATGCCGCGGAGCGGCTGCCACCCGTTGGGGGTCGCGGGCTCGGAGGTCACCTCGGCGTCGGCGGGGGAAGGCCTCGGCGGCGGTCTCGCTGGCGGCCGCGGCGGGGCCTTCGGCGGCGCCTTCGCCACCGGCGCGCGGACGCCGCCGTGCGGCCCCGACACCACCTCGCAGCCGAGCAGCAGCGGCTTCTGCGCCAGCCGATCGACGGCGACCGGTAGGGGATCGGGCTCGGGCGCGACCGCCAGATCGTCCTTCACCGACGGCTCGCCCCAGCCCACGCGCAGCGCGCCCGGCAGCGCGCAGCCGGCGGGGCCGCACGCGCGTGCGACGTTGCGCGCGTCGACATCGATCGGGAGGAGATCTCGCTCGGTCCACGTCCGACCGAAGTCGGTCGTCTCCACCGCGCGACCGGCGCCGTTGAAGGCGAGCCCGTAGGGCCCGGCGACCAGCGCCGCGTCCTCGTCCACCACCTCGCCGAGCTCCACCCGCCCGTCGAGGGTGACCCGGTAGCCGGCGACCGGACCGCCGGCCTCGATCCACCCGCCCACCACGCCGGGCTCGATCTCCTGCAGGCCGTCGAGCCAGGTTCCGCGCACCACCGGGTCGAGGCCGGCGCGCGCGTCTCCCTCGTCGTTCGTGCGGGTAGCGCGCTTGCTGCGCACGCGCGCCGCCTCACGCGCGGCGGCGCTCGCATCGGGCGCATCGACGAACTTCATCGGGACGTGGGTCGCGCGCTCGCCGTCGAGGAGGGTGAGCTGCCCTTGGCGCTCCGCAGACGGAGGCACCAGGATCACCACCCTCCCGTCGCCGAGCACCGCCAGGCGCGCCCCCGAGGACGCGCCCCGCAGGCGCAGCTCCCGCGTGGCGCCGCTCGGTGCGCGCGCGCACTGCAGCTGGCCCTCCTCGTCGTCCACCGCGGCGTCGCCGCACCCGCCCGAGACCACCAGACCGCCGTTGCCCGAGGACACGACGCGCCGCGCGCGCGCGAAGCGCATCACCTCGCGCATCGCGATCGCCTCCTCGGCGGCGGCGCCGCGCACCAGCTGGTAGACGACGGTGCCGCGATCGGGCTCGCCGCACGCGAAGCCGATGCCGCGGCCGAGGGGCAGCGCATGACAACGCGCCTCGGTCTCGGGGAACGCGTCCTCGTCGAGGAAGGTGGTCGCGCCATCGGCGAGCGCGACCCGCGCCAGCGCGCCGCGCCGCGCGACCACCACCGTGCCGGCGCCGTCGGGCCAGCCGTCCTCCAGCGCTGCGCGCAGCGGCCGCCCGGCGAAGGGCCCGTCCTCCGCCGCGCGCGCCGCGGCGGGACCGGTCGGCGCAGGGGCAGCCGCCGGCAGCGGGGAGAAGCGCCCGTCGCCGCGCAGCACCCACACGCCGCTTGCGGTGAACACCGCGGGGTCGCCCTCCACCGCGCCGAGGCGCTGCACGCCCTCGACCGGCGGGAGCGGGCGCCAGGTCGCGCCGGCATCGAACGTGGCGAGGAGCCCGCGAAGGTCGGTCTCCACGATGGCCCGCCAGCCGTCGACGAAGACCATGCTGCCGTGGGCGCTGGCCTGGGGGAGCGACCCGAGCGGAAGCGGCGCGCCCGTGCGCGCGTCCACCGGCGCCAGCAGGTTCTGCGACTTGATGCGCAGGTAGAGGCGATCGAACCCGGCGACGACCGGCTCCTCCACGTCGAGGACGCTCGCGGTGGAGGCGAGCGGCTCGAGATCGGCCGTCCAGCTGGCGGCGCGAAAGACCTGGGAGCCGGACGCGCCGACCACGGTGAAGGCCCAGCCGGCGCCGAGACGCGCCGGCAGCTCGACCGCGCGGGCCTGGCCTCGGGGGAGGAGCGCGCGGCCACGCTCGACCCGACCGTCCTGGTGCACGGCGATGCGCGCACGCGCGTCGAGGTGGAGGCGCACGCCGGCGCGCTCCGCAACGAGGGTCGCCGGCGGTGGCGCGTCGAGCACCATGCGCGCCCGCGGGAGCGGCACACCGCCAGGATCGCGCCCGGGGCCGGTGGCCGCGCGCGGCCTGGGCGTCGCGGCCTCGCCGCCGCCACCACCACAGCCGGCGATAGGCAGGACCTGGCCCAGCGCCAGCGCCAGCGCCAGATGGAAGCCCAGCCCCAGCGTCCGCTCCGGTCGTGCCATCGGCGGGCGCATGGGCCCGCGCAGTCTAGCGGCTCCAGCTTGCCCCGCCGCACCAACCTCGGCAGAGTCGCCGCATGTCGTTCGCTGGTCCGTCGGCCTCCGGCCTCCCTCCCCGCGCACCTTCGTCGCCGTTCGTCGTCGCCGTCGTCGGGGCCACCGGCGTGGTGGGCCGTGAGATGCTCCGCACCCTGTCCCAGCGTCGCTTCCCGGCGACGCGCGTGCTCGCCCTCGCCTCCAGGCGGTCGGTCGGCGTCGAGCTCCCCTTCGGTGGCGGCACGCTCACCGTGCAGGAGGCGACGCCAGAGGCCTTTGCCGGGGTGGACGTCGCGCTCTTCAGCGCCGGCGCGGCCGCCGCGCGCGAGCTGGGGCCCGAGGCGGCGAAGCGCGGCGCGACGGTGATCGACAACTCCAGCGCATGGCGGATGGACCCCGAGGTCCCCCTGGTCGTGCCGGAGGTGAACGAGCACGCCCTCGCGACGATCCCCAAGGGCATCATCGCCAACCCCAACTGCAGCACCATCCAGATGGTGGTCGCGCTGAAGCCCCTGCACGACGCGGCGCGCCTGCGGCACGTCGTCGTCTCGACCTACCAGGCGGCGAGCGGCAAGGGGCAGGCGGCGCTCGCCGAGCTCGACGCGCAGACGCGCGCCATCGCCGCCGGCGAGACGCCGGCCGCCACCGTGTTCCCCGCGCAGCTGGCGATGAACGTCCTCATGGACTGGAAGGCGGGCCACGTCGCCGACTGGTCGGAGGAGGAGCTGAAGATGGTCCACGAGACGCGGAAGATCCTGGGCGACGCCTCGATCTCCGTCTCGCCGACCACGGTTCGCGTCCCGGTGCGCACCGGCCACTCGGAGGCGGTGTGGGCGCGCTTTGCACGGCCGATGGGCGCGGAAGAGGCGAAGGCGCTCCTGCGGGCCGCGCCTGGCGTCACCCTGGTCGACGAGGCCTACGCCCCGGGCCAGCACCCGCAACCCATCGCCTGCGAGGGGACCGACGCCGTCTTCGTCGGTCGCGTGCGCGAGGACCTGGGCGAGCCGGGGACGATCCACCTCTTCGTGGTCGCCGACAACCTCCGCAAGGGCGCGGCGCTCAACGCGGTGCAGATCGCCGAGCTGCTGCTCCCCATCCTGCTGGCCCGCCGGGGCTGAGCGGACCGCCCAGCTCGATCACTCGTCGAGCAGGGCGCGCTCCAGCGCGTCGGGGTCGACGCTGGCGTCGCTGCGGCGGAAGGTCTCCCCGCCGTCGGGCGCGAGCACGATCACGGTGGGCGCCGTCGCCACAGCGAAGCGCTGCAGGACCTCGCGCGAAGCGTCGACGTCGCTCACATCGACGCGCAGCGTCGCCGCCCCGCGCGCGGCGCGCACCACGCGCGGGTCAGCCAGCGTCGTCGCCTCGAGCGTGACCGAGGGCACGCTCCACGCCGCGAGGAACACCACCAGGAGCGGCACGCGCTCGCGCGCGGCGCGGTCGCGGGCGGCGCGCTCATCGGTCATCCAGGCAATCCGACCGGCGCGTGCGTCGGGCTCGTCCGCCTCTGGCTGCACCACCCGCATGCTGCTGGCCGCCGCCGGACCGAGGTCGACGACGGCCATCGGGCCCTCAGCCAGCGTCGCTCCTGCGCCACCGCAGCCGCCGATCCACAGGACCGGGACCACGGCGGCCATCCGCTTCACTTCTTGCCGGCAGAGCACTTCATGTTGCACATGAGGTCGCTGGCGGAGCAGCCGCAGGGGCTCTTCTTCGGCGGCGGCGGCGGGGGGGTAGCGCCGCCGGGAGGGGTCGCGCCGCCGGGCGCCGGGCTGGCGCCGCC
>JBKJLX010000607.1:0-8808 GCA_046596645.1 Polyangiaceae bacterium
CCAAGGCGGCGGCCCCGCCCGACGACGCCGCTGGCGGCGCTGCTGCCGCGGGCGGACCGCCACCGATGACCATCGACCTCATCGGGACGGGCAGCCTGACCGCCAAGGAGATCGTCATCGCGGTGAAGGAGACCCAGGTCTCACTGACGGCCGAGAAGATCGACATCCTCGCCAAGGGCGGGACGGTGATCTTCGAAGGCGACGACGCAGACCTGCTCGCCAAGGGCGCGACCCTCAACAGCTGACGGAGCCACGATGGGCCGAAGAGTGACGGCGTGCGGGAAAGCGGTGGCCACGACCACCAGCGATCACATGGCCAAGGCGACGTTGCCTGACATGCGGCTCATGGGGCAGGTCATCGTGCCCCGGAAGAACTGGATCGACAGCGTCCACCTGGCGGCCAACAAGACGACCAACACCAAGTTCGACGGCGGCTGGGTGTGGAAGCAGAACACCAAGTGCGGCGAGCCCCCGCCCAGCAAGGCGGCGCCCGACGACCACCTGCCCGGCGCCGCCAACGGCATGTTCGTGGACGGATGCGCGGAAGCGATCGAGGGCCAGGGCGCTCCGACCGTCTACGTCGAGGGCCTCAAGGCGATCTGCAAGGACCACCTCACCTACCAGAACCACAAGAACACCCTCGGCATCATCGTCAACGCCGAGGAGCTGGCGGCCTACCTGGCCGAGCCGGTGCCCCCGACCGGCGACGACGCCGCCGCCGACCGCGTGGCGACCGACAAGCTCTCCACCGGGGGGGGCGCAGCAGGCGACGACGAGGACGCGCGCGAGAAGGACGACGAAGGAAAGAACGTCACCACCACCAATGACGCGACGCCGGCCTGCACCCTCGAGAAATTCGAGATCCTCGACGGGAAGCGCAAGAACAGCGAGAAGTACGTCCTCGAGGTCATCCACGCGTCGCCGCTCAAGCTGGTGGCGACCGGCGGCTTCTGCGGCGACCACGCCAAGATCACCTACGGCGGCCGCCAGGCGGTGGGGACCACGCTCGAGGCCACCGCCAGCGCGGAGGGCGTCGCGCAGATCGCGATGCTCCACAAGTGGTGGAAGGAGGTGCGCGTCACCTGCGACGCGCACGGCAAGCAGATCACCGGCACCGTCGTCGTGTGCTCCGAGATGAAATGGGAGCTGGAGGTCGGGGAGCCCTCCGCGATGAGCGGCTCCATCGGGCGCGAGCAGGGTCGCAACCGCGTGGCGCGGAAGACGATGAACCTGCGCGAGAAGATCAAGCCGTACTTCAAGGTGCTCGAGAGCAAGCTCCCCGCCAAGCTGCCGTGGGCGGACTTCAAGTACCTCGAAGGGACGTTCGTCGTCGGCGCTTCGTGGAAGGAGCAGTCGAACTGGCAGGCGTTCTGCGAGTACTCGGCGGGCGGCAAGATGATGATCGTCGACGCCTCCATCAAGAAGGAGTTCTTCTTCTTCGACTGGGTGCGCACGCTGGGCCCGGTCGGCCTGGCGGTCTATGGCGTGAAGGAGATCCTGGAGTGGATCTTCGACGCCGACCTCAGCTTCCTCAAGCTCGAGGTCAAGATCGGCGGGAAGCTCGAGTGCGAGGCGACCGGCACCATGGGCGTCGACCGCTTCTGCAAGGTCCAGGCGGGGCGCATCGAATTCAAGGGGGCGGTCGAGCTCTACCTGTCGCTGACCCTCAAGCTCGCCTTCACCTCGGCGATCGACGGCAGCGCCGGCGGCAAGGGCACCATTGGCCTCGAGCTCACCGGCACCATCAAGGTCTACCCGGCGGGCGCGGTCGGCCTCGCCCTCGCCTTCAAGGGCTTCAGCCTGGGCTTCAACCTCGGGCTCAAGGTCAAGCTCGGCTGGATGGGTCGCCTCATCCCCGACTGGGTCAGCGTCAAGGTGAAGGCCCTCCTGGGCGCGGAAATCAAGTACGACAAGAAGGAGAAGACCTGGGTCCTCAGCGCCAGCAAGGATTGGAAGCTGGTCAACGGCTGGGGCAAGTTCGACATCTTCGACACCGAGTTCGCTCTGCCCTGACCGCCCATGTCCAGCGAACCGACCGCGTCGACTGGCGACGCCTTCGTCCTCGAAGTGAGCTCCACGCGTCTGCGCGTGCTCGCCTTCGTCAACGACTACGCCGTCATCCAGAACCCCGATGGCGTCGACCGCGTCGAGACGCGAAAGATCAACGCATTCCTGCTCGAGGGGCGCAGCGAGATCCGGATCGAGGTTGCCCCCACCGACGAGATCGGCGAGCGACGGGTCGACGTCAGCCTGAGCGTCTTCCGGCAGGACGACGAGGCGTCACAGCAAGAGGTGCTGCGCTTCCGCCATCAGGCGCTCCCTTCGCCGCTCGACCCGGAGCACGCGGTGACGGTCCTGCGGCACCAGCTCGACGTGCGGCGCGGACTCGGCCCGTGGGCATGGCAGGCGGCGCGCCCGTACGACCCGGCCCGCGACGTGCCGGCGATCAGCGCGCTCCTTCGCCGCATGATCGACGCCCTCCAGCGGCAGGACGCGGCCGCGGTGATCGACCTGATGCGCCTCAAGCTGGACGAGGAGTCCATCGCCACCGGCCTCGACCCCGCCACCGTGCGCCGGCAGATGCACGACAAGCTCGCCGACATGATGGGCCGTCAGACGTACATCGCGGAGGCGGCGCCCCGCCTGCACATCCTGCCCTGGAGCGGCGGCCGTCTCTGCGACGTCCAGGCCGACCACGCGCAGCCCAGCGTCTTCGTCTTCGCGCCGCCACACGACCTCGCGGTCGACACCACGGTGTCGTGCATCGACGGCGCGTGGACCTTCATCCGGTAGGGGGAGCGAGCGTTGATCGACAAGCGCATCGAGGCCCAGCACGTCCTGCGTGGCGTCCTGGGCGAGCTGCGGGTGAACGACCTCTCCGCGCGACCCGCGGCGTGGGGCACCTTCGCCCACATCGGGACCGTCGATCTCATGCCCTTCGTGGTGAAGGGCTGGAACGAGGTCGAGCTGTGGCTGCGACGTGATCCCGCGCTGCCGGAGCAGGAGCGAGCCGCGACGGTCGAGCTCTTCGCCAGCGGCTCCTACCGGGAGGCGCCTTCCGGGGACGACGCGTTCCTCGCCTACCAGCTGACCCGACACATCGCGGTCGACCCGCCTGGCGAGGGCGTGGCGTGCGTGCTGCGCCACCGCTTTCACGTCGCGGAGACGCGGGGGAGACGGCTGGTCGAGCGGGCGCGTCCAGCGCCCGTCGACGACACCCTGCGCGGCGCCGTGGCCGGGCTGCGCGCGGCGGTTCGCGCCAGGAACCTGCGCGCCTTGCACAAGCAGCATGCACTCCTCCTGCACGACGAGGCCGAGGCGACCGGGCGCTCGCACGAGGACGTGGAGGAGGCGTGGCTCGGGATGTGGGCCAAGGCCTTCGCCGCGCCCGATCTCGCCGTGGTGTCGTCGCCTGAGGCCGCCATCGTCCTCGACACGGTCGGGGGCGGTCGCGTCCACGTCGCGCGCCAGGCCGACGGTCGGCCCGATCTGATCGTCCGCTGGGACAAGGGTCGTCACGCGATCGGGCTGAGCCCGGCATGGGCGTGGATCGAGGCCGGCTGGTGCGTGGTTCGATGAGCCGGGGGCCGAGGATCGTCGTGGTCCAGTCGGAGGGGCCCCGCGGCATCGAGGCGGGTCGGCTCGGCGTCGGCGCGGTCCCCTTCCGCCGCGAGGGCGAGCTGCGCCTCGGCGTGGTCACGAAGCTCCTCCTCGACATGCCGGCGCTGCGGGACGAGAAGGCCCCCTGCGCGCCCGCCGCGGCGCCTCCGCTGCTGCGGCCCGACGTGCCGAGTCGCTTCGCCGCCGACCCTCCGGACGCCGTCGACTACACGTCCGATTTTGTCCCGCCGCGCGGTACCGTCGAGGTCCACGTGGTCGGCCACGCGCAAGCTGGCGCGCCCTCGAGCCGGCGGATGGTCCGGGTGGCGGTGGTCGGCCACGACGGAGTGCGCGTGGTCGAGGCGTCGCGCGCGCTGTCGAGCCCGGTGCCGGTGGCGAGCTTCCCCCTGGCTGCCGCCGCGTTCGGTGCGCAGGCGGCCGCGCTGGGACCCCGGCCGGCGCCGGCGCTCCCCGAGGACGGGCTGTACTCGCTGGGCCCAGAGGGCGGCGCCGGCGCGACCTGCGCCCGCGACCTGTCGGCGCCCCGGGGGGCGCTGCGCGACGACGCCACGCTGTTGATCGAGGGCACGCGCCCCGACGGCGTCGCCCAGCTGGCGCTGCCCGGCCTGCGCCCGCGGGTCGAGGTCGACTTCGTCGGCGCCAACGCGCGGGTGCCAATGCACCTGGAGACGATCTGGATCGATCTCGACGCGGGGCAGGGCGCCCTGGTCTTCCGCGGCGAGTGCGCCATCCCGCAGCAGACGGTTGACGCCGTGCACCGCATCGTGGTGTCGCTCGAGTCGCGGGACGCCGAGCGGGGGCGCGATCAGCGGCTCGCCGACATCCAGCGCGGTGACGTCGGCTGGGCTCAGGTGCGGGAGATGGGCGCCACGCCGCCGCCCGTCGACCCGGACGATCCCGTGATCGACGCCGCTACCGTCGAGACCTGGGGCGCCGTGGCGCCGGAGCCTCGCGTCCCGCTGCCGCGCTTCGCGGCGATCGCGGCCGAGCTGGCCGAGGACCCCAGGGCGCGGGGACGCGTCCTCGCGCGTCACGAGATCTCGGAGCGGACGTGGATGATCGAGGAGCGGGCCTGGCTGGAACGGATGGCGGTGCTGGCGATGAAGGGCGATCCGGCGACCGCCGCCATCTACGGTCAGCTCTTCGCCGAAGCGCAGGACGCGCTGGGGACCGAGACCGAGGCCCGGGTCTCCCTGGACGACTTCGCCGCCGCGCTGGTCGCGCTCGACCGCGCGCACGACCCGACGGAGGCGCTCGAGCAGCTCGGCTGGACGCTGCCCTTCTACGCGCGGGTGGAGCGGCGATGGACCCGGGCGGCGGAGGATGAGCCGGCGATCGCCGAGAGGCTCCGCCGCAAGGTCGCCGAGCTCGAGGCGGCGGCAGGGCCGGCGTGAGCGTGCACGGGCTTCCCCTTCCCATCCGGGGCGTCGGCGCGAGGACCGCGTGGACGACCGGCGCCGCGCGCGCAGCGCACGGCGTGCGCATCGCCGCGCGCGACGTGGGGGTCGCGCGCATCGACGGCAAGGTGCGGCGGGTCGCGCTCGCCCGCGGTGTGCGCGGTGGCCTGCGTGGGCCGGACCGCCTCATCGAGATCGCGGCGCCCGCGCTGCGCGAGGCGGCGGCGTCCCACCCCGGGGGGCCGGTGGCGCTGATCCTGGCCCTCCCGCACCTGCCGGCGGCCGAGGCATCGAGCCTGCTCCACCAGGTTGCGATCGCCGCCGGGCTCTCCCTCGATCGCCGCCACTCGCAGGCGATCGCCGGAGGTCCCGGGGCGGGCCTGCTCGCCCTGACGCGGGCGGTCGCGCTGCTGGCGGGGGCGCGGGGCCCGGCGCACGTCATCGTGGGTGGGGTGGCGTCGCCGATCGCGTACGCCTCCGAGGTCCTCCAGGACGAGCAGGGCCTGGTCGCGCGGACGGCGAAGCGGCGGGGCCCCACCGCAGGTCTGCTCGGCGAGGGCGCCGGCTTCCTCACGCTCTCGGCGCGCGGCGAGGCCGGCGCGCGGCTGGTCGCGCTCGAGGTGCTCGACGGAGACGCGCCGAAGTGGCGTCCCGCGCTTCGCGGCTTGCTGGCCGGAGGCGCGGTGAACAGGGTCCTCGCCGATCTCGACGTGGGCGGCGTGGGCGGCGCCGATCTGGCCGACGCCTGCGCCATGATCCTGGGCGAGGCTCGAAGCACGCTGGAGGCGGGCGGCGTCCTCGGGGACCTCGGCGCGGCGGCGCCTGCGGTGCTGGCGGCGCTCGCCGTGCGTGCGCCGCCACCTGCTGGCCGCATCGTGCTGGCGATCGGCGCCGGGCGCGAGGGCCCCGGGCTCCTGGTCGTCGAGCGGGACGCCGTCGACGCACGGATGGAGGCGGAGCGGCCGCCTGCCGCTCCCTCGGCTGCGGCACGCACGGCTTGGCTCCTGTGGCAGGACCTGGCCGCCTCGACCTTCGAGCTGCGATCGATGGCGAGGACGGCCGACGCGGCGGACGGGGTTATCGCGAAGGCGATGGAGGCCGCGTCGGCGTGTGACGCTGCGCTCAGGGCACTGGGCCGCTCGGATCTGTGGGATCCTATGCATCTCGCGCGGCTCGACGCCGCAGCGGCGTCGCTCGATGCGCTGGGCGAGGCGCTCCCCGACGCGGAGCAGCTGGTAGGCCTCGACGACGACCCCGCCGCGGTCATGGAGTCGATCGCCGCATCGCGGGGCGAGTCGGAGGCCGGGGCCGCCGCGCTCCGCCGGGTGCGTCCTTCGGTGGTGGCGCGCGCGGCGACGCTCGACCTGGTGCGCGGACGCACGCGGGGGGAGGCGCCGCTCCGGCTCCGTCCGTCGGCGCTACGGGCTCCGGTGCTGGCGCCGCCGCTGCTGCCCGCGCCGCTCGACGCGGAGACGCTTCGCCGCGCGGCGGCGGACGACGAGGCGCCGGAGTCGACGCGGCAGACCCGCGAGCGAGAGCTCGCGGCGCTCGAGGTGCTCGACCTGCTCCGCGGCGCGCGCGTCGCGCGGGGGGGCGGTCCGGCGTGGGACGCGCGCGAGCCGCCGGTGGGCTTCGACCCCATCGACCTGGCCGCGCTCGATCGCCTCGACGCGAGCATGGACGACCTGCTCGCGGCGCTCGACGCCGTCGCCTGTCCGGAGCCAGCGGTCGATCGAGGGGCGTCCCCGGACGACGCGCCGTCGTCGATCGATCTCGTGGGCCTGGTCGAGGCGGCCTGTCCCCCCGACGGCGTCGAGCCCTCCAGCGCGTTCGTCCGCTCCTTCGTCCTCGGCTCGTGCGACGACGAGGAGGCGGCGCACCGCGCGGTGGCGGCGCTCGATCGCGCGCCGGGCCCCTCGCACGGTGCCCTCGCCGATGGTCTGGCCCTCGCGCGCGGGCCCCACGTGGACGCCGCGATCGATGCGCGCCTGGTGCGCGAGCATGACGAGGGCCGGCTGGTCGCGCTGGCCCGAGCAGCGACCGCGCGGCGCGCGGTGCGCGTGGGCGTCTTCGCGCTTCACGCCGTCAGCGGGTCGGCCCTGGTGCGAACGGCGGTGGCCACCGGCCTCGGGGTAGCTGCCGATCGCGGCTCCGCGACGGCCGCGCTGGTCGCCGCGGCGCGCGCGGAGGACGACCCGGCCGCGCTGGCCGCACAGCTCGAGGCCCTGATGCGGCTGGGCGCTCCCGAGGGCCTCGCCCGCGCCCGCATCGTGGTGGACGACGCCGATCTCGAGCCAGGCCCGTTCCTTCGACTCCTCGCGCTCGGGGGCCGCCTGGAGGATGCCGGGCGGCTCCAGCGCCATCCCGACGAGGAGTGGAGCCTGCGCGGCCTGGGCTGGCTCGGCTTCGCGCCGCTCGTCGACGTGCTGGTCGGCGTGCTGGAGACGGAGCACCGGAGATCGCGCCCCGACGAGAAGAGCGCCACGGCCAGGGGTGCGGCGCTGGCGCTCCAGCGAATCACCGCAGTGACGGCGACGGGGGGCAAGCTGGCCTGGAAGGCTCGGTTCACGGTCGACCCGCGCGATCTCGAGACCTCGCCGCGCGTCTGGCGTGAGCACCTCGCGCGCTCCCCGCTCGATCCTCGCGCCAGGCTGCGCTTCGGCCAGCCGTATGAACCCGCGGCGTCGCTGGAGGAGATCGCCGTGGCGGGCGCCTCGAACCGGGACCGCCTCGACGCCTCGCTGGAGGCGGGGGCGCGCAGCGGCGGCGCGCTCCGGCCCCGCGACCCCTTCGACGACGCCAGGCTGCAACAGATCATGTTCGACAGCGCGAGGTCTAGATGATTCGCCTCCGTGCCTTTCACCCCGTGTCCATCGCCCTCGTGCCGTTCCACGATGGCAAGCAGCACCTGGCCATCGTGATGAAGACGGCGTTCGCGATCCCGCCGGCGGGGAGCCCGCACGCAGCGGCGCTGCCCTCGCCTCCGTTCCGGGGTGACGAGCCGATGCCGTTCGGCGGGCTGGGCGCGGACCAGCTCGCCCACGCCTCGGATCTCGTGCCGCTCAAGGCGCAGGCCGACGTCGTGCTCGTCGGGCACGCCGCGTCCGCGGAGGCCGCGGAGGCCCTCCCGATCAGGTTCGCGATCGGGCCGCTGCGCCGCGAGCTGGTGGCGGTGGCGAGCGCGCCCGCGACCGCGCTGCCGCTGGTGCGGGAGCACCTGCGCACGATGGACGGAGACGCCCCCGTGGTCGGTCCGCTGCGCGCCTCCGGCGCGCGGCTGCGGCGGCCGAGGCGAGCAGGCCGGGCGGAGTCTGCCTGGGGCCCATACCTCCTCGACCTCGCGGCGGCAGAGGACGGCACCGGCTACCAGGTGGCCGCACCCGAGCAGCGCGTGGCGCTGCCGTTCCCGGAACGGGCTCAGGTGGTGCTGGGCGGTCTCGGGCCTCACGACGGCGGCGTCGAGCGCTGGTTCTGGCTCCCTGTGCTGCGCCCGTTCGCGGTGGTCGCCGTGGGCGACGAAGCGGTCAGCGTCCCGCTCGCGTGCGACACGGTCCACGTCGACGTCGACCGCGGCGTCATCACGCTGCTGCACCGCGGCCGCTACTCCGGGCCGGTGGGCGATCTGGAGATCCTCGCCGGCTTCGGCGGCGAGGGCGCCCCGCGCAACCCGCGCGAGGCGCTGGAGCGACGCGACGAGGCACGGCCGACCCACCACGCCACCGTGGGCGCGGGCGGCGAGCCGGTGGTCGTCCCCGCGGAGGAGCCGCCCCCTGAACGCGGCGGCTTCGAC
>JBKJLX010000694.1:0-4170 GCA_046596645.1 Polyangiaceae bacterium
GTGGTCGACCTCACCCTGATCACCGACAAGGCGATCACCAGGGATGCGATCCATGCCGCGATGAAGAAGGCCGCGAGCGAGGGCCCGCTGGCGACGGTGCTCGACTACACCGAGGAGCAGCTGGTCTCGAGCGACTACATCGGCAACCCTGCGTCGAGCACCTTCGACGCGACGATGACCCAGGTCCTCGGCGACAAGTTCACCAAGATCTTCGCCTGGTACGACAACGAGTGGGGCTTCTCGAACCGCATGATCGATCTGTCGCTCATGGTCGCGAAGAAGGGGCTCTGATGGCCATGCGGACCATCGAGGACCTGGTCGGGGAGGGAAACGACCTCCAGGGCAAGCGCGTCTTCATCCGCGTCGACTTCAACACCCCGCAGGACAAGAAGAGCGGCGCCATCACCGACGACTCGCGCATCCGCGAGGCGATCCCCACCATCGAGCTGGCGCTGAAGGCCGGCGCCAAGGTGGTCCTCGCCTCGCACCTGGGACGGCCGAAGGGGAAGAAGGACGAGACGTTCTCCATGGTCCCGGTCGCGGAGCGACTGGCGGCCCTCACCAGCTGGGACGTGCTGGTCCCCGACGACTGCATCGGGGACGGGCCCAGGGCGCTGGTGCACAACCTGCGCGCCGGGCAGGTGGTCCTGCTGGAGAACCTCCGCTGGCACGAGGGGGAGGAGAAGAACGACGGGGCGTTCGCCAAGCAGCTCGCCGAGCTGTGCGACGTCTACGTGAACGACGCCTTCGGCGCCGCGCACCGCGCGCACGCCTCGGTGCACGCGCTGCCGAAGCTGGTGCGCGACCGCGTCGCCGGCCTCCTCATGAAGAAGGAGCTGGAGGCGCTGACCAAGCTGGTCGAGGCGCCCGCCAAGCCGTACCTGGCGGTCCTCGGCGGAGCGAAGGTCAGCGACAAGATCGACGTGGTCGAGGCGCTCCTGCAGAAGGTCGACGCGCTCGCCATCGGCGGCGCCATGGCCAACACCTTCCTCGCCGCCCTGGGGAAGAAGATGCACAAGAGCCGCATCGAGGAGGACAAGCTCCCCCTCGCGCGCAGCATCGTGGAGAAGGCGCAGAGCAAGGGCGTCCGCCTCATCCTCCCCACCGACGTGGTGGTGGCGGAGTCGCTGGACGCGACCGAGGGGCAGACGGTGACGGTCGACGCCATCCCCGCGGGGACCATGGCGCTCGACATCGGGCCGCGCACGGTCGAGCTGATCGGCGCCGAGCTGCGCAAGGCGGCGACGGTGTTCTGGAACGGTCCCATGGGCCTCTTCGAGACGCCGGCGTTCTCGAAGGGCACCTTCGACGTCGCCCGCCTCATGAGCGGCATCTCCGGCTTCACCGTGGTCGGCGGCGGCGACAGCGCGGCGGCCGTCAAGGCGGCGGGGGACGAGGTCGCCAAGGGCTTCAACCACATCTCCACCGGCGGCGGCGCCTCCCTCGAGCTCATCGAGGGCAAGAAGCTCCCGGGGGTCGAAGCGCTCCGATGAACCCGTTCCGAAGGCCGCTGATCGCCGGCAACTGGAAGATGAACGCGGGCGGGCGGGACGCGTGCGCGCTCGCCAAGGACGTCGCCGACGCGACGCGGTCCTTCGGCCAGGTCGACGTCGTGGTGGCGCCTCCCTTCACCGCCCTCGCGGCGGTGGCGCAGGAGATCCACGAGGCGCGCGGCAGCATCGAGGTGCCCCAGGGCGTCGGCGTCGCCGCGCAGAACCTCCACGCCGCGGCCTCGGGGGCTTACACCGGGGAGATCGCCGCCAGCATGCTGCTCGACGCCGGTGCGACCTGGGCGATCATCGGCCACAGCGAGCGTCGCCAGCTCTACGGTGAGACCGACGAGGAGGTGGCGGAGAAGGTGCGTCGCGCCTTCGAGGCCGGGCTCAAGCCCATCGCCTGCGTGGGCGAGACGCTGGACGAGCGCGAGGCCGGGCAGACCATCGCGGTGGTCGACCGCCAGGTGCGCGCGTTCATGGAGATCCTCGGCGAGCACCCGGGCGTCGGCGTCGTCGCCTACGAGCCGGTGTGGGCGATCGGGACCGGCAAGGTCGCGAAGCCGGAGGACGCGCAGCAGGTCCACGCCTCGATCCGGGCCCTGCTGGCCAAGGTCAGCGAGGAGCTGTCGGAGGCCACGCGCATCCTCTACGGGGGGAGCGTCAAGGCGGACAACGCCGAGGGCCTGCTCGGCCAGGCTGATGTCGATGGCGCCCTGGTCGGCGGGGCGTCGCTCGACGCGCGGGGCTTCGCGGCCATCGCCGCGGCTGCCCAGCGGCTCGCCGAGCGCGAGGCGGACGATGAAGGCGAGGCGGAGGACGCGGAGGACGACGGCGCCGAGGACGATGATGCAGGGGACCGGGAAGCCAACGGGGTCTCGTGATGTTTGATGGCCAGCGCGGTCCGATCGCGTTAGACGGACGCCCGCTGTTCCCAGGCTCCTCCAGCGCCGGCAGGTGCTGGGTGGGGAGCCACTTCGAGGCTTCATGAGCACGCTGCTTCACGTCATCCACATCTCCAGCTGCGTGTTCCTGATCCTCGTCGTGCTCCTGCAGCAGGGGAAGGGCGGCGGCCTCGGTGGCTCGCTCGGCGGCGGCGCGACCCAGGTCTTCGGCGGCCGCGGCGCCGGCAACTTCATGACCCGCGTCACAGGCGTGTGCGCGACGATCTTCATCCTCACCAGCATCGCGCTCGCCTGGCTCTCCTCGAGCGGTGACCGCGAGCTGCGGAAGTACCAGCAGACCCAGCAGGAGAAGTGAGCCCCGGCCCCAGGGGCCTGGCCGGGGCCTCGCGGGCCCGCAAGATCGTCGCGGGGGCCAAGGTCGTGGGCTCGGCGGTCCTGCTGGCCACGGGCTTCCGCGCCGTCAGCGACGACGATTTCGCGCGCGTCGTCATCGCCCAGGGGTTCGCGCTTGCGCCATCGCTGGACCCCAGCGGCACCAGCTGGCTGCCGCTCCCCTTCTGGGTGACCGGCAGCGTGATGGCGCTGCTCGGTCGAGAGCTGTGGGTGGCGCGGGCGGTGGCGCTGGTGCTCGGCGTGATCGCGGCCCTGGTGGTGCACCAGGCAGCGCGGTGGCTTCTGCGAGACGAGCGCCCGGCGCTGATCGGCGCGCTGATCGCCGCGCTGGTGCCCTGGAGCCTGCGCCTCGGCGTGGCGACGGTCCCCGAGCTCCCGGTGGCCGCCGCGATCCTGCTGGCGGCGGCCTCGACCGCGCCAGGGTGGACGCCGGAGCGCCGGCTGATCGGTGGCGCCGCCCTCGCCGCGGCGTGCCTCGCCCGGTACGAGCCGTGGCTTGTCGCGGTGCCGTTCGCGGTGATCACCATCGTGGATGCGCGGCTAGTGCGGGCGCGCAACCGGCTGCGGCTCGGGGCCGCCGCGGCGCTGCCGCTCCTGGCGATGGCGGGGTGGGTGGCCTGGAACGCGCGCGCGCACGGCGATTCGCTGGCGTTCCTCGAGCGGGTCGCCAGCTACCGCAGGGCCCTGGGTGCAGGAGGCGGAGCGGGAGGCGGAGCTGCACGCGCGCTCGGCGAGTACGCGCTGGCGTTCGTGGTCGCGGAGCCAGAGCTCGTGCTCGCGCTGGCTGTGCTGGGGGTCGCGTCGCTCGTCGCGGGTGTGGGACGCGACGTGTTCGTCGCCGCGCGC
The DNA here is from genome assembly GCA_046596645.1 of Polyangiaceae bacterium. Classification (GTDB taxonomy): domain Bacteria; phylum Myxococcota_A; class Polyangia; order Polyangiales; family Polyangiaceae; genus JBKJLX01. Next base: position 3,638 of record JBKJLX010000694.1, read on the forward strand.
CGGCCGCTGGTGCTGCTGGGGTGCCAGATCGCGGCGCTCGTGATCGCGGGCGTGAAGGATGGCGCGCCGACCCACCACCCCGAGCGTGCGCTCCTGGCGCCGCTCCTGTTCGCGGCGTTGCTCGCGGGTGCGCTGGCGGTCGAGCTGCAGCGAGCCGGCGGCACGCGCGCGCGCCGGGGGGCGATCGGCGCGCTGGTGCTGCTCGCGCTGCTCGGGGGCCGGTCGATCCGCAAGCGTCACCCACCGGCGCTCCTCGGGCGCGAGGCCGAGGTGGCCGTGGGCGAGGTCGTCGCGGCGTCGGCGCCGCCGGGGGAGAAGGTGCTCGTCGAGGTGGACGGGTACGGATACTTCGCGGTGCTCGCCGGGAGTGGCCGACCCGAGGACCTCGTCCCCGATCGCGATCTCGATCCCCGGAAAGCGCCGGTGGCTTCGGCGTTTGAAGAGGCGGACGCGCTCGAGGCGCGGTTGCGCGAGTCGGGAGGGAGCTGGGTGGTGGGGCGGCCGTCGATCCCGGGGGTTCTCTGCAGCGCGCC
>JBKJLX010000840.1:0-6430 GCA_046596645.1 Polyangiaceae bacterium
CGCCGCCAAGAAGGCCGGCAAGCCGACCAGCGAGCGCGCCGAGATCGGCAAGGTCGTGGCGCTGCGCACCGCCGGCAAGCTGGACGAGGCTCTGGCCCTGGCGAAGGTCCTGGTGGAGAGCGCGCCGGCGTCGGTCGGCGCCCAGGTCGAGCTCGCGCGCTCGCTCCGCTCCAAGGGCGACCACGAGTCGGCCAAGACTGCGCTCGACGCTGCACTGAAGCTCGAGCCCGGCGATCAGATGGCGCTGATGCTCAAGCACTGGCCGGAGGACCCCAACGACCTGCAGGCCATCCTCGCCGCGCTCCCGCAGATCCAGGCGTGGGCCGATGCGCACCCGACCTCGCCCGGCGCGCAACGCAATCTGGCGCGCGCCGTCCTCGCGGTCGGTCGCCACGACGACGCCATCGACCTCTTCAAGAAGGCGGTCGACCTCGCGGCGGAGGACGACGATCTCCGCAGCGAGTGGTGGACCGAGCTCGGCAAGCGCGAGCGCCACCAGGAGGTGGTGAAGGACGCGGAGAAGCTCGACCTCAAGGGCCGCGACTGGCGCCTGCGCTGGGCGGAGGCCGAGGCCTACCTCGGTCTCAACAAGCGGATGGAGGCGCGCACGCTCTTCAGCGCCATCAACTTCGACGACAAGCTGCACGTCGACGTCCGCCGCCGCGCCAAGCGGGCCGTGCAGTCGGTCGACGAGGGGCAGACCCTGGGCAACATCGGCCCCGAGGCCTCGGCCCTCGCCGAAGCTGCTGCCAAGCAGATCGCTGAAGAAAACAAGTAGACCGCTCGGGTGCGAGGGGCGCGTGCTCGCTCCGTCGGAGCTCGGTCGCTCCTGCGCTGACCGGCGCGCGGAAGTCCTGCGGGAGGTGCGTTTGACCGCCGAGGGGGGTCGACCTATCCGGCCGGGATGACTCGTGCACCGAACGCGTGGCTGGGCATCCTGCTCCTGGGCGTCGCCGCATGCGGGGCGCCGGGCGAGCCGACGCGCGGCCCCGAGGTGCCCGCGCCCGGCGCCTCGTCGGTTGCGCCCACGCCCGCGTCGCCGAGCAAGCCCTACCCGGCGACCGCGGTGCAGGACGTCACGGACGCGTACCACGGTGTGACCGTCCACGATCCGTACCGGTGGCTCGAGGACGGCAAGGATCCGGATGTCGCTGCGTGGAGCGACGCCCAGAACGTGTACGCGCGCTCGGTGCTCGATCGGCTGCCCCAGGCCAGCGCGGTGAAGGCGCGGCTGACGACGCTGCTGAGCCACCCCTCGCCGCGGTATTTCTCGCTGGTGACGCGAGGCAGGCGTTCCTTCGTCATGAAGGATCAGCCGCCGAAGCAGCAGCCCTTCCTCATCGTCGACGAGGGCGGCGCGGCGCGCGTTCTCCTCGATCCGAACGCGCTCGACGCCAAGGGCACGACGGCCATCGACTGGTTCGTGCCGTCGTTCGACGGCAAGCTGGTCGCGGTCTCCATCTCGAAGGGAGGGACGGAGGCGGGCGACGTCCACGTGATCGACGTCGCGACCGGCAAGGAGGTCCACGAGGTCGTCCCGCGGGCGAACGGCGGCACCGCCGGCGGCAGCCTGGCGTGGGACAAGGACGACAAGGGCTTCTCCTACACGCGCTACCCGCGCCCCGGCGAGCGACCCGCCGCCGACATGGACTTCTACGTCCAGGTCTTCCACCACACCCTCGGCACCTCGCCCGACAAGGACACCTACCAGCTCGGCAAGGACTTCCCGCGCATCGCCGAGATCGAGCTGAAGACGCACCCGACGACGGGGCACCTCCTGGTCACCGTGCAGAAGGGCGACGGCGGCGAGTTCGAGCTCCACCTGCGCAAGCCGGGCGGCCCGTTCCAGCCGCTGGCGAGGTTCGAGGACCAGATCCTCCAGGGAGAGATGGGCGACGACGGCAGCCTCTACGTCCTCTCACGCAAGGGCGCGCCGCGCGGAAAGATCCTGCGCACCACCCTCGACCGCCCCGATCTCGCCAGGGCCACGACGGTGGTGCCGGAGGGGGCGGGCACCATCGTGCCCAGCTTCTGGGGCGCACCGTCGATCCTGCCGACGAAGGACCGCCTCTTCGTCCTCTTCCAGACCGGCGGCCCGTCGGAGATCCGCAGCTTCGATCTCGCCGGCAAGCCGCTGCCCCAGCCGAAGCAGCTGCCGGTCGCGGCGGCCGGCGACATGACGCGCGGCGCGGGCGGCGAGGTGCTGTTCTCGAACTGGTCGTTCGTCGAGCCGCCCGCCTATCACCGCTTCGACCCCGCGAAGGGCACGACGACCAGAACCGTGATGGCGTCGACGTCACCCGCCGACATGAGCGGCTACCGGGTCGTGCGCGAGATGGCGCCGTCGAAGGACGGGACGCCGATCCCGGTGAACATCCTCCTCCCCAGGGGCCACGTGGGGGGCCGCCCGATCCCCTGCATCGTCAACGGGTACGGCGGCTACGGCGTCGACATGGCGCCGCGGTTTCGTGCCTACTTCAACCTGCTGCTCGAGAACGGCGTCTGCTACGTGGTCGCCAATCTCCGCGGCGGCGGCGAGTTCGGCGAGGCCTGGCACCGCGCCGGCAACCTGACGAACAAGCAGAACGTCTTCGACGACTTCCACGGCGTCCTCCAGCACCTGCTGAAGCGGGGCTACACCACCCACGACCAGCTCGGCCTCATCGGCGGCAGCAACGGCGGCCTCCTCATGGGCGCGACGCTCACGCAGCACCCGGAGCTGCCGCGGGCCGTCGTCAGCCTGGTCGGCATCTACGACATGCTGCGCGTCGAGCTGTCGCCCAACGGCGCCTTCAACGTGACCGAGTTCGGCACGGTGAAGGACGCGGCGCAGTTCCAGGCCCTGCATGCCTACTCGCCGTATCACCGGGTGAAGGACGGAACGGCCTACCCGCCGACCCTGATGCTCACCGGCGCCAACGATCCGCGCGTCGACCCGATGCAGTCGCGCAAGATGATCGCGCGCCTCCAGGCGGCGACCCGCAACGCGAGCCCCATCCTCCTCCGCACCAGCCACGACTCGGGGCACGGCGGCGACACCTCCCTCGAGCAGGAGATCGCCGAGCTGACCGACATCTACGCGTTCCTGTTCGCCCAGCTCGGCGTACCCGTGGCGGCGCGCTGAGGCGCCCGCCCCGCCAGCCCGCCGCCCTGTTGCAACGACCTCGCCGACTAGCCCCCCCCGAGGAGTCGACCGCCGGCGAAGTCGAGCAAGTAGTTCCCCACCAGCTCCGTCTGCCACCTGTCCGGGAGCACCTTCTGGAACTTGCTCAGCCGGTACTCCGGCACCATGGACCGCAGCCTGGTCCGCGTCTCCTCCGCCTCCCAGAACCCCGGCGCCCGTAGCTCCGCGAGGACCTTCTCGACGGCCTGGAAGCCCAGCCCGTCGCCCTGGATCTTCACGGCGAAGTTGTCGGGCACGACCTTCCAGCCGCCCTTCCACTCGAGCGCGTACTTCAGCGTCTGGTTGATGCGGCCGCCGGCGAACGTCCACCAGGTCATGGTGTCGCCGTCGAACTGCATCGGCCTCGCCTCGCTGCGCTTCAGCAGGGCCCCGAGGTCGCCTCGCCACTCGGCGAGCGCCGCCCTGGCCCTGGCGTCGAGGAATGGGTGGTCCTCGTCCCCCATGAGGACGGCCTTCATCGCCTGGCAGACCTCGAAGCCGAGGAACTGGGGAAGGAACCCGCCCCAGCTGGGCTTCTTGCCGCGAGGCGCGGGCCTCACGCGGACGAGGCGGTCGTGGTGGTCGAGGGACACCACCATCCACGCCCGGCCGCCGAGGAGGAAGGTGCTCATCTCCTCGACCAGGCGGTCGACGAAGTTCTGCTCCAGGCTTCCGAGGTCGCGCTTCGACTCGGTCTGCACCTTGTAGAGGACCGGGCTGGAGAAGACGGCGTACAGCTCGAGGAAGTTCTTCTTTCCGAACGCCTTTTCCGCGCCCTGACCCATGCTGAGGAGGCCGCCGGCCTCGAACAGGTAAGCCTCCGCCTTCATGTGCTCGACGAGCGCCATGAACTCCTCACGGGTGATGCCGCGGAAGTCGGGGACGCGGTGCAGGGTGTCCCAGGTGCGCTCGGCGCTGATGCCGCCGTGCTCGTGGGTCAGGGCGAGGATCTGGTGGACGAGCACGGGCCAGCACCGCGTCTCGTCCCTGACGCTCTCGACCCAGCCGCTGGCCGCCAGGCGGACCAGCGCCGTCGCCTGGACGACGCTGACCGCGTCCTCGCAGAGGAACGTCATGTTGGCGACGGCGCCCTCGCGCCGCCCGGTGCGGCCCATGCGCTGGAGGAACGACGACACGGTGCTGGGGGCGTTGGCCTGGAAGGTCAGGTCGAGCCCGCCGACATCGATGCCGAGCTCCAGCGTCGAGGTCGCGACGATGCACGCGTTCGTCCCCCGGGCGAAGCGCTCCTCGGCGGCGTGGCGCTCCTCCTTCGACACCGACCCGTGGTGGACGAACACCTCGATGGAGTCGTCGCGCATCTGCTCCGCGATGGCCTCGGTCTTCGCGCGCGACTGGCAGAAGAACAGGCTCTTCTTGCCAGCGCCCTCCCGTGACGCCTCGCGGGCGAAGTCGCTCTCCTCCTCGCGGAGGAGGATCTTGATCTGCCGCTGCGCCTTCGGCTTCGGTGGGTCGACGACGACGCTCGGCCGCTTCGAGGTCCCGTTCAGCCAGAGCGCGATCTGGGCCGGGTTGCCGACGGTCGCGCTGAGGCCGATGCGCTGGATGTCCTGCCCCGACACCGAGGCGAGCCGCTCCAGGACGCTCATCAGGTGCGCGCCGCGATCGGTCCCGGCGAACGCATGGATCTCGTCGATGACGACGACGCGAAGGTCCTTGAAGATCTTCGCGGCCGGCACGCGCGGCGACATGAGCATCACCTCCAGCGACTCGGGCGTCGTCATGAGGAGCTCGGCCGGATCGCGGATGAACGCCTCCTTCTGGCTCTGCGCCGCGTCGCCGTGCCACACGAACCGTCGCAGCCCGACCATCGAGGTGTACTCGCCCAGGCGGCCCTCCTGGTTGTTGAGGAGCGCCTTGATGGGGGCGACGTAGAGCGCCCCCACGCCGGAGGGCGGCGACTCCATCAGGCCCGCGATGACCGGGAACATCGCCGCCTCGGTCTTGCCGCCGGCGGTGGGGGCGAGGACCACGGCGTTCTTGCCGTCGAGGATGGCCTGGCCCGCCTCCTCCTGGACGGGTCGCAGCGAGGCGAACCCCAGCTGATTGGCGATGGCGTACCGCAGACGCTCGGGAAACCGCGCGAAGACACTCACCGCTGCCTCACATCGCAACCGAGGCGCCGCCGAAGCCCGGGTCGTCGTCGGGCGGCGGCTCATCGAGATCGCGTCCGGCCATCACCGCCTCCTCCTGCGGCGTCAGCTCCGCCATCGGGAGGCCGAGGAGTGCGTGCGCGTCTCGCTCGGGCTCATCGGCGAGGACGTCGAGCAGGTTCACCAGCGAGCGGAGAAACTGCCGCGGCACGACGCCCACCTTCCCGTGGAAGCCCGCGGTGACCCTGTCCACCAGCTGCTCGACCAATGCTCTCGGAAGGCGATTCTCGGCGACCTCGGGCGCGAGGTCCGGATGCAGGGAGCGGAGCTTGAGGGCGACGCCGACCAGTCGCTCCCGGTCGAACGGCTTCAGGTTGAGCTGCGGCTGGCGCAGGCTGGCGACCCCCTCGAACTCCTCGTAGCGGATGCGCGCGTGCAGGGCCTCGACACGCTTCACGCCCTGGCGGTCGTCGAAGAATGTCGGCGTGCCGGTGAAGACCCAGAGCAGGCCCGGCTGGTCCTTCGCCGCGTCGACGATCTGGCGGATGGCGTTCAGCGACTTGCCTCGCACGTCCCCGCGCATGCGGAGGATCGTCTCGGCCTCGTCGATCACGATCAGGAGGCCCTCGTATCCTGCGGCGCGGACGATCTCGAGGATCCCCCGCAGGTAGGCCATGGCCTCGCTGCTGCCGATGTCGCCCTTCACGCCGGCGAGGTTCTTCAGGCCAGCGGCGACGTTGGTGCTGCCGGAGAGCCAGGATACCAGCGCGTTCGCGTCCTGGGGCCTCCCCGCCTGCTTCAGCTCGAAGATGCGGCGGACCACCCGCGTCATGTCCGCGGGGATGCCCGGGATCGCGGCGAGCCGCTCGTCGAGCTTGGCGAGGACCTTCTCGTCGAACCTCGGATCGTCGCCGGGGACGCCGTTCTTCACCAGCCACTCCTCGATGGCGCCGATCCACCGGTCGAGGATGTCGGCGAGGGCGCCGCCGCCAGGGCACGCCGGGGTGCTCAGCTCGCTCACGACCTTGCGGTACAGCTCGTCGAACTTGTGAAAGTGGAGATCGTTGTCGGAGACGACGACGAAGCTCGTGGCGAACCTCTTCTCCAGGGCGTCGGCGACCACCAGCCGCGCCATGAAGGTCTTGCCGCAGCCATA